>NZ_JBICKW010000052.1:0-8318 GCF_043104645.1 Delftia sp. WSY_12
TCGGCCAGCGTGGGCGTGGCCTTCACCCTGGGCAGCAAGAACGGCTTCAGCGTCAATGTGGGGCTCAGCCAGGGCAAGGGCAGTGGCAGCGGTGAAAGCCTCAGCCACACCAACACCCACATCAAGGCAGGCGGCACGGCCAGCGTGCAAAGCGGCGGCGACACCACGCTCAAGGGCGCCACCATCGTGGCCGACATGGTCAAGGCCGACATAGGCGGCAACCTCGCCATCGAAAGCCTGCAGGACAAGAGCACCTACAACGAGAAAAGCAGCAGCGCAGGCCTCAACGTCAGCCTGTGCGTGCCTCCCCTGTGCTACGGCCCCTCCAGCGTGGGCGGCAGCGCCGGGCGCACGCGCATCGACAGCGACTACCAGAGCGTGGTCGAGCAAAGCGGCATCCGCGCTGGCGACGGTGGTTTTGACGTCAAGGTCAAGGGCGACACCACGCTCAAGGGCGGCGCCATCACCAGCACCCAGGTGGCGATGGACGACGGCAAGAACCGCTTTGAAACCGGCGGCAAGCTGACCACCAGCGATATTGAAAACCACGCGGCCTACGACGCCAGCGGCTGGAGCGCAGGCGGCAGCGTGGGCTTCCAGGCAGGTGACCAGAGCACAGCCAAGACGGAAGAACAAAAAAAGGCCGCACTCGACACAGGTAAAGGCCTGACGGGCGGCAGTGCCGGCGTGGGCAGCGACAGCGGCAATGCCAGCAGCACCACCAAGGCAGGCATCAGCGGCGTGGCGGGTGACAGCGGCGCGCGCACGGGGGACAAGGAGACGGGCCTCAAGCCCATCTTCGACAAGGACAAGGTGCGCGAGAACGTCAATGCGCAGATCGAGATCACGCGGGAGTTTGGTTCACGTGCGAGCAAGGCGGTGGGGGACTTTGCCGACAGCAAGCTCAAGGAGGCGATGGCCAACGGTGATGAGGCGGAAATCGAGAAATGGAAAGAAGGTGGGGCCGGCCGAGTCGCGCTGCACGCATTGGTTGGTGCAGCGGGCGGGGGATTGGCAGGAGCTGCCGGCGCGGGCCTGAGCCAGGTGGCTGTTGCGCATCTGGACGAAACCTTGAAGGAGTTGGGCGTTGACGAAGGTGCGCGAAACACCCTGGTCGCCGTGGCTGGAACGGCCGTGGGGGCCGTGGCCGGTGGAGCAGCAGGGGCAGCGGCTTCGACCAATGCCACGCTGAACAACTTCCTCAACCACAAGGAGCTCACGGAACGGGCTAAGAGTGAGAGCGCCTGCCAGAAGGGCGACAAGGCGGCGTGCGGCGAGGTAAGCAAGCTGGACGCGCGTTCTGCTAAACGCAATGAAGATATCCGTAAAGGTTTGGCTCCAGCGACGGTGGATCAGAACCTGGAGATTCAAGAAGACCTTGGCACAGTGGTGACAGAGCTTGCCAAGTACAAGGATCAGCTATACCAGCAATTGGGGGCCACTGCAGATCCTCAGCGCAGAGCTGACCTGATGGGGCAGATCAGCGCAGCAGACAACAATATCAAGCAGCTGGCTGTGTTGGGTCAGGATAATTTGCTGTACTTGTATGGCAAAACCGATGATCCAAAGTATTGGAGTGCGTACAAGCAACTGCAGGCGGCATCAAACGGAAATGAGTTTGCTGATGTTCTGATGAGCGGTACTGCCCTTATCGGAAAATTGAGAAGAACATCTGTTACCAACGGAACGGAAGGTACTGGAAATCTAGGAGGAAATGGGCAGGCTCGTAATCCTTTACTGGACGATGCACTTCCAAGAAATGGAGATCGGGCAGTATATGGTCAAGGTGAAGGAACTGTGACATGTGGGCATAACTCATGTGGTATGGTTTTAGATACCCTAGGCAAACCGGTCGATGTTCCGGGAATTATTCAGAGATTCCCTGCCGAAACAAATGGTATTAAGCCGGAGGTGGCTGCAACTATCTTGCGGGCTAATGGCGTGGATGCCGTCTCATGGGGTAATAGAAACACTGATGATTTGGCAAAATACACAGCTAACGGAACTCCAGTTATTGTTAGAATCGCAAATAATGAAACAGGATTCTCGCATTTTGTTGTTGTAGATGGTGTGACTACTACAAATACCGGGCAAAAGGTGGTGGCAATACGAGATCCTTTGTCATCTGGAAAGCAATATTTCAGCCCAATTGATAGTTTTAATAAGGTATTTTCTGGCGATGTTATTGTTCCTAGGAAAAGGTGATTTAAATGATTTTAAATATTGAATTTGAGAAAAATTTTTTTACAGAGAGCATCGTTAAGAATAAATTTATTCCATGTATTTGTAGAATAAAAGGGCGGATTTTTACCGTGGAATTCTCCAGGCCGTTGATGGCGGCTATTGGATCTATCCAAGATTTTAATCTGCAAGATATATGTGATAGATATTCTGCGTCTGCAGGTGGTGAATATACTCACTATTGTTTTGGTGAGATTAGTTTGAATTATTTATTTGATAATTCATTTGAGGTCATTGATATGAAATTCTTTGATGAAATATATGGCTGGATAAACATTGTTGAGAATTCTATGTTGGCTGAAAAAAATAAAGAAGAAGATAGATATTATCCAGATTGGGCTAGGGAGTTAGATAAAGATAGGAGTTAATTATTTTATGGATATTCCGATTGCATGAAATTTTTGGAGAATTTCTCTTTGATAAATTATGAGGCTATGTATTAAATTTGAGAAAAATGGTTGGTTTGAGTATTTTATTAAAAATAAAAATATTCCTTGCATTTGTAAAATAAAAGGCAATGATTTTTCTGTGGAATTTTTTTCTCCATTGCCTGAGGCAGTAGGCACTGTGAAAGATTTCTCTAAAGAGGAAATAAATCTTAGAGCTCCATCATATGGAGGTGGGGTACATACACATAATTCTTTTGCGGAGATTAGTTTGATAGAGGTATCGCAAGATATTTATGAAATATCTGATCTTAGATTTTTTTATCAAACATCTGGATGGCACCAAATATTGGAGAATTTTTCTTTGGTGGAGGTTGTTGATGAGGATTTGCCAGATTGGGTCAAAGATTTGGATAAAGGCAAGATTTGATTTAATTTGCTTTGAGTAAATTCGAATTAATCTCATGAAAGACGACCGTTCTTTTTTGATCCTATGTCTTTCCGTTGCGCTGGCCGGTTGCGCCATCGAACCTCGCCGCAACTACACGCCACAGCCCAAAGACGCCACATTGCATCTCCGCTCCACAGGCATGCCCATGTCGGCAAGCTTCTCCATCAGTTCCGCCACCACGGCGTGCGAAGGCTTTGAATTCGCAGGATCTGTCCGCGATGGAGGCGAGGGCGTGCTGCTGCCCTGGATTGCTGCGTTGAGCAACAAGCTCAGCGGCGTACCAACCGTGCGAGAGGCTGCAGTGCCTGCAGATGCGCCAGTGCAGGTCAAAGGCTTTTCCTCCTGGCAAGACCAGTACAGCAGAGGTTCCTGTGGGCCGGTAACCAAGCGGTTCACTCCCACTGCTGATGGCGTCTACCGTGTGGATTTTGTCTGGGCTGGCATGCGCAAGTGCGGGTTGCGTATCGTGGATATCAGCAGGCCTGATGAGCCCAGGGAAGTACCTGCCACGCCGCTGATCTGTCCTCGTCCGCCTGGGCTGTAGGCCGTATAGAGTATTCACAGGTCAGGACTTCCGTTTATATCACCCGCGTTCTGCTTGTCTTGCTGTTCCTGTGTGCTGTAAATCTAAGTGCTTCTGGTTTGTTTGTAGGGTGGAAGTGGAATAAGCAGGCGGCAAGAAACTCAGCTATATCAATGCCCATATCAGCACGAGTGATATAGCCATTATCCTGGACTGTGCGTGAAACACAATGAGGATTGAAAGTAAAAAGCCACGTTGGAAAACGTGCAAAAAAATTCTCTCAGGTCAGGTCGTTGATTCAAAGGTGGTTTAATGAAGTTGCATATAAGATTCCCCCAGAATTTGATAACTGTAGATTTGCTTAAGCAAAAACAGATTCCCTGTCTCGTCAGAATATCCAATGAATTCGAGGTTATTTTCTTTGATACTGTTCCTGATGTGAGTGGCATCGTTTATGGATGGGATAGAGATGAATTGGAGCGAAGAGCTGTGGCATCTGGAGGTGGGGAATATACCCATAGTGCACGAAGCCTCATAACTTTAATGAGAGAAGAGAATGATATTTATCAGATTGTGGATTTGAAGATGTTCTACAGATCATTCGGGTGGTGTGCTGTCGTAAAGAATGGTCAGTATGCTGATCCTGGAAAGTTTTGGGATGACGATATTCTCTAGAAGTATAGAGTCATGAGAGCTGACAATTTCCCTGGTACGCTTCATTTTGAAATTTAAAGCCGTGTTTTATGCTCGCGAAAGGAATTTTCACCGAAAGGAGTTGTTGAGACTGAATCGCTGTTTAAGATTTTTGATTGATAAAATATAAATGGAGGATTTATGTTTTTCTGGAAAATAAAAGAACTAAAGAATGCCTTAATTCGTCGAGAGCTATCAGAAGGACAGGTATTTGGTTATGTCCTGATTTTCGTTTTATTGAACGCTGTTGCTGTGGAAGTTACTCGCTATAGTTCTCCTGAATACGTGGGAGTCTGGGACTATATCAACTCTTTTTTTGGTATTTCTATTGTTTTATGGGGGGCTATATTTTCTTATCGTGCCAATGGGGGGGCTTCTGGTGTGGATTTTGCTGCGAGATTTCTCAGCATCAGTCTTGTGGTGTTGATTAGACATATGTTTTTTATTTTTCCCATTGCATTGATTTTCTATGTGTATATTTTTTATTCATCGCAAAAAGGGGTAAATACGGAGCAAGTGATTATAAAAGAAGAGGTCGGGGTTGGAGTTGTTTTGTTTGTAATTTGGTATATTAATATATATCAGTCAGTTATCAAGAACATCCGCGAGGTGGCAAGAGCTTGAAATGATTTGAAAATGGGAGTGCTGATCGATGTTTGATTCAGATATTTTTGGCCCCATCGCTATGGGAGTTTTGTATTATTCATGGGTCCACGGATTTCGTGTGGCTTCGGAATATATGGATATCGTCCACAATTCTTCGGGCTGGAAATGCGTGTTGGTCGGTGTGATGGCTGGATTATTGCCGGGAGCCATTGTGCTTTGTATTTTTCTCTTGATTAGTTCAAAAGGAAATTCTGGCTTCCTGAATTTTTTGGTGCTCTCATGTATCTGGTTTTATTTGAGAGCGGCAATGCTCACGGCCACCAAGAAAAGTAGTGCTTCACCAACCAAGTGACTTGCGTAGTGTTTGTGCGGAAGCCCAAGGGGTCCCGGGGGCGGCATTACGAGCTTCTTCGTTTGCTGCGGGCTCGTGTATCTGCGGCTTCAGCCAGAGGCCTGCAGGCGCTACCGCGTGCAGTTCGAGCGGGAGGACCGGGTCTGCGATGCCCGCTTGCTGGCCGTGACCGCTGCCGGTAGTACCTCCGAGGCGGCCGTGCGCTGGTGTCTCTTACAGCCGGTGGCTGTGCACCGAGGGCTTTATGGGCATCGGCATGAACGAGGTCATCGGCTACCGCGAGTTTGCGCGTTGACCCCAAGGGCGTTGTCATGCCTTCGCCCAGGTGGATCGAAAACAGTGCACACGCTTGGTATGAAGTTTGCTTACCTGCTGAGTCGCTCGGTGCTGGACGGACGTCCCGAACCCCGTGGCTGCATCTGCGCGAAGTGGTGGTGGAACGGATGTAAGCTCGCGGCAAGCCTGCGGGCGGGTGCTGCCCCAGGTGAACAAGATCAACGCATTCCACGCACCACAAGGAGACATTTCATGAAGCAACCCCCTTCCAGGCAACGCCTGCCCGCATGGCAGTGGATCGGCCTTGCGGCCGCCACGCCGCTGTTCCTCGCATCGTGCGGCGGTGGTGGTGGCAATGGCGGATCGGGCCAGGACGACCTGGCCGCCTGCGCCATCACCTCGGGCGATGGCAGCGTGGTCGTGGGCTCGGGCCTGCCCGGTGATCCGGCCGCACCCGAGCCCTCGTCGGGCTACCGCCTCGGCAAGAAGGCCCTGCACACCTCCAAGTACATGGTGGTCACGGCCAACCCGCTGGCGTCCAAGGCCGGTTGCGAGGTGCTCAAGTCCGGCGGCTCGGCCGTGGATGCGGCCGTGGCCGTGCAGATGGTGCTGGGCCTGGTGGAGCCGCAGTCCAGCGGCATCGGCGGTGGCGCCTTCATGCTCTACCGCGATGCGGCCACGGGCAAGGTCGTGGCCTATGACGGCCGCGAGACCGCGCCGGCTGCCGCCACTGAAAACTACCTGCGCTACGTGGACGATGCCACCGACCAGACCGCGCCCAAGCCTTCGGCGCGCTCCAGCGGCCGCTCCATCGGCACGCCGGGCGTGGTGCGCATGCTGGAACTCGCGCACAAGGACTACGGCAAGACCGCGTGGCCCCAGCTGTTCAATTCGGGCATCGACCTGGCCAGCAAGGGCTTTCCCATCAGCGGCCGCATGGCCGCCGCGCTGGAGGGCTCCAAGACGGAGCTGGCGCGCGATGCCGATGCCGCCAAGCTGTACTTCGATGCCCAGGGCAAGCCGCTGGCGCTGGGCGCCAAGTTCGTCAACCAGCCCTATGCCGACACGCTGCGCAGCATCGCCACGGGCGGTGCCGATGCCTTCTACCGTGGCGACCTGGCCCAGGCCATCGTCAGCAAGGTGGGCGTGACGCAGACCGTCTCGGACGGTGCGCCCATCACCCCCGGCAAGACCACGCTGCAGGACCTGGCCAGCTACGAGGCCAAGCGCCGCGAGGCCGTTTGCACCACCTACCGCGCGCGCTACATGGTCTGCAGCATGCCGCCGCCGTCGTCCGGCGGCATCGCCGTGGCACAGGCCATGGGCATTCTGGAGAACTTCGACCTCAAGGCCTATGCGCCCACGGCCATCGATGGCGAGGGCGGCAAGCCCTCGGTGATGGGCGTGCACCTGGTCAGCGAAGCCCTGCGCCTGGCCTATGCCGACCGTGACAAGTACGTGGCCGACACCGACTTCGTGTCCCTGCCCGGCGGCTCGCCGGCCCTGATGCTGGACAAGAGCTACCTGCGCCAGCGCGCCGCCCTCATCTCCACGACCAAGAGCATGGGCACGGCCCAGGCAGGCAACTTTGGCACGCCTTCGCAGGGCGTGGTCGACGTCAAGGAGGCCGGCACCACGCACATGAGCATCGTCGATGCCAAGGGCAACGCACTGAGCATGACGACCACGGTGGAGTCCAGCATGGGGTCCTTTCACGTCACGCGCGGCTTCGTGCTCAACAACCAGCTGACCGACTTCGCGGCCATCCCCAGCACCGCCGACGGCCCGGTCGCCAACCGCGTGCAGCCGGGCAAGCGCCCGCGCAGCTCCATGGCGCCCACGCTGGTGTTCGACCTGAAGACCGACGGCACCGCCGGCGACTTCAAGATGGCCACGGGCTCGCCGGGCGGCAGCACCATCATCCAGTACGTGACCAAGACCCTGGTCGGCGCGCTGGACTGGGGTCTGGATGCGCAGCAGGCCACGTCGATGGTGGACTTCGGCGCGGCCAACAGCCCGACCACCAACGTGGGCGGCGAGCACCCCAACATCAACACGGCCAATGGCGGCAACGACGATCCGCTGGTCAGCGGCCTGCGTGCCCTGGGCCATGTGGTGTCCATCAGTGCGCAGTCCAGCGGCATCGGCACCATCTTGCGGGTGCAGCGCAATGGGCAGGCGCAGCTGGAAGGTGGGGCTGATCCACGCCGTGAAGGGCTTGTTCTGGGCGATACCGTTCGCTGATCTTGGCCTGATGATTGGCTGAGGAAGGCGCTGCTGGCAGGGATGCTGGTGGCGCCTTTTTTGCTGGTGGGTCTTTTTTTGACCCTGCCGGGTGGTTGTTTTTCGAGGCCGGGGTTCGGCCCGGCGGCCGACCTACTTTCTTATCGCGCGATAAGAAAGTAGGCAAAGAAGCGCGCCCCGCACTGCCCACGACCCTTCGCTTCGCTGCGGGCGACCTGCGTTGGGCGGGATGCGGGGTGTGCCGCAGAACTCACTCCTTGCGCCTGTGGCGCAATCCGTTCAAACAACTGCGGCAAGCTAGACAACGAAGCAGCCCTGTCCTTCGGCAGGGCTGCCACCCCGCATCCCGCCCAACGCAGGCGTGGGCAGAAGGGGGGAGGCTGGGGGCAGCCAACAGCCAACAGCCAACAGCCGGCGCCATCGCTCCGCTCGGCTTCAAACCGGGGCCGAGCGAAGCGAAGGCCCGCACCACCTCCCGTATGTCAGCGCCTGCGGCGTGGTGGTTGCGGGGTTGCAGTCCTGCCGAAGGACAGGACTGCTTCGTGA
>NZ_JBICKW010000053.1:0-424 GCF_043104645.1 Delftia sp. WSY_12
TGACAAACCGGAGGAAGGTGGGGATGACGTCAAGTCCTCATGGCCCTTATAGGTGGGGCTACACACGTCATACAATGGCTGGTACAGAGGGTTGCCAACCCGCGAGGGGGAGCTAATCCCATAAAACCAGTCGTAGTCCGGATCGCAGTCTGCAACTCGACTGCGTGAAGTCGGAATCGCTAGTAATCGCGGATCAGCATGCCGCGGTGAATACGTTCCCGGGTCTTGTACACACCGCCCGTCACACCATGGGAGCGGGTCTCGCCAGAAGTAGGTAGCCTAACCGCAAGGAGGGCGCTTACCACGGCGGGGTTCGTGACTGGGGTGAAGTCGTAACAAGGTAGCCGTATCGGAAGGTGCGGCTGGATCACCTCCTTTCTGGAAAACTGCTGTTCAAGTTGAACGCCCACACTTATCGGTTGTT
>NZ_JBICKW010000054.1:0-296679 GCF_043104645.1 Delftia sp. WSY_12
TGACGAAGCAGTCCTGTCCTTCGGCAGGACTGCAACCCCGCAACCACCACGCCGCAGGCGCGGACATACGGGGAGTTTGCCCGGGCCGTCGCTTCGCTCGGCCTCTATGAGAAAACAGCCGAGCGCAGCGGTGGCGCGTCGGCTGTTTGCATTTCTGGCCTTTGGCATTTTGCTGTTGGCTGTTGGCTGTTGGCTGTTGGCTGTTGGCTACCCCAGCCTCCCCCCCTTCTGCCCAACGCAGGTCGCCCGCAGCGAAGCGAAGGGTCGTGGGCAGTTCGGGGCGCGCTTCTTTGCCTACTTTCTTATGGCCGGCACTCCGGTCGCGCGATAAGAAAGTGGGTCGCCTGCCGGGGCGAGACCCGGCCTCTGCCCCCAGAGGCACAACAGAATCAAAAACAGGTCAACCAGAAATCAGCCAATCCGAGCAATCACAGCCCCCAGCACCTGCGCCTTCCCCGCCTCAGCCACCAAAGCCACCACCCCACTGCGATGCGCAGTCACCTGCATCTCCATCTTCATGGCCTCCATGACGGCAATCACATCGCCCTCCTGGACGGTGTCGCCATCGGCCACCTTCCACGCATGCAGATTGCCTGCAATGGGTGAGGTGACGGCAGCGGGGTCCACTGCAGATTCGGCAGCCGGCGCGGCAGCCACACCGCCGCCCGCCGATGCCAGCCCCTGCAGCAGCACCGCAGGCAGGCCCAGCGACACCCGTCGCCCGTCGATCTCGACCGCGCAGCGCACCAGGCTGGCGTCGGGCAGCGGCTCGGCGCGCACGGCGGCGGCCAGGGGTTCGGCGAAGTCGGATTCGATCCAGCGCGTGTGGACCTTGAAGCCGTCGTTGCCCACGAAGTCGGCATGGCCGATGACGGCGCGGTGGAAGGGCAGGACGGAGGACAGGCCTTCGATGCGGAACTCGGCCAGGGCGCGGCGTGCGCGGGCCAGGGCCTGTTCACGGGTGGCGCCGCTGACGATGAGCTTGGCCATCAGCGAGTCGAAGCTGCCGGGCACGACCGAGCCGGACTGAACGCCCGTGTCCAGGCGCACGCCGGGGCCCGAGGGCGGGTCGAACCGCACCACGGGGCCGGGCGTGGGCAGGAAACCGCGGCCCACGTCTTCGGCGTTGATGCGGAATTCGATGGAGTGACCCAGCGGCGCCGGGGTTTCGGTGATGGACAGGGGAAGGCCATCGGCCACGCGCAGCTGCTCGATCACCAGGTCCACGCCCGTGGTCTGCTCGGTCACAGGGTGCTCGACCTGCAGGCGCGTGTTGACTTCGAGGAAGGAGATGGCGCCGCTCTGGCTCAGCAGGAATTCCACCGTGCCCGCGCTGACGTAGCCGGCCGCCGCGCAGATGTCGCGTGCGGAGCTGTGGATGCGGGCGCGCTGATCGTCGCTGAGGAAGGGCGCCGGGGCCTCTTCCACCAGCTTTTGGTTGCGCCGCTGCAGCGAGCAGTCGCGCGTGCCCAGCACGACCACGTTGCCGTGGGTGTCGGCCAGCACCTGGGCCTCGATGTGGCGGGGGCGGTCCAGGAATTGCTCGACAAAGCATTCGCCGCGGCCGAAGGCGGTGACGGCCTCGCGCACGGCCGAGTGAAAGAGTTCCTCGACCTCGTCCATGCGCCACGCGATCTTCATGCCGCGCCCGCCGCCGCCGAAGGCGGCCTTGATGATGATGGGCAGGCCGTGCTGCTGGGCAAAGGCCAGCACTTCGCCGGCATCCTTGACAGGGTCGGGCGTGCCGGCCACCAGGGGAGCGCCGACCTGCAGGGCGATCTTGCGCGCCTCGACCTTGTCGCCGAGCTTGGCGATGGTCTCGGGCGTGGGGCCGATCCAGCGCAGGCCCGCATTCAGCACGGCGCGCGCAAAGGCTTCGCTTTCGGATAAGAAGCCGTAGCCGGGGTGCACGGCGTCGGCGCCGCTCTTGTGCGCGATGGCGATGAGCTTGGCGATGTTCAGGTAGGTGTCGGCCGGGCGCTCGCCGTCCAGGCCATAGGCCTCGTCGGCCATGCGCACGTGCAGGGCGTCGATGTCGGCATCGGCGTAGACGGCCACGGACTTCACGCCGTAGTCGGCGCAGGCGCGGGCGATGCGGACGGCGATCTCGCCACGGTTGGCAATCAGGACTTTTTTCATCGCAATACCTTCAATTGTTCTGCAGGCGCTGGGCGCCTTGCGCGCCGGGGGAATATTCCTCGAAGGCGCGAATGGGGTTGAAGCGGATCCAGGCGCCCACGGGAATCTGGCCGGCCAGATCCAGGTGGTGCGGCGCCACGCAGCCGATGACGGGATAGCCGCCCGTCAGCGGATGGTCGGCCAGGAACAGCACGGGCTGGCCGCTGGGGGGTACCTGGATGGCGCCCAGCGGCGTGCCTTCGCTGGGCAGCTCGCCGGCCACGGCGCGCTCCAGGGGCTGCTCGCCCGCCACGCGCAGGCCCACGCGGTTGGACTGCGGCGTGACCTGCCAGCGCTGCGCGGCCAGCAGGGCCACGGCATCGGGCGTGAACCAGTCGGTGCGCGGGCCCAGTTCCACGTCCAGCACCACGTCCTGCCCGGCGATGGGCAGGGACTCGGGCGGCAGCTCGGGTGCGGACACGGCCGTGCGGTCCGCAGCCCGCACGGGCAGGATCTGGCCCACGGCCAGGGCGGCTGGGCCGACATTCGCCAGGGTGTCGGTGCAGGCGCTGCCCAGCACGGGCGTGACGGCAAAGCCGCCGCGCACGGCCACATAGCAGCGCGCGCCGGCCATGGGCTGGCCCACGGTCAACTGGTCGCCATCGGCCAGGGCCACGGCCTGGTAGCGCGGCACGCTCCAGCGCTGGCCGGACCCGGTGGTCACGGTCAGGGGCGCATCGGCGCCCGTGATGGCGACCACGGTCTCGCCCTGGCTTTGCAGCGACAGGCCACCGCCCACGGTCTCCAGCACGGCCAGGTCGCTGGCATTGCCGACAAGGCGGTTGGCGGCCTTGAAGGCTGCCTGGTCCATGGCGCCCGAGGCCGAGACGCCCTGCCCGGCCTGGCCCAGGCGGCCCCGGTCCTGGAACAGCGTCATCAGCCCGGTGGCCTTGACGCGCAGCGCGTTGCCCTCGGGCAGTTCGGCCTGCACGACAGCGGGCGCAGGTTCGGCATCCGCCTGCTCCATGCCTGCGGCATCGACAAAGCGCACGCGGTAGCCGGGCTGCAGCAGCGCAGGCAGCTCGCGCGCAAGGTCCCACATGCGCGCCGAGGTGCGGCCTATCAGTTGCCAGCCGCCCGGGCTGGCCTGGGGATAGACGGCGCTGAACGTGCCGCCCAGCGCCACCGAGCCGGCCGGCACGCGCGTGCGCGGCGTGGTGCGGCGCGGCACGTTGAAGATCGGATCGCCCCCGCTGAGGTAGGCAAAGCCGGGCGCAAAGCCCGTGAAGGCCACGGCGTATTCACTGCCCGTGTGGCGGCGCACGACTTCCTCGGGCGTGATGCCCAGCAGCTGCGCCACATCGGCCAGGTCCTCGCCGTCGTAGTGCACGGGGATTTCGACCAGCACATCGCTGCGCTCGGCGCGCTGGCTCAGGTCACGCGCGGCGATGCGGTTCACCAGCTCGGCCACGCCCACCTGGGCGGGGGTGAACTGCACAAGCACGGTGCGCGCGGCCGGCACCAGCTCCTGCACGCCGGCGATGGGCTCGCGCTGCAGCGAGCCCAGCAGGGCCAGGGTTTCATCCAGGTCGGCCAGCTCCACCAGCAGGGCCTGGCGGTTGACAGGTAGAAAGCGCATGGCCACTCCTCAACCCGCGAAGGAGGAAATGCGCACGCCCTCCTGCTCGAAACGCTCGCGCAGATGGCGTGCGATGGCCACGGCTCCCGGGCTGTCGCCATGCACGCAGATGGAGTCGGCGGCAATGCGCACGGGGCTGCCGTCCACGGCCTCGACCACCCCTTCGCGCACCAGCATGAGCATGCGCGCGGCGATCTGGTCCACGTCGTGCAGCACGGCGCCCGGATCGCGGCGCGAGACCAGGGTGCCCTCGGGCGTGTAGCCCCGGTCGGCAAAGGCCTCGGCCACCACGGTCAGGCCTGCGTCGCGCGCCCAGTCGATCAGGGGCGAGCCGGCCAGCGCCACCAGCACCAGGCTGGGGTCGATGGCGCGCATGGCCGTGATCACGTCGGTGGCCTGGCGCCTGTCGTGGGCGATGGTGTTGTAGAGCGCGCCGTGCGGCTTGACGTAGCGCACCTCGGTGCCAGCCACGCGGGCCAGGCCCTGCAGCGCGCCGATCTGGTAGATGACGCCGGCCACCAGGTCGGCGCTGGCCACGTCCATGTTGCGCCGGCCGAAGCCGACCAGGTCGGGATAGGACACATGGGCGCCGACGATGGCGCCGCGCGCGCGGGCGGCCTTGAGCGTCTCCAGGATGCCTGCCGGGTCGCCGGCATGGAATCCGCAGGCCACGTTGGCGCTGCTGACGATATCGAGCATGGCGGCGTCGTCGCCCATGCGCCATCCGCCCAGGCTCTCGCCAAGATCACTGTTCAGGTCAATTTTCATCGTTCTCTCCTCGCCGGACTCGGTGCACGGGGTTCAGTGCAGCTGGCCGGCGTTTTCCTTCAGATCCTGGGACACGGTCAGGGCCGTGCGGATGGTCTCGCGCACGGCAGCCACCTGGTCGGCCAGCGACATGCTGGGCATGCCCGGCTTGCGCGCTGCCTGCTCAGGCAGGGCCGGCACATGGATGAAGCCGCCCCGCGCACCCGGCGCAGCCTTGCCCTGGGCCAGCCAGTGCATGAGCGCGAAAAACACGTGGTTGCAGACAAAGGTGCCCGCCGTGTTGGAAACGGAAGACGGAATGCCCCGCGCACGCAGGTTGTGCACCACGGCCTTGATGGGCAGCGTGGAAAAGTAGGCGGCGGGCGCGCCCGGGATCACCACCTGGTCCACGGGCTGGCGCGCCGCATGGTCGGGAATGCGGGCGTCGTCGATATTGATGGCCACGCGCTCGGGCGTGAACTCGCTGCGGCCGCCGGCCAGGCCCAGGCTGATGACCAGCACCGGCTGCAGCTGCGCAAGCGCCTCCTGCAGCTGGCGCAGCGATTCGCCGAACACGCAGCGCAGCTGCAGGCCGTGGACGGTGGCGCCCTCCACGATCTCGCCATGCAGGGCACGCGCCACTTCCCACGAGGGATTGACAGGGTCCTGCTCGAACGGCTCGAAGCCGGTCACCAGGATGCGCGGGGAAGTGGAATCGGTCATGGCAACAGTCCGTCCTTTAACGGAACATCAGGAAATACATGAGGAAGACGTTGGCCGTCAGCAGGGCCAGGGCCGTGGGCACCTGGGCGCGGATCACGGCATTCTTGTCGATCTCCAGCAGCGCGGCGGGCACCAGGTTGAAGTTGGCCGCCATGGGCGTCAGCAGGGTGCCGCAGTAGCCCGAGAGCATGCCGATGGCCGCCATCACGGCCGGGTCGCCATGGTAGACGCCCACCAGAATGGGCACGCCCACGCCGCCCGTCATCACCGGGAAGGCCGCGAAGCCATTGCCCATCACCACCGTGAACAGCGCCATGCCGAGCACGTAGACAGCCACGGCCACGAAGCGGATGTCCATGTTGATATAGGTGGTGGTCACATAGGCCACGGCCTTGCCCACGCCGGCGTCCGAGAACACCAGGCCCAGCATGCCCAGCATCTGGGGCAGCACCAGGGCCCAGCCCAGCGCATCGGTCAGGCGGCGCGATTCGCGCATGCCCTGGGCCGGCGTCTCGCGGGTCAGCCAGCAGGCCAGGCCCAGCGCCAGCACGCAGCCCACGCCCAGGCTCACCAGCGTGGTGGCCTTGGGGTCCAGCAGGGGCGTTCCGCCGAAGACCAGGTGCGAGGCGCTCAACGTGCCGACCATGGTAATCAGCGGAATCGCCAGGGCCGGCACGAACAGCTTGTTGCCCAGGCGCTTGGCGCTGGCCAGGTATTCGGCATCGCTGCGCGGCGCGTGGCGGCCGCTGCCCACGCCGCCGAAGCCGGCGATCAGCGCCATGGCCACGGCGATCACGCCCACCACCATGGGGGGCAGCTCATGACCCACCAGGAAGACGGCCGCATACAGCGCCCAGAACAGGCCGCTGGACCAGCGCTTGGGATTGCTGGCATCGCGCAGCGTCATCACGGCCGTGACGGCCAGGACGAAGCCGACCAGGTAGTACAGGTGTTGGATGGTCAGCGTCATTTCAGGCTCCCTTGGCTTGGGTGGCGTTGGCATTGGCCGCGTCGGCTGCGACGCCCGCCTTGTACTGGGTCAGCTCGCGCTCGAGCATGCGGTCCAGGCGACCCAGGCGCCAGGCGTGGATCACGAAGGCGCAGATGGCCGTGGGAATGCCCCACAGCGCGACGTGGATGGGCTCGACCTCGATGCCGGCTTCCTTCAGGAAGGTGGTCATCAGCACGATGGCGCCGAAGGCCACGAAGATGTCCTCGCCGAAGAACAGGCCCACGTTGTCCGTGGCGGCCGAGTAGGCGCGCAGCTTGTCACGCACCTTGGCGGGCAGGATGCCGAAGCGCGACTGGGTCGCGCCTTCGGCCATGGGCGCCAGCAGCGGACGCACCATCTGCGGATGCCCGCCCAGGCTGGTCAGGCCCACGGCGGCCGTCAGCTGGCGCGCCGCCAGGTAGACGATGAGCAGGCGGCCAGCGGTGGCCGACTTGATAGAGCTGATCCAGTTCTGCGCATGCTGGCGCAGGCCATGGCGCTCCAGCAGGCCGATCACGGCCAGCGGCAGCAGGATGATCAGCGGCAGGTTGCGCGTCTTGATGAAGCCCGTGCCGATGGTGGCCAGCACCTTGTCGACGGGAAAGCCCGCCGCCAGTGCCGTGCCGATGGCCGTGACGATCACGACCAGCATGGGATTGAAGCGCAGCACGAAGCCCGCAACGATGATGGCCACCCCGATAAGCGGCCAGAGATTGACGTCAGTCAGCATGTTGATTCCCCCTTCACACCCCCGGTGCGCGACGGCCGTCGAGCCACCCCGCATGCCCAACCCGGTGGCAAGGAGTGCGCTGCCGACCTGGTTTTGTTCAACAAAACTAGTAATTTGTCTTACAGAAACGAATTGTGATTAAGACAATCAACGCATACTGATAGTACAAACCCGCATATACCTGCCTACGCAATGTGCACTGACGGGGTTCTTGCCAAAGTCAGTAAAACTATCGATGATTGAATACCGATAGAAGACATGAATGCAACAATGCCCCTGCGCCGGTATCGCCTGCGGAAAGGCCGCCTCCTACAATGGGCCGCGCTCCCAGCGCGGGGCGCATGCGCGGCAGGCGTCGTGAATGGCCCTTCCTGCTCCCAAACCACCTTGCCCGAGCCCTGAATCCATGCGACGCCGTCAGATTGTTTCCCTGGTTCCCCGCGCTGCGGCCATCGCAGCGGTCCCGGCCCTGGCGCCGGCCTTCGTGCGCAATGCCTTTGCCGACGAGGCCGGCCTGTCCGCCAAAGCCATCACCATCGGCTCCACGGTGTCACTGAGCGGCCCGCTGGCCGCATACGGCACCGACATCAAGCTGGGCACGGAAGCGGCCATGGCGCAGATCAATGCCCGCGGCGGAATTCACGGCCGCACGCTGCAGCTGCAGATCGTGGACGATGGCTATGTGCCCCAGCGCTCGGCCGACAACGTGCGGCAGATGCTGTCCAAGGGCACGGCCTTCGCCCTGCTGTCGTGCAACGGCACGCCCAACAATGCGGCCATCATTCCGCTGATCGAAGAGGCTGGCGTTCCCTACGTGGCGCCGATCACGGGCGCCTCGTCGCTGCGCAAGGGCGCGCGCAACGTCTTCCATGTCCGGGCCAGCTACACCAATGAGGTCCACAGACTGATACAGCGGCTTGCAGGCATGGGCCTCAAGGGCATCGGCATCGTCTACCTGGACAACGCCTACGGCCGGGAAATACTGGAAGACGCCACACGCGCACTGGAAGCCGGGAAGATGGCCCCCTCCGTACAGGCGGCCATTGCCACCGATGGCACGAACCTGGCCGAAGTGTTGAACAAAGTGCATGCGGCCCGTCCGTCCGCCGTGTTGCTGGCCACGGCCGGCACGGTGTCGGTCGCGATGGTGCGCGGCCTGCGCAAAAGCGTGCCCGGCGTGCTGCTCACGGGCCTGAGCGTGACCTTGCCCAACGACAGCCTCAAGCCGCTGGGCGACGACGCCCGGGGCCTTGCCATGACCATGGTCGTCCCCGCGCCCCATCAGGGCCGGCTGCAACTGGTGCGCGACTACCAATCGGCCCTGCGCGCCCACGGCCAGCAGGAGTTCTCCATGGGCTCGCTGGAAGCCTATGTGAATGCACGCGTGCTGGCCGAGGGCCTGGAACGCGCCGGCCGCGACCCCACCCAGGCCAGGCTGCGCTCGGCGCTGGCCGGCATGCGCAACTGGGACATGGGCGGCTTTGTGATCGACTACAGCGGCCAGCCGCCGCATGTGGGCTCCAGCTTCATCGACCTGGGCGTGCTGGGCAACGCGGGGCGCTTCATCGGTTGATGCCGGTGGCGGCTTGCGGGCCGGGCCGCGATGGTCTCTTTCTCTCGCCGCACCAAGGAGTTCTCGCCATGCCTGCCGAACGCCACCGCCTTGTGCCCTGCGCTTCCCACCGCGGTGTGCCACGCCGCCTGCTCATCCTGGCCGCCGCTGCCCTGCCCGGCCTTGCGCCGGCGCAGAAATGGCCGGCGCAGCCCGTGCGCATCATCGTTCCCTACACGGCCGGTGGCGGCTCGGACAACATCGCCCGCGCGCTGGGCACGGAACTGTCGCGTGAACTGGGCCAGCCCGTGGTCGTGGACAACAGGCCCGGGGCCTCGGCCATGCTGGGCGCAGAAATGGTGGCGCGGGCCGCGCCTGACGGCTACACGCTGCTGATGGCCGACATGCCGCACACCATCACGCCCAGCCTGTACAAGACGCCCTACGACGCGCTCAAGGACTTCACGCCCGTGGCCCTGATCGGATCATCGCCGCTGGTGCTGGCCGTCAACCCGAATTTCAAGGCGCAGAGCGTGAAGCAATTCGTGGCCCTGGCCAAGGCGCAGCCGGGCCGGCTCAACCTTGCATCGGGCGGCACGAGCACGGCCACGCATCTGGCGGGTGAGCTGTTCAAGCAGCAGACCGGCACCTTCATCACCCACATCCCCTACAAGGGCTCTGGGCAGGCCATTGCCGATGTGGTTGCCGGGCATACCGAGAGCATGTTCGCCTCGGCACCCACCGTGATCCCGCATATCCGAAGCGGTGCGCTGCGCGCCCTGGCCACCACCAGCGCCCAACGCTCGCCGGCCCTCCCCCAGGTTCCCACGCTGGGCGAAAGCGGCGTGCGCGGCCTGACCGTGCTGCACTGGTTCGGCCTGCTGGGGCCTGCCGGTTTGCCCTCCGGCATCCAGACCACGCTGCACGATGCCGTGGCCCGCGCCATGGCCACGCCCACGCTGCAGGCCAAGCTGCAGTCCCTGGGGCTGGAGCTGACGCCCCGCACTGCGGCAGAGTTCGGCGCCCAGATGGAGACCGACGCGGCGCGTTGGGCGCGCGTCGTCAAGGAACGCAACATCAAGGCCGACTGATGTCCAGCCTGCACCCTCTTCCCGACGCCATCGACCTGCGCAGCGATACCGTCACGCGCCCCACGCCGCAGATGCTCGAAGCCATGGCCCGCGCCCCGCTGGGCGATGACGGCCTGGACGGCGACCCGACCGTGCGCACGCTCGAGAAGACCGCAGCCCAGCGCTTCGGCAAGGCTGCGGGCCTGTTCGTGGTCAGCGGCACCATGGGCAATCTGGTGGCCGTGCTCGCCCATGGCCGCATGCCCGGCGAAGTGCTGGCCGAGGCCGGCAGCCATCTGCTGAACGCCGAGCGCGCCGCCGCGGGCCTGACCGGCATGCACTACCGCAGCCTGGCCGGCGACGGCGGCCTGATCGCCCTGCCCGCGCTGGAGGCGGCGCTGGACACCGCCATCTCCGCACGCTGCCCCAGCGCAGTGGTGGCCGTGGAGAACACGCACAATGCGCGGGGCGGCACCGTCGCCGGGCCCCAGGCGCTGGCCGCCGTGCATGCGCTGGCCTGCCGCCATGGCGTGCCCGTGCACACCGATGGCGCGCGCCTGTTCAATGCCGCCGTGGCACTGGGCCTGTCCTGCCGCGAGATGGCTGCGCACACGGACTCGGTCACCGTCTGCCTGTCCAAGGGGCTGTCAGCGCCCGTGGGCTCGGTGCTCATGGGGCCGGCCGACTTCATCGCGCGGGCGCGCACCATACGGCGCATGCTCGGCGGCACCCTGCGCCAGGCCGGCGTGATTGCGGCGGCAGGGCTGGTGGCGCTGGAGCACATGGTCGAGCGCCTGGCCGACGACCATGCGCGCGCCTGCCGCCTGCACCAGGGCCTGCGCGCCATCGACCCGGCTTGGTGCGCGGCCGAACTGCCGCAGACCAACATCGTCCAGGTTCGCGTTGACACCAGCGCGGCCGAAGCGCGCCTGTGGCAAGCACGCCTGGCCCAGGCCGGCGTGCTGGTGCGCACGGGCAGCGCCGGCCTGCTGCGCCTGGTCACGCACCGCCATATCGACGATGCCGCCGTGGACAGCACGCTGCAGGCCTTCGCCAGGCTGCAACACCCCACCTGAGCACTGCACGAAACCGGCGACCGGCCCGGCGCTGGCTACACTGCGCTCTGGCCCTTGCATCCCGACCACCATGACCCGCAGCACCGACATCCTCAACCTGACCGACCGCGTGACCGAGCAGCTGCGCAGCAAACTCATCGATGGTGCCTGGGAGCCCGGGCAAAAGCTGTCGGAGGCCTCACTCAGCGAAAGCCTGCAGATCTCGCGCAACACGCTGCGCGAGGCCTTCCGGCTGCTGACCAAGGAGGGGCTGCTGGTGCACGAGCCCAACAAGGGCGTGTCGGTGGCGGCGCCCAGCATTGCCTCCATCATCGACATCTACCGCGTGCGCCGCATGGTGGAGTGCCAGGCGCTGGCCCAGGCCTATCCCATGCACCCGGCTCGCAGCCTGATGCGCGAAGCCGTGGAAGCGGCACAGCGCCACCGCGAGGCGCAGGACTGGTCGGGCGTGGGCACGGCCAACATGAGTTTCCACAAGGCCGTGGTGCAACTGGCCGACAGCGAGCGCCTGGACACCATGTTCGAGCACCTGCTGGCCGAGCTGCGGCTGGCCTTCGGCCTGCTGCGCGACCCGCACTTCCTGCATGCCCCCTATGTGGACATGAATGCGCGCATCCTGCAGCAATTCGAGGACGGCAAGCCGGCCGAGGCCGCTGCCGCGCTCAATGACTACCTGGTGCATTCGGAGCGGCTGATCCTCGCCGCCTACGCCCGACGCCTGGCTGAGAAGGGCATCAAGGTGTGAAAACAATAGACACCCCCTGAGGCGCTTCGCGCCTTCCCCCTCTCTCGCTACGCGGGAGGGGGACGACACCCTCGGTGCGGGGCTGCCCTTCCTCGGTGTCCCCGGCTTTGGGCAGCGCCGGTTTCATTGGCGGTGTTCAGCGCACAACACTGGCTCGCATTCAACGCCGCGCGTCCAGGCTCCAGCGCGCCACGGGCGCCAGCATCAGTTGCACGAATCCCCCGGCGATCGCCAGGTTCTTCAGGAACTGCACCAGTTGGCCCTTGTCGCCGAACTGGTTGTGGAACATCAGCGCCGACATGACGCTGAACACGGCCATCACGGCCGCGGCCTCGCGGGTGCGCCAGCCCAGCAGCAGGGCCGTGGCCACGCCCAGCTCCACCACCAGCGCCATGGCATACGACAGCATGGGCAGCGGCAGGCCCGCCTTGGCGATATAGGCCATGGTGCCCTCCGGCCCCATCAGCTTGCCGATGCCGCTGTAGATGAACAGCAGGCTCAGCAGCACCCGGGCCAGCAGCGGTGCGAAGTCGGCCCAGGGCGATGCTGCGGCGTGGGCAGCGCGATGCGTGGCGGCGCGCGTCATCGCATCAGCCCGGGACACGGCCGGAACCCTGGCCTTCGGCCGCCTTCACCGAGCCGCCCAGGCGCTGCACTTCGGCCAGGTACTCGGGGCCGCTGCGCATGCGCTGGTACCGGGCCAGGCGCTGCTGGTAGTCGGCATCCCAGTGGTTCACGTCGGACTCGCGGTAGACGTTGAGGCCGGCGCGGTTCCACAGCGCCAGGTCGGCCTGCACTTCGGCGCGCGACAGCGCGGGGCCGGAGGCGACGGGCTCGGCGCCGAACCAGGTTTCTGCAGATACCGTGGCGGCCGGTGCGGCCGAGGCCATGCCCGACCACAAGGCGGAGGAAAGGGAAACGATGGCGAAGAGGGTCTTTGCGTGCTTCATGGCGAATCCTTTGTCAAATCCTGCAGCGCGTGATTGCGTTCTGCATGGCTGCAGTCTCGTCTTCGCCCGCCTGCACGTCAGTGCCTAAACGCACAGCTTTGCGCAAACTCTCCGGTTCCCGCGCTCACCGTCCACGCCCACCATCCACGCTCAGGGCCACTGCAGGCCGGGCCGCGCCACATGCAGAGCCTGCAGGGGCTCGGAGCGCCCGCGCACCTGCACCTGCCGGACTTCGCCCAGGCCATCGGCCACGCCCGCGCGGCGCGCCACCTCCAGCGACAGCACCAGCCGGGCCTGGGCGCTCTTGGTGTATTCCTGCAGGCGGCTGGCCGTGTTGACCACCTCGCCCACGGCCGTGAAGGTGGTGGTGTGCTCGAAGCCCACGCGCCCCACGGCGGCGCGCCCCGCATGCAGGCCCATGCCGAAATCCACCGGCTGGCCGAACTGCGCCTCGAAGGTGTGGCTCCATTCCTGCATGCGCCGGTCGATGAGGGCGCTGGCCTGCACGGCCTGGCGGCAGGCCGTGTCCAGGTCGGTATCCAGGCCGAAGATGGCCATCACGCTGTCGCCGATGAACTGGTTGGCCATGCCGCCGCTGTCGAGCACGGCCTGGCCCACGCGCTCGAAATACTGGTCCAGCACCCAGGACAGGTCCACGGGCCATTGCCGCTCGGCAAGGCCCGACCAGCGGCGCAGGTCCACGAACAGGATGGCCACCGCGCGCACTTCGCGGACCTCGCGCTGCCCGTCACCCCGCCCCGCCTGGGCGGCTGCCGGCGAGCGGAACAGCGGCGCCACCTGCACATCGCCCGTGGGCCGCAGCTGGCAGGCCAGCCGCACGTCCTGCGGCGCGCCCACGCGCTCCAGCGTGAGGCGCTCGTCCCGCCCCGGCGCAGGCAGGTGGGCCGCCGGGCCGGACACGCGCACCCGGCAGGTGGAGCAACGCGCCCTGCCGCCGCACAGCGACAAATGGGCAATGCCATGCTCGCGGCTGGCTTCGAGCACGCTCATGCCCTGGGCCACCTGCACGGTGCGGCCCGGATAGTGCAGCAGCACCTGGCGGGCGCCGCGCAGGCGCATGCGCCGCCACAGCCAGGGGCCGGCCAGCAGCGCGGCCAGGCAGGCCAGCCAGCCCTGGCGCAGCCCGGTCGTCAACGCGCGCAGCCACTGCGATGCCTCGGGCGAGGGGCCGGCCGGCGCTGGCAGGCCGGCCGCCGCGATCTCGCGCGCCATGGAGACGATACCCAGCGCCGCCAGCACGGGCAGCAGCACGGCGGCCGTGAGCAGCAGCGGCTGCCAGCGCCGCCACCAGCCGCGCGCGCGCAGGGCCATGTGCAGGCCCATGCAGCCATGGGTCCACGCGGCCGTCATCAGCAGCAGCTGGATGGCCATGCTGGACGGATTCCAGGAAGAACGCACGATGCGCGCATACGAGGGGTCCACGCCCCAGGCCTCCTGTGCCAGCCGCGTGGCCGGCACGTGCAGGGCCAGCAGCAGCGGCAGGCCCAGTCCCAGCAGCAGCCGCACGGCCTCCAGCGCCGGCATGCGCAGGCTGCGCCGCCGCGCCAGCGCCTGCAGCGCCAGCCCCATGTGCACGGCCAGCGCGCCGTAGAGCAGCAGGCTGCCGGGCAGGGATCGCCACACGCCGTGGACCAGCTCGCGCACGGCCTCGGCCGTGCCCAGCGAGACCAGGCCCAGGGCGTGATTGAACAGGTGCAGCGCCGCATAGGTCCACAGCACCAGGCCGGTGGACCAGTGGAGGCTGCGCAGGGACGGCAGAGCCGGCAAAGCCGGATGAGGGACACGGGCCATGGAAAGCGATGATGCGCCCGACGGCGGAAGAAGACAGGAGAAGACCGCAAGAACGGCAGCTTGAAGGAACTTAGGCCGGGCCTGGCCGATCCAGAATCTTTGTACCTTACGCCCGCTATTGGTTCCATGGCCCACCCCACCCAGCCCTCCAGTTTCGCCCTGCGCGGCATCGCCCTGTTCGAGGGCCTGGGCAGCGCCAGCCTGGACCGCATCGCCGCCGACTGCGAATGGCGCCCGCTGCAGGCCCGCCAGCCCGTGTTCAGCCGCTGCTCCACGGGCAGTGACGTGTTCTTCCTGGTCAGCGGGCGCGTGCGCATCACCACCTATTCGCCGGGCGGGCGCGAGGTCAGCTTCCGCGACTACGGGCCCGGCGAGCACTTCGGCGACCTGGCGGCCATTGACGGCCAGGCCCGCTCCACCGATGTGGTCACCCTGGAATCCTCGCTGCTGGCCAGCCTCTCGCGCCAGGACTTCCTGGCCCTGCTGGCGCGCGAGCCCGCCATCGCGCTGCGCATGATGGAAGGCCTGGCCGGCCTGGTGCGGCGGCTGACCGACCGCGTCATGGAACTGAGCACCCTGGGCGTGCCCACGCGCCTGCACATGGAGCTGCTGCGCCTGGCGCGGGAGGCGGGCGTCTCGCCCGAGCACACGGCCCTCATCAGCCCCGTGCCTTCGCACTCGGTGCTGGCCAGCAAGATCAGCACCAACCGCGAACAGGTCACGCGCGAGCTGGGCGCCCTCACCCGGCGCGGCCTGCTGCGCAAGGAGGGGCGCCAGGCGCTGCTGGTGACCGATGTGCGCGCGCTGCAGGCGCTGATAGCGCAGGAAAGCTAGGCGGACTCCATTCGCCAGCCCTGCGGCGACCACACCAGGCGGTCGGTCAGCCCGATGGCCTGCAGAAAATCCTCGTCATGCGAGACCACGACCAGCGTGCCGGCGTAGCCGCGCAGCATGGCCTCCAGCGCCTGCAGGGAAGGCAGGTCCAGGTGGTTGCAGGGCTCGTCCAGCAGGAGCAGGGGCGCGGGCGGCTCGGCATGCAGCGCGCAGGCCAGGGCGGCCTTGAGCTGCTCGCCGCCGCTGAGCCGGCCCGCAGGCTGCTCCACCTGCCGGGCCGCCAGCCCGAGCCAGGCCAGGCGCGTGCGCAACACATCCACGGGGGTGCCGGGGCAGGCGTCCTGCAACTGCTCCATCACCGTGCGCCCGGGCTGCAACAGGGACAGGCGCTGGTCCAGGTAGGCACAGGCCTGCATGCGGCGCACCTCGCCCGCCTGGGGCGCAAGGCGGCCCGACAGCACATCGAGCAGGCGCGTCTTGCCGCAGCCGTTGGGACCGGTCACGGCCAGGCGCTGGCCGCCGTACAGAGACAGGTTCAGGCGCGGCCCCGTGGACAACGAAAACGGCAGCAGCACATCGTCCAGCAGCGCCACCACGTCGCAGGGAGCACCGGCCGGTGGCGGCGCCTGCATGCGGATGCCGGCCTGCAGGTCGATCTGGCGCGCCGCCTCGCGCACGCGCTGGTCCAGCGCCTCGCGCGTGTCTGCATGCTGGCGGCGCAGGCGGCCGGCCGACGCCTCGCTGCGCTCCTTTTGCCGGTCCAACAGAATGCGCGCCTGGTTGGCCTCCTGGCCCTGGCGGCGGCCGCGTGCCTCGCGGCGCTGCTGGCGCTCCTGCTGCTCGCGCAGCTGCTGCGTTTCGCGGCGGCGCTCCAGCTTGCGCTGCTCCAGCAGTTGCACCGCCGAGGCCATCTCGCGCGCCTTGGCTTCGGCATAGAAGGCGTAGCCGCCGCCGTAGCTGCGAAGCCCCTGCGGCGACAGCTCCACGATGCGTTCCATGCCCTGCAGCAGACTGCGGTCATGGCTGACCACGACCAGGCCACCGGGCCAGCGCTGCAGTTGCGCGGCCAGGGCCTGGCGGCTTTCGCGGTCCAGGTGGTTGCTGGGCTCGTCCAGCACCAGGTGGTCGGCGCCCGACAGCAGCGCGCCCGCCAGGGCCACGCGCATGGCCTCGCCGCCGCTGAGGGCGTGGCCTGGCGTATCGGCACGCAGATGGCCCAGGCCCGCCAGCTCCAGCTGGGCCTGCAGGCGCTGACGCAGATCCCAGCGGTCGGCCAGCCGCTCGAAGTCCCGGGCATCGCAGCTGCCGCCCTCGATGCGCGCCAGCGCCTCCAGCGCGGGCTGCAGCCCGGCCAGCGCCGCCACCGAAGGCTGGTCATGCCAGTCCGTGCGCTGGGCCAGGTACAGCACCTGCCCCGAGCGCAGGCAGCGGCCCTGCGAGGGCGCATCCAGCCCGGCCAGGATGCGCGCCAGCCGCGACTTGCCCACGCCGTTGCGCCCCACCAGGCCGGTGCGGCGGTGGTCAAGGGTTTCGGAAAGATCGGAGAAAAGGGGGCTGCCATCGGGCAGCATGCAGGAAACGCCGTCGAGCGTGATCGTGGTATTCGTCATATCGCAGTTCATGGATGCCAACGCAGTTCCTTGCCGCTTTGCATGCATTGCGCGTGCGGTGGGCAGGGTCGGGAAAAGCGGGCCGCTGGGACAGCGGCAGCATCAATGGCGCATGGGACGAATACCTCCTGCAATGGCGAACGAAGCCGCCATTATAGAAATCATGGGACGGACGTGCTGGCCGTGCCGGAGGGGGCGCCACCGGCGCCACGGAGGCCGGCATGCGCACCTGCGTTTGCACGCGGCGGCTCGGGTCCGGTGGGCCCGGCCTGCCGCTTAGGGGCTGCAGGCGCCGATGGCGCGCAAGGGTTCGAAGACTGTGCCGGCGGGCAGCCCTGAAAGCACAGGGCGTTGAGCGCGATCCAGAGAGGCATGGTTCAGGTTCCGGGGTCGGCAGCGGGCGGCGGCCGGCGCGCGCTGCCGCGCGGCCCGGCGATGCGCCGCTGCCATTCAAGGACGAAGACGAAGAAGACGGGCACGAAGAACACGGCCAGCACCGTGCCGCTGACCATGCCGCCGAACACGCCCGTGCCGATGGCGTGCTGGGTCTCGGCGCTGGCGCCCGATGCCAGCATCAGCGGCACCACGCCCAGCGCAAAGGCCAGCGAGGTCATGAGGATGGGCCGCAGCCGAAGGCGCGCGGCCTTGATGGCGGCCTCGCGCAGATCCTGGCCTTCCTCGCGCAGTTGCTTGGCGAACTCCACGATCAGGATGGCGTTCTTGGCCGACAGGCCGATGATGGTGATCAGGCCCACCTTGAAGAACACATCGTTGGGCATGCCGCGCAGCAGCACGGCCGCCACCGCGCCCAGCAGGCCCAGGGGCACGACCAGCATCACCGACAGCGGGATGGACCAGCTCTCGTACAGCGCGGCCAGCACCAGGAAGACCACCAGCATGGACAGGGCCATGAGCAGCGGCGCCTGCGCGGCCGACTGGCGCTCCTGCAGCGACTGGCCGGTCCAGGCCACGGCAAAGCCGGGCGGCAGCTGGGCCGCCAGCCGCTCCATCTCGGCCATGGCCGCGCCGCTGGAGGTGCCGGGCGCAGGCGTGCCCGAGATGCGCGACGCCAGGAAGCCCTGGTAGCGCACCAGCTGCAGCGGCGTCTCCGACCACACGGGCGTGGCGAACTCGGCCAGCGGCACCATGCCGCCCGAGGCATTGCGCACATTCAGCCGGAGCACGTCATCGACCTGCATGCGCGCGGGCGCGTCGGCCTGCACGATGACCTGCTGCATGCGCCCGGCGTTGGGGAAGTCGTTGACATACAGCGAGCCCATGGCCGTGGACAGCGTCTCGCTAATGGCGGCAAAGCCCACGCCCAGGGCCTGGGCCTTTTGGCGGTCGATCTCCAGCCGCACGCTGGTGCCCGAAGGCAGGCTGTCCTGGTAGGCCGAGCCCAGCACGCTGCTGCTGCCGGCCAGCGCCAGCAACTGGTCGGTGGCCGACTTGAGCGCGGCATGGCCCTGGCCCGTGCGATCCTGCAGGTACATGGTGAAGCCCGAGGAGGTGCCCAGCTCGTCGATGGCCGGGGGCTGCAGCACCATGATGGCGCCCTCGGGCGCGTGTTCCATGGCCTTTTGCGCGAGCGAGACTTCCTCGCCCGCCGTGGCGCCGTCGCGCTGGTCCCAGTCCTTGAGCGTGGTGAAGGCCATGGCCGCGTTCGGGCCCGAGCCCGCGAAGCTGAAGCCCAGCACCGAGATGCTGGAGGCGATGCCGGGGCGCTGCGCCACATGCTCCTCATAGCGCTTGACCACGTCCAGCGTGCGCTCGGCCGTGGCATCGGCCGGCAGCTGGATGGACGCCATGAAGTAGCCCTGGTCCTCCTCGGGCAGGAAGGCCGAGGGCAGCTGGCGCAGCGCAAACACCAGGATGGCCACGATGGCCGCGAACAGCAGCATCATGCGGCCCGTGCGCCGGACCAGGCCCGTGACATGGGCCTCGTAGCGGTTCGTCAGCCGCTCGAAGCCGCGGTTGAACCAGCCGAAGAAGCCCTTCTTCTCGTGGTGGCCTGCCGCCACCGGCTTGAGCAAGGTGGCGCACAGCGCCGGCGTCAGGCTCAGGGCCAGGAAGGCCGAGAACAGGATGGACACGGCCATGGACAGCGTGAACTGCTGGTAGATCACGCCCACCGAGCCGCTGGCGAACGCCATGGGAATGAACACCGCCGTCAGCACCAGGGTGATGCCGATGATGGCGCCCGTGATCTCCTTCATGGCCTTGAGCGTGGCATCGCGCGGCGACAGGCCCTCCTCGGCCATGAGGCGCTCCACGTTCTCGACCACGACGATGGCGTCGTCCACGATGATGCCGATGGCCAGCACCATGCCGAACATGGTCAGCACGTTGATGGAAAAGCCCGCCACCAGCATCACGGCGAAGGTGCCCAGCAGCGCCACGGGCGCCACGATGGCCGGGATCAGCGTGTAGCGCAGGTTCTGCAGGAACAGGTACATCACCAGGAAGACCAGCACCATGGCCTCGACCAGGGTCTGCACCACCTTCTCGATGGAGATCTTGACGAAGGGCGCGGTGTTGAACGAGATGGTGTG
The DNA here is from genome assembly GCF_043104645.1 of Delftia sp. WSY_12. Lineage (NCBI taxonomy): Bacteria > Pseudomonadati > Pseudomonadota > Betaproteobacteria > Burkholderiales > Comamonadaceae > Delftia > Delftia sp. WSY_12. The sequence continues at coordinate 19,150 of NZ_JBICKW010000054.1, forward strand.
CTGCATGCCCTGCGGCAGGATGGAGGCCAGCTCGGCCATGCGCTTTTGCACGGCAGCGGCCGTGCGCACGGCATTGGCACCGGGCGACAGCTGCACGGCGGCGCTGGTGGCGGGCTTGCCGTCCTCGCGGTTGGAGAAAGCATAGGACTGCGCGCCCAGCTCCACGCGCGCCACGTCGCCCAGCACCAGGCGGGAGCCGTCGGCATGGGCGCGCAGCACGATGGCCGCGAACTGCGCGGGCGAGGTCAGCTGGCCCTGCACCGTCAGCGGCGTGGTCACGCGCTGGCCCGGCGCGGTCGGCGCATCGCCCACGCGGCCCGGGGCGATCTGCATGTTCTGCTGCTGTATGGCCTGGGTGAGGTCGCCCATGGACAGCCCGTAGGAAATCAGCTTGGCCGGATCGACCCAGACGCGCATGGCGCGCTCGGTACCGAACAGCTGCACGCGGCCCACGCCCTCGATGCGGCGCAGCTCCTCCACGATGTTGCGCGCCATGTAGTCATTGAGTGCCAGCTCGTCGAACTCGCCGCCCGGCGAGATCAGGCCCACCAGCAGCAGAAAGCTCGACGTGGCCGACTCCACCTGCAGCCCGTTCTGGCGCACGGCCTGCGGAAGGCGCGGCTCCACGGCCTTGATGCGGTTTTGCACATCCACCTGGGCCAGCTCCGGGTTGGTGCCGGGCTTGAAGGTGGCCTTGATCTCGGCCGAGCCCGAGGTGTCCACCGAGGACTCGAAGTACAGCAGGTGGCGGACGCTGGACAGCTCGCGCTCGATCAGCGAGACCACGGAATCATTGAGCGTCTTGGGCGTGGCGCCCGGGTAGGTGGCATACAGGCTCACCGTGGGCGGCGCCACCGTGGGATAGCGCGATATCGGCAATTGCGGGATGGCGAGCACGCCCAGCAGCACGATGAACAGCGCGATGACCCAGGCAAAGACGGGCCGGTGAATGAAGAACTGTGGCATGGACGCGAGGTCTGGTTTTCAATGCGCGCCAGGGCGCGCTGCGGAAAAAAAAACACGGCGCCTGGCGCCGAATCATCTGAGGGGCCATCCGGATGCAAATCCAGATTGCCAGGAGGCATGGGGATGAAGGAAACTCCTGCCGGTGCGGCTTCGGCCTGCGGCGTGTTGCCGCCAGGGCCATTCATCCATGGAGCCGCTGCAAAGCTAACAGCTCTCCCACCCGCTCATACGGCACTGCCGCTGTGACTTCATATTCATCGCTTTGTTTCGCATGCCGGCCAATGGCGGCGGCACAGGGAAACAGCTTGCGTTCTTTCGATGGCATTTCGGCCCGGGAAATGTGGAAGAACGATGGAGATGAACACAGCCGCCGCCGCGACCCAAAATGGCTTCTATCATTGCCCAGCCCTTGCCTTTCCAGCCATCGACATCGCTCATCCTCGTTGCCGAGGACGAGCCCGAGATCGCAGACATCCTGTGCGCCTACCTGGCCCGCAGCGACCTGCGCACCGTCCATGCCGCCGATGGCCAGCAGGCCCTTGAACTGCACCACCACTTGAAACCCGATCTCGTTCTTCTCGACGTGCAGATGCCACGCCTCGACGGCTGGCAGGTGCTGTCCGAAATCCGCCGGCGCGGCGACACGCCCGTCATCATGCTCACCGCCCTCAACCAGGACGTGGACAAGCTCATCGGCCTGCGCATTGGCGCGGACGACTACGTGGGCAAGCCCTTCAATGCGGCCGAGGTCGTGGCGCGCGTGCAGGCCGTGCTGCGCCGCTGCGGCCAGGGCCGGCTCCGCGATACCAAGCTGCTGCAGGCCGGCCCCTTTCGCGTGGACCTGGACAGCCGCGAGGTCAGCGTGCAGGTGCAGGGCGCCACGCACGTGCCCGAACTCACCGTGACCGAATTCAACCTGCTGGCCAGCCTGGTGCGTTCGCCCCGGCGCGTGTTCAGCCGCGCCGAGCTGCTGCTCAGTTGCCTGCCCGAAGGCCACACGCTGGAACGCACCGTGGACAGCCACATCAGCAAGCTGCGCAAGAAGCTCGAAGGCCTGGGCGTGCAGGGCATGCCCGACAGCGTGCGCAGCGTGGGCTACCGGCTGGGGATGGATCCATGAGCGCAGTGCCGGGCCTGCGCCGGCAGGTGGTGCTGACCATGTCGGCCGTCACGCTGGCCGTGGTCGTGCTGTGCGTGCTGGGTTCGTACGCCTTCTATGCACTGCTGCTGACCTTTCACCCGGCCAGCGTCTCCGACGGCTGGATGCCCTCCAGCGTGGAGCTGGCCTGGGTGCTGCTGACCCTGGTCATCGCCCTGCTGATCGCCATCTTCGTGGCCACGCGGCTGTCGCGGCGCATCCTGCCCTCGCTGGACTCGGTGGCCATCAGCCTGCGCCAACTGGCCCAGGGCGACCTCTCGGCGCGCGCGCACACCGACGACAGCGCGCTGCACGAGGCCGCCCAGCTGGTGCACGACTTCAACAGCCTGGCCCAGCGCCTGGAAGGCATGGCGCAGGAGCGCGCCTTCTGGAGCGCGGCCATCGCCCATGAGCTGCGCACGCCCGTGACCATCCTCAGCGGACGGCTGCAAGGCCTGTCCGACGGCGTCTTCCTGCCCAGCAAGGACATGCTGGCCAGCCTGATGACCCAGGTCGAGGGGCTGACCCGCCTGATCGACGATCTGCGCCTGCTGGGCCTGCAGGACAACGGCCACCTGCATCTGGAGCTGCGCCAGACCTGCCTGGCCGGCGAGGTGCGATCGGTGACCCTGGCCGTGGGGCCGGCGCTGGAGCAGGCGGGCCTGCAACTGGCGCTGGAGCTGGACGAGCAGCCCGTGGTCTGCGACCCCGTGCGCATACGCCAGGCCCTGCTGGCCCTGCTGGAAAACGCCATGCTGTATGCGCAGCCCGGCCCCCTGCTGGTGGCCGCGCGCGTGCGCCAGGGCCTGTGCACCGTGCGCGTGGAAGACAGCGGCCCCGGCGTGGCGGCGGACCTTGCGCCGCGCATCTTCGACGCCTTCCAGCGCGGCGAAGGCGCCCGCAGCCGCAAAAACGCCGGAGTGGGGGCCAGCAAGGGCAGCGGACTGGGCCTGGCCGTGGTCCAGGCCATTGCCCAGGCCCATGGCGGGCGGGCGCAATGCCTGCCGGGCGAGCGCGGCGGCGCGCTGTTCGAGCTGAGCTGGCCGGCCTGACCTCGTCAAAGCCGCAGATCAGCCTGCGAAATCATCGGCCCGCACATGGCGTGCGTCCCAGGCGGCGGCCAGCGCAGCCGCCCGGCCCAGGCGCACGCGGCCTGATTCGAAGTCCACGATGCCCGCCTCCTGCGCCGCCGCAGGCCGCGCGGGCCGCTCGCGCGTGCGGCCGTCGGTGAGCAGCCACAGCCAGCCCTGGCAGGAGGCCTCTGCGCCGCAATGGCGCTGCAGCAACTGGCCCGCATGCTCCACGGCCGCCTGCAGCGGCGTGCCGCCGCCCCCGCCGATGGGAGCGATCCAGTCGTCATTCCAGGCCGCAGCCTTGCGCGGCGGCAGGCGCAATACCACGCGCGTGCCCGCAAAGCAGATCAGCGCCACCTGCTCGCGGCGGCGGTAGGCCTCTTCCATCAGCGACAGCAGCACGCCCTTGGCCCGCGCCAGTGCGCCGCTGGCGGCCATGGAGGCCGAGCAATCGAGCACAAAGCAATGCAGCCGCGTGGCCTGGGGCGGCTCGCGGCGGCGCTGCAGATGTTCGGGCGCCAGCGCCTGGGCGCCGCGCGCGGCCAGCGTGCGCGGCCAGTCCCAGCTGCCGGTGGGCGGCCCGCCCTGCGCCTGGGCCAGCCGGGGCTGGCTGGCCGCCTGCTGGCCCGCCCTCGCATCCCTTGCCTGTGGCGCGGGGCCGCGAGGGCTCAGGCTTTTTTTGCGGCGGGCGCTCCGGGCTTTGCGGCCTCGCGGGCCAGCAACGAAGGCACGGCGACACGCAGCAGGCCCACGGGCTCGGGCGGCATGGCGCCCCAGTCGGCCTCGGAGGGTTGGCTGCCGCTTTCGCCGTTGGCCGTGGCCTGGGCAGGTGGCCGGCTTTGTGCCGGCGACTGCGAAGGCGGATTCGATGGCGCCTGCTGTGGGGATGGCTGCTGCTGCGGCGCCCCCGGCTTGCGGCGGTGCACCAGCACCAGCTCAGCCACGGCCTGCACATGGTCGGGCGTGACCTCGGCATCGCCCAGCCAGGCGGCCCAGGCGCGTGCGGCACGCAGCAGCACCAGGTCGGCCCGCAGGCCATCCACCTGGGCGGCAATGCACAGCGCGCCTGCGGCCTGCAGCACCGCGTCGGACCAGGGCAGCGCGCCGGCCGGCTGCAGGCGCTCGCGTGCCGTGCGCAGCTGCGCGGCCAGCGCGGCCTGGGCGTCTGCATGGCGGGCGCGGAAGGCTGCGGGGTCGGCATCGAACAGCAGCCGCGCACGCACGATGGCCTGGCGCTGGGCCGCATCCTGCACATTGGCCAGGCGCACGCACAGGCCCAGGCGGTCCAGCAGCTGCGGGCGCAGCTGGCCTTCCTCGGGGTTCATGGTGCCCACCAGCACGAAGCGCGCCGCATGGCGGTGGGAGATGCCGTCGCGCTCGACCACGTTGACGCCGCTGGCGGCCGCATCCAGCAGCACATCGACCAGGGCATCGGGCAGCAGGTTGATCTCGTCCACATAGAGCACGCCGCCATGGGCGCGCGCCAGCAGGCCGGGCGCGAATTTGAGCGCATGGCCGGCCATGGCCTGGCCCAGGTCCAGCGAGCCGGCCAGATGCTCCAGCGAGGCGCCCAGCGGCAGCGTGACGAAGGGCGCGGCATCGATGAGCTCGGCCAGGGCGCGCGCGGCCGTGGACTTGGCCGTGCCGCGCGGCCCCTCGATCAGCACGCCGCCCAGTTGCGGGTCGATGGCGGCCAGCAGCAGCGCCTGGCACAGCAGGGGCTGGCCGGCAATGGCGGCAAAGGGAAACAGCGGCGGCAGCGCGGGCGGGGCGCCGCTGCCCAGGTCAGGAGATGCGGTCATGCGCGCAATCCTTCGAGGTGGTTTTCATGTTCCAGCAGCAGGTCTTCCAGCTGCTGGCGATAGTCGCCGGGCTGCTCCCACAGGCCGCGCTGCATGGCTTCGAGCAGGCGCTCCAGCATGTCGCGCAGGGCCTGCGGATTGTGCTGCACGAGAAAGTCGCGCGTGGCCGCGTCCAGCACATAGGCGTCGGCCACCAGGGCGTACTGGTGGTCGCCCACCTGCTGCGTGGTGGCGTCGAAGCCGAAGAGATAGTCCACCGTGGCCGCCATCTCGAAGGCCCCCTTGTAGCCATGGCGTTTGGCGCCGTCCATCCACTTGGGATTGGTGACGCGCGAGCGCACCACGCGCGCAATCTCCTCCTTGAGCGAGCGCACGCGCGGCTGGGCCGGGTTGGCATGGTCGCCGTGGTAGAGCGCGGGCTGGCGGCCCGAGAGGTGGCGCACGGCAGAGGCCATGCCGCCCTGGAACTGGAAGTAGTCGCCCGAGTCGAGGATGTCGTGCTCGCGGCTGTCCTGGTTGTGGGCCACCACGTCGAGCTCGCCCAGGCGGCGGCGCAGCGCGTCGCCTGCGGGCACGCCCTCGGCGTCCTGGCCGTAGGCATGCTGGCTCCAGCCCAGGTAGGCCTGGGCCAGGTCGGCATCGCCCTGCCAATCACCGCTCTGGAACAGCCCGCCCAGTCCCGAGCCGTAGTGGCCGGGCGGCGCGCCGAACACGCGCCAGCCGGCCTGCAGGCGGGCCTGCACGGCGTCCATGCCCTGCGCCTGCAGCTGCTCGGCCTCGGCCAGGATGCGCGCGCGTATGGGGTTGTCCTCGGCGTCTTCGTCCAGCGCGGCCACGGCCTGCACGGCCGCGTCGAACATCTGCACGGCGCCCGGGAAGGCATCGCGGAAAAAGCCCGAGATGCGCAGCGTCACATCCACACGCGGCCGGCCCATGCCCACGCGCGGCACCACCTCGAAGTCCACCACGCGCTGGCTGCCGGGCGCCCATTTGGGGCGCACCCCGATCAGCGCAAAGGCCTGGGCGATGTCGTCGCCGCCCGTGCGCATGGTGGCCGTGCCCCAGACCGACAGGCCCAGGGTGCGCGGGTACTCGCCATGCTCCTGCAGATAGCGCTCCAGCAGCCTGAGCGTGGCCTGCTGGCCCAGCTCCCAGGCCGCCTGCGTGGGAATGGCGCGCGTGTCCAGCGTGTAGAAATTGCGCCCCGTGGGCAGCACGTCGGGCCGCCCGCGCGAGGGCGATCCGCTGGGCCCGGGCGGCACGAAGCGGCCCTGCAGGCCGCGCAGCAGCTGGCGCAGTTCCTCGCCGCCGCAGGCATCCAGCGCGGGCGCCAGCACGGCATGCACCTGTTGCAGCGCGGCGCGTGTCTGCGGCCAGTCACCGGCCGGGGCTTCACCTTCCAGCAGTTGTTGGGCCAGCAGCTCCAGGCGCTCGCGCGTGTCGCCTTCATGGCGCCAGGGCTCGTCGCTCACGGCCTGCAGGGCGGCGGGGCGCGCGCCGGTCCAGGGGCGTGCAGGCTCCATGCGCAGCGGGTCGAACCCGGGGCTGTCCAGCAGGTCGGCGGCCAGCGCCTGGATCAGGCCCTGGCCTTCGTCCGACGGGAAGCGCGCCAGCGCCAGCAGCGTGTCGCGGCGCTGGCGCCCTTGCGGCGAGGCGCCGAAGACATGCAGGCCGTCGCGGATCTGGGTTTCCTTGAGCTCGCACAGGTAGGCGTCTATGCGTTCGAGCACGGCATCGTCGTCCTGCGCGGCACCGGGCGCCAGGTCCAGCTCCTGGTCCAGGTGCTGGCGGCGCACGATGTCCAGGATCTGGCGGCGCAGCAGCGCGCCGCGCCGCGCATCGACCAGCAGGGCGTCGTAGTACTCGTCCACCAGGCGCTCCAGATCCTGCAGCGGGCCGTGGTTTTCGGCCCGCGTCAGCGGCGGCATCAGGTGGTCGATGATCACGGCCTGGCTGCGGCGCTTGGCCTGGGCACCTTCGCCGGGATCGTTGACGATGAAGGGGTACAGGTGCGGCAGCGGGCCCAGGACGGCATCGGGCCAGCACGCGCCCGACAGCGCCAGGCTCTTGCCCGGCAGCCATTCGAGGTTGCCATGCTTGCCCACGTGGACCATGGCGTCCACGGCAAAGCGGTCGCGCAGCCAGAAGTAGAAGGCCAGGTAGCCGTGGGGCGGCACCAGCTCGGCATCGTGGTAGCTCGCATAGTCCTGCGCGCCCATGCCTTTACCGACCAATGCACGCGCCGGCTGTATGCCGACAAAGACATGGCCCAGGCGCAGGCCCGCGATCATGAAGCGGCCCTGGCGCAGCAGCGGGTCGGCCTCGGGCGCGCCCCAGCGCGCCGTGATGGCGTCGGCCATGCCGTCCGGCAGCGCGGCCAGGCGCGCCAGGTACTCGTCCAGCGCATAGCTTTGCCAGGCCGGTCGCAGCGGCCACTGGGCCGGGTCGTTGGCAATGCCCTGCTGCAGGGTGTGCATCAGCGCCTGGCCATCGGCGGGCAGCTGCGCGGGGTCGCCCAGCTCGTGTCCTTCGGCAGCCAGGTGCTGCAGGATGGCGATCACCGAGGCCGGCGTATCCAGCCCCACGCCGCTGCCGATGCGGCCTTCGCTGCCCGGATAGTTGGCCAGCACCAGGGCCAGGCGCTTGTCGCGCGCGGGCAGGCTGCGCAGGCGGCACCAGCGCCAGGCCAGGTCGGCCACGAAGTCCACGCGGTCGGGCTCGGGCTGGTAGGCCACCACGTCGGCCTGGGTGAAGGCGCAGCGGTGGGACAGGCCCTTGAAGCTGATGGCGCGCGTGATGATGCGGCCATCCATCTCGGGCAGCACCACCTGCATGGCGATGTCGCGCGGGCGCAGGCCCTGGCTGTCGGCCCACCAGTCCTCGCGGTTGCCGCCGCTGGCAATGACTTGCAGCACGGGCGCATCGCCGGCCAGGGCCGTGCCCGATTCCAGCGCCGAGAACGCCGTGGTGTTGAGCACCAGCTGCACGGCATGGTCTTCGCAGAGCTGGCGCAGCGTGGCCAGGCACAGCGGGTCCTTGAGCGAGTCCAGCGCCACGGGCAGCGGGTTCATGCCGCGCTGCTGCAGCGACAGGGCCATGGCGTCGAAGGCCGCCGTATTGCCCGCCAGCAGGTGGGAGCGGTAGAACACCAGGGCCACGGTGGGCGCGCCCGGCGTCCAGGCGCGCTGCAGGTCGTCGATGCCGGCCACGTCATGGGCCTGGACCTGGGCATGGCTCCTGGCAGCGAAAAGCGCCGGGGGAACGTGGACAGCCGCCTGCGGCAGGGTGCGCGGCGGCAGCGGCGCATCGCCCCGGTCCAGCCCGTGGTAGACGGTGGCCTTGATGAATTCGCGCGCATTGGCCGCGCCGCCCGAGCGCAGGTACTGCCACAGCTGGCGGCAGGCGGCGGCCGGCAGCGTGCTGCGCGCCAGCAGGTGCGGGTCTTCCTGCAGGTCACCCGAGAACATGGCCAGGCGCTGCCCCTTGCGGCGCGCCAGAGAGCCGATCTGCTCGATGCCGTAGGGCCAGGCCGATTCCGAGCCCAGGTGGTCCACGATGACCACGCGCGCATGGCGCAGCACCTCGTCCACATACAGGTCCAGCGAGGCCGGCTGGCGCAGGTACAGCAGATTGGCCAGCCGCACCGAGGGAAAGTCCGCCGACGCCCCGGCCAGCGCGGCCACGGCCGAGGACAGCAGGGCCAGCGTGGTGTCGGCCGAGCTCAGGATGACGATGTCGGCCGGCGTCTGGTCGAGGCGGGTGACGATGCTCTCGTCCTCGACGAAGCCGCCGGGGCGCGTGGACAGCAGGTGCATGGAACAGGTTTCAGTGCGGAATCGGAAGGTCAGGCGGCCACATTCTCCAGGCCCTTGCGCAGCGCTGCTTCGTCAAGGTCTTGCCCGATGAACACCAGGCGCGTGCCGCGTGCCTCGCCCTCGCGCCAGGCGCGGTCGAAGTGGTGGTCGAAGCGGCGGCCCACGCCCTGCAGCAGCCAGCGCATGGGCTTGCCCGGGATCTCGGCAAAGCCCTTGACGCGCAGGATGCTGTGCTGCTCCACCAGCGTCTCCAGCGCGGCCAGTAGGCGGTCGCGGTCCACGGCGGGCAGGTCGATCACGTAGGAGTCGAAGTCGTCATGGTCATGGTCTTCGTCGTGGTCGTGGTGGCTCACGCGCTGGTCGATGGTGGTCTCGGCCGCCTTGGCCAGGCCCAGCACCACGTTCAGCGGCAGGCGGCCCTGGGACGATTGCACGATCTTGACCTCGGGCGGCAGCTCCTCGCGCACCAGGGCGGTCACGCGCGCCAGGGCCTCGGCATCGGCCAGGTCGGTCTTGTTGAGCACCACCAGGTCGGCCGCGCCCAGCTGGTCCTCGAACAGTTCGTGCAGCGGCGATTCGTGGTCCAGGTTGGGGTCGGCGCGGCGCAGCTCGTCCACGGCCTGGGGATTGGCGGCGAACTGGCCGCTGGCGGCCGCTGGCGTATCCACCACGGTGACCACCGCGTCCACGGTGAACACGTTGGCGATCTCGGGCCACTGGAAGGCCTGGACCAGGGGCTTGGGCAGGGCCAGGCCCGAGGTCTCGATGATCACGGCGTCGATCTGGTCGCGGCGCTCGGCCAGCGCGCGCATCACGGGGAAGAACTCTTCCTGCACCGTGCAGCACATGCAGCCGTTGGCCAGCTCGTACAGCGCGCCTTCGCGCTCGTTGCCCTCGTCGTCGCAGCCGATGCCGCAGCCCTTGAGGATCTCGCCGTCGATGCCCAGCTCGCCGAACTCGTTGACGATGACCGCGATGCGCCGGCCATCTGCGTTGTCCAGGATGTGGCGCAGCAGCGTGGTCTTGCCGCTGCCCAGGAAGCCGGTGACGATGGTGGCGGGAATCTTGGCGGTTTGCATGGAAGGTTCTCCAGAAAAAGAGGAAGTCAGACGGTGGCGAAAGGCACGGCGCGGCGCAATGAAGGGAGAACCTCCTGCGCAAACAGTTCCATGCCGGCGAGGGCCTGGGCATCGCTCCACAGGCCGTTGGCGTTGAAGACGCAGCGCAGCTGGCCAATGCCCGTGCGCTCGCGCAAGGCGGTGATCTGCGCATGGCACTGCTCGGGCGTGCCATGGATGAATTGTTCGGCCAGCACGCGCGGCACATCGATGGGCAGCACCTGGTCGGCCGGCACGCCGCGCTTGCCCGCAAAGTACACGCGCCGCTGGTACAGCTGCGGCCACAGCGTGGCCAGCTGGGCCTGCACGGCGGCCTCGTCGGCACCGATGCAGACATAGCGCGCCAGCGATGAACGCGCACGCAGCGCGGCGGCATCGCGCCCGCGCTCCCGGGCAGCGGCCTCCAGGCGCTCCAGCTGCGTGCCTTCGGGCGGCTCCAGGCTCAGCAGCAGGGGCAGATTCTGATCGACGGCAAAGCCCAGGGTCTCTGCCGTGGAGCCGGCCACATACAAGGGAGGATGCGGACGCTGCACGGTCGAAGGCAGGGCGGGCCGGTCCTCGAAGCTCCACGGCCCCTGCCCCGCCACGATGGGCCTGCCGGACAGCGCCTCCACCAGGATGCGGCAGGACTGCTCGAAGCGCTCGCGCGTGCTGTCCGCATCGATCTGCAGGGCGCGCAGCGCGGCCGGCTCCGTGCCCCGGCCCACGCCCACGTCGATGCGGCCGGCGCTTTGCAGGTCCAGCTGGGCAATCTCCTCGGCCAGCATCAGCGGGTGGTGCAGCGGCAACACCAGCACCGAGGTGCCCACGCGCAGCCGCTCGGTGCGCGCCAGCACGGCGGCGGCCAGCAGCAGGGGCGAGGGATAGGGCCAGGCGGTATCGGGCACGCGGAATTCGTTGAACCACACGCCCTGGAAACCCAGGCGCTCGGCGCGCTCGAACAGTGCCAGGAATTCACGGTGGTCGCCGCGCGTGGCGTCGCGCGTCCAGCCGGCCAGATCGATGCGCATGGGGTCAGTTCTCCTGTTTCAGCCGCGCGCGCAGCAAGGTTTGCGGGGGTGCGTCGATGCGCTCGAAATCCACGCCGAACACGGCATCCAGCCCCGGCGCATGCAGCAGCTCGGCAGGGGCCCCATCGAGCGCAATGCGCCCCTGGTCCAGCACGATGACGCGCCCGAAGTGCGCCAGCGCCAGGTCCAGGTCATGCATGACCACCAGCACCAGCCGCTCGCGCCCACGCTGCGCCAGCGCCTGCACCAGGGCCAGGCGGTGGCGCACGTCCAGCGCGGCGCCGGGCTCGTCGGCCAGCAGCACGGGCGGGTCGGTGGCCAGCACGGTGGCCAGCAGGGCACGCGCCTGCTCGCCGCCCGACAGCGTGGACCAGCGCCTGCGCGCGAAATCCTGCAGCCCGGCGCCGGCAACGGCCGCCTCGACACCACCCCGGCCCGCCAGCCGCATGTGCATGAGCTCGGCCAGCGTCAGGTCCCAGTGCGGCGCAAAGCGCTGCGGCATGTAGCCCACGCGGCGTGCGCGCTCGGCCACGGGCAGGGTTGCGATGTCTTGCCCGTCCAGCAGCACGCTGCCGGATGCAGGCGCCTGCAGCCCCGCCAGCAGGGACAGCAGGCTGGACTTGCCTGCGCCATTGGGTCCGACCAGGGCCAAGGCGCCGCGCGGGGGCAGCTGCACAGAGACCGCATCGAGCACGCTGCGGCCACGATGGCGCAGCGTGAGGGACCGGGCCTGCAGGCGTGGCACGGCGTCGTCCATGGCTTGATCGTTCATGCGGACCTCAGCCTGCGCGCCAGCAGCACGATGAAGAAGGGCCCGCCGGCCACGGCCGTGACCAGGCCCAGCGGGATTTCGGCCGGCGGCAGCACGCTGCGCGCAATCGCATCGGCCAGCGTGACGATGATGGCGCCCGTGAGCGCCGACGCCGGCAGGGCCGCGCGGTGCAGCGGTCCCGCCATCCAGCGCGCGATGTGCGGCGCAGCCAGGCCCACGAAGGCCACCAGCCCGCCATAGGCCACGGCCACGGCCACCACCAGCGAGCCGGCCAGCACGGCCAGCGGCGTGAAGCGCGCCACGTCCAGGCCGAAGCCCTGGGCCGCATCCTGCCCCAGGCCCAGCAGGTCCAGCCCGCGCGCCAGCGCCATGGCCCCGGCCAGGCAGGCCAGGGAGGCGCCGGCCAGCAGGCCCAGCCCGCTCCAGGACGGCGTCTGTATGCCCCCCAGCACCCAGCTGAGCACCACCTGCAGGCTCACCGTCTCATCGGACAGCGCCAGCATCAGGAACGAGCGCAGCGCGCCCAGCACGGCCGCCAGCGCCACGCCGGCCAGCAGCATGCCGGCCGCATCGGTGGCACCGGCCACGCGCGAGACGGCCAGCACCAGCATGGTCGAGCCCCAGGCGCCCGCAAAGGCCAGCACGGGCAGCGTCCAGGCCTGGGACAGGCCGAACAATAGATGCATGGGAACCAGCAGGGCGACAGTCGCCCCCAGCGCCGCGCCGCCCGAGGCGCCCAGCAGATAGGGCTCGGCCAGCGGATTGCGGAACACGCCCTGGAAGATGGCGCCCGACAGGCCCAGCAGCGCGCCCACCAGGGCGGCTGCCAGCACGCGCGGCACGCGCCACTGCAGCAGCAGCCGGCTGCGCAGGCTGTCTTCGCCGCCCAGCGCGGCCAGCAGGTCGGCCGGGCTGGCCCACTGGTGGCCCGCGCAGGCGGCAATCAGCAGGCTGGCCAGCAGCAGCAGGACCGCACCGGCCCAGGGGCGCCACGCAGGTGGATGTGAAAGGGAATTCATGCGGCCTCCCCGGCCCAGGCCGCAGGGTGCAGCCAGCGCGAGAGTTTTTCCACGCCGCCAAAGGTGCGCGGCCCGGGAATCAGGAACTCGGCACGCGCCACCGTGGTGGCCCGGCCGCCGCGCACGGCACGCAGGTCGCGCCAGCCGCGCTGGCCGATCAGGTCCTGCATGGCCTCCTGCGTGCCCGCGAACAGCAGCACATCGGGGTCGGCGGCCAGCACGGCCTCGGGCGAGACCTGGGGCACCGTGCCCAGGCCGTCCAGCGCGAACGAAGCGCCCGCGCGCACCATGGCCTCGCCGGTATAGGTGCCAGGGCGTGCCGCCAGCAGCATGCCGTTGCCCAGCCGGCCCGTGACCATGAGGGCGCGCGGCCGGGGCTGGCCGGCCACCTGCCGGTCCACGCGCAGCAGCCGCGCCTCCTGCGCCAGGGCCAGCGCCTGGCCGCGCGCCTGCACGCCCGTGGCGCGGGCCACCAGGCGCAGGTTGTCCATCACCTCGGCCAGCGAGCGGCTGAGCAGCACCATCACCGGCACGCCGATGCGCTCCATGGGATCGACCAGCTGGTGCGCCGCCTGGCGCGCGGGCGTGACGATGACCAGGTCCGGCTGGCGCGCCACCACGGCGTCCACCGAGAACCCCAGCCGCCCGCCCACCTTGGGAATGCGCTCCACGCCCGGTGGAAAGCGCGTGAAATCCTCCACGCCCACCACGCGGTCCAGCAGGCCCAGCGCGGCAACCAGTTCGGTGTTGGAGGCAAAGATGGAGACGATGCGCTGCGGCGGCGCGGCAATCTCCACGCGCCGGCCCAGCGCATCCTGCAGCACCACCGGACCGCCTGCAGCGACGGTGTCGGCCCAGGCCGCGGGCAGGCCGCAGCCCAGGGCCGCCGCCGCGCCCTGGCGCAGCAACTGGCGGCGCGTGGTGCTGGATTGCCTCATGCCATGGTCCTCAAAACTCTGCCTGCAGGCCGACCATGAGTTCGCGGCCCGCCATCGACGTTCCGCAGCCGCCGTTCTGGTACGCCGGGTTGGCGATGCAGGGCGCACGGTCCAGCGCGATGAAGATGGGATGGCGGTTCAGGTCGAACAGGTTGTTGACGGCTGCGAACAGCTTGACGCCCGGCGACACGCGGTAGTCGGCACGCAGGTTCCAGATGGTGAAGGCGCCCTTGCGGTGGATGAAGGTGCTGCGGGGCTCGCCCTGGGGGATGAGCAGCGCCTCTTCCGTGTCGTACCACATGGGACCGCGCAGCAGCGTGGACAGCTGCAGGCTCCAGTCGCCCTGCAGGCGCCCGCTGCCGCGCCCGTAGCGCACGCCGGCCGAGGCCTCGTAGCGGTACATGCGCTGCACCTTGTCGGTATTGGCCGACGCTGGCGATCCCTTGTCCCGCATGCTGAAGTGGTAGTAGCCACCAGCCCAGGCCTTGAGCTGGTGGCCCGTCAGGTTCAGCGCCCGCGCCAGGTCCATGTCGGCCTGCATTTCCAGACCGCGCGCCACGATGTCGGCCGCGTTGTTGGCGTAGTCCGAGGTATTGGTCGTGGCCCCGCGCGAGACGGTGATGATGCGGTCGCTGATGGTGTTCTGGAACACGGCCGCATCCACGCGCCAGCCGGGCTGCTGCAGCGCGGCGCCGACCTCGATCTGGCGGCTGGTCTCGGGCTTGAGGTTGGGGTTGCCGAAGGTGCGGCCACCGCCGACGGCCGTGAAGTCCGAGGCCAGCTCCGTGGCCGTGGGCGCGCGGAAACCCGTGGAGGCCGCAGCGCGCAGCGTAAGCCGGTCCGTGGCCTTCCAGGTGGCGCCGGCCGACCAGGTGTGGTTGTCGTAGTCGCGCGTGCTGGCCTGGGCCAGGGCCAGGTTGGGCGTCTCGTCGAAACGCGTCGTGCCCCAGGTCTTGCGCAGGCCGGCGCGCAGGGTCAGGCGATCGTCGAACAGGGTCTGCGCGTCCTCGAAGTACAGCGCGTGCACCTGCTCGGTCTGGTTGTTGTCGTAGGGCGCAACCTGGCCCGCCGGGCCGCCCGGCATGGCCACGCGCAGGCGGTCGGAGCGCAGCTTGCTGCGCTCCCAGTCGAAGCCCATCAGCAGGTCATTGGTCTGGCTGACACGCAGGCGCGGCTGAAAGCGCAGGCCCGTGGCGTCCAGCTGGCGGTGGTTGTAGTCGCGCGCCGTGCCGGGCACGGCACTGTTGCCCGAGCGGATCACGGGCGAGGCCCAGTTGAACTCATCGGTATCGACCAGGCTGTAGAGGTGGGTCGTCCAGCTCAGGCGCTGGCCGGGCAGTGCGCCTTCGTAGGTCAGGTCCAGCGAGCGGTTGCTGCGGTTGTCTCGGCTGTAGATGTTGGCGCCCGATCCGCGAAAGCCCGCGTTGTAGATGCCGTCCGTGCGCAGCTGCAGCTCCACGCGGTGCAGCTCGTGCAGCTGCCAGCCCAGGGCGCCGCTGGCGCCGCGCCGCTTCCAGCCCGTGTTCTCCATGCGCATGCCGCCGTCGCCCGACTCGTAGTCGCCGCGCCCGCCTGCGCTCACGCCGAAGTACCAGTCGAAGCGGTCATTGGCGCCGGCCGTCTGCGCATCGGTGCGCCACAGGTCCCATGAACCGGCCTGGACCTGGGCGCGCGTGCCGGGTGCCGTCGCCCCCGTCTTCATGATGATGTTGACCACCCCGCCCATGGCCTGGCTGCCGTAGATCACCGAGGACGGGCCGCGCACGATCTCGATGCGCTCCACATCCGAGGGGCTGAGCTTGGACAGGTTGGCCGTGCCCGCGCGCCGGCCGTTGACCAGCACCAGCACCTGGCTGCGGAAGTCGCGCCCCTGGCCGTCGGTGGAGGCGCCGCGCAGGTTCATCGAGGTCTGGGCCGCCGTCCATTCGCTGAGAAAGCCCACGGCGTTCTCGGCCAGCAGGTCGGTGACCGAGCGCGCGCTGGAGCGCTCTATGGCCTCGCGGTCGATGGTCTGCGTGGTGCCCGCGATGCGGCTGCGCGCCTCGGGCCGCGCCGTGGCGGTCACGAAGACGGCGTCCAGCGCATCGTCGGCGGATGCACCGGCTTTGCCGGCCGCCGGTTCCTGTGCGGCGCCGGCCGCCGCGGCGCAGCAGGCCAGCACGGCCGCAGCGGTGGCCGGGCGCAGGAAGGGAGGAAGGGGAAAGGGGCCGGAACAATCGGCGGCCAAAGAAGCGAAGCGCATGCGTTGAATCCAACTGCCCCAGTCACCCGTGGGGCCTATCGTCTGAACCACGCCGCACGGCGCGCACGCCGGAGCCGGCCACGCCAGCGCAGGCTGGGGCCGGACCGGACAGGCGCACTCCCGCGGCGTCCGAAAGCAATGCAGAAGGCCGGTATCCGGGCTTGCGGAACGCTGCGGCGCGCAGGGTGGGCGCGCTGCAGCAGGCATCCCCGCCTTCCCATGTCCGTCCAGACACAGTGGCTTGCGGCGCGCAACCGGTGGGTGGCGCGCCAGCGTGGGGAGTTGTATTCCGCTGACCGTTGCGGGGGCAGCGCAGGCATTGCGAGCGGCCACCTCGATGGCATCGCGCACCTGCTTCCCGTTGAACCCCTGGCCGGTGAACGGCATGAGGCACCTTCAGCAACAGCGCACCGCCACGGCCCAGGGGCTGCGGCGGTGCGCCAGCGGCGGATTATCGCCCAGCCCAGAAGCCCGGCACCCGGGCCAGCGCCCGCAGCGCGCGGCGGCTGCTGCGCGCGCTGGTGGCCAGGCGGGCCTGCAGGTAGCCGGCGGCGAACCAGGCGCGCGGGTCGCGCGCGGCCTCGGCATGGAAATGCTCGGCCGCCACGGCCATGTCGTTGTGCAGGCCCAGCGCGTCCTGGGCGGGCACCAGCGCCTCGGCAAAGCGCCGGCCCTTTTTGCCGGGCCACATTCCGGGCGCGAATTCCCGTGCAAAGTCCGCCAGATAGCGCAGGCGCTTGAGCCGCTTGCGCACGCGGTGCTGCTGCGACAGCGGCAGGCGGTCGAAGTGCCGGCCGTCGCGCAGCACCTGGCGGTGCAGGCGCGCCAGCCGCCGTGCCAGGTACTTGCGCGTGCCTGCGGCGGACAGGTGGGCAAAACGGGCCGATGGCTCTGCCTGCGGCGCCTGCGCCAGCGCCTGGATCTCGGCCAGCGCGTGCAGGAACGGCGGCTCGCGCACGGCAGCGGCTGCATCCGCCTGCACGGCCTGCGGCGCCTGCCAGTCGCACAGGGGCGCATGGGCGGCCTGCAGCAGCGGGCGCACCACATCGGCCAGCGTATCGGCATCGCGCAGCGTGCCCAACTGCGCAAAGGCCTGGGCCAGGGGGTCATCCCATTCGGCGCGCATGCCGGGCGCCAGCCCCGCGCACTCACGCAGCACGGTGCGCAGGCGCCGCAGGGCCACGCGCAGCTGGTGAATGGTCTCGGCATCGCTGCCACCGCCCTCCAAGACCGCCAGATGCGACTGCACCTGGGCCAGGGCAGCAGCCAGCGCCGCACGCACAAAGCCGGCCGCATCGGGCCGGTCAGGGTGCTGCTTCGCAGGGGTGGACATGGTCAGGCAAGGAGATGTGGACGTTGCCGACGATTGTGGGCGCAGCCCCGCGCCAGGGTCAATCCATGGTCAATCGGCGCCCTCCCCGCTCAGGCTGTGCAGCGCGGGCCGGGCAATGCGCACATAGTCGGCCGAGTCCAGCACGATGGAGCGGTCCAGCCGGCCCGCATTGAAGGCGATCTCGGCAAAGCGCTCCACCAGTGCCGGGTCCACCACCAGGCGCACCTGCGGGTTGAAGGAGAACGGCGGCACCGATCCCATCACGCAGCCGGTGGCGGCCTGGGCCTCCTCTGGCGAGGCCAGCGTGGCCTTGCGCACGCCCACGGCCTGGGCCAGGCGCTTGAAGTCCAGCTTACGGTCGCCGGGCAGCACGGCCAGGAACAGCTGGGGATCGCCCGCACCGGACGCATCGCGGCTCTTGCAGAGCATGGCCTTGGCACCCTGGCCGGGTGCCGTGCCCCGGATTTCGGCGACGAGGTCGGAGCGGCCCTCGGCAGGGTGCTCGATCACGCGAAAGCGCGCGTCCTGGGATTGCAGCAGGTGAACAAGGGTGTCGAACATGGCAGGGAGCACAAGAAACGGACAAGAAGGCAGGTCGCCTGAGTTTTGACATTTTGTCCAATTCAAAACAAAATGTCCAATATGACACAACGCACTCCCGAGCAGCGCCAACTGCTGGAACAGGTGGCCAAGATCGCCGAAGGCCTGGGCCAGACCCTTGCCCCGTTCTGCGAGGTGGTGGTGCATGACCTGCTCGACCCGTCCCATGCGGTGCTGGCCATCCACAACAATCTCTCGGGCCGCGAGGTCGGCCAGGGCGCGACCGAGCTGGGCCTGGCCCGCATCCAGGACCCCGGCTACGAGCAGGTCATCGCCAACTACCCCAACCAGTTCGCCGATGGCCGCCAGGCCAAGAGCACGTCCATCGGCATTCGCGACTCCGAGGGCCGCTACATCGCCGCCCTGTGCATGAATGTGGACCTGACGATGTTCCAGGGCTTCCAGAGCATGCTCAACCGCTTTGCCGCCGTCAGCGGCGACACGCCGGCCCGCGAAATGCTGGCGCCCATGGGCGCCGGGGCCGGTGCCGACGCGGTGCGCGCCCGCATCGACCAGTTCGCGGCGCGCCTGGCGACCACGCCGCGCGCCCTCAAGCCCGAGGAGCGGCGCGCCCTGGTCCGTGAACTCAAGGGCGACGGCCTGCTGGACCTTCGCCGCTCCATGGAGACCATTGCCGCCCACCTGGGCGTGTCGCGCGCCACGGTCTACAGCTACGCCAAGTAGGTCCCGGCACCCCGCCGATCTGCAACTCCTTCTCTCCCGTACCGATGACAAGCCTTCCCACCTATGACGAAGTGGCCGCAGCGGCCCAACGCATCCAGGGCCATGCCCACCGCACGCCCGTGCTCACCTCGCGCACGCTGGACGAGGCGCTGGGCGCACGTGTCTTCCTGAAGTGCGAGAACCTGCAGCGCATGGGCGCCTTCAAGTTCCGCGGCGCGTTCAACGCCCTGTCTCGCTTCAGCCCGGCGCAGCGCAAGGCCGGCGTGGTGGCCTTTTCCTCGGGCAACCACGCCCAGGCCATCGCCCTGGCAGCGCGGCTGCTGGAGATCCCCGCCACCATCGTCATGCCGCATGACGCGCCCGCCGCCAAGGTGGCGGCCACCAAGGGCTATGGCGGCCAGGTGGTGGTCTACGACCGCTATACCGAAGACCGCGAGCAGATCGGCCGCGACCTGGCCGAGCGCCACGGCCTGACCCTGATCCCGCCCTACGACCATGCCGACGTGCTGGCCGGCCAGGGCACGGCCGCCAAGGAACTGTTGGAGGAAACCGGCCCGCTGGACGCCCTCTTCGTGCCGCTGGGCGGCGGCGGCCTGCTGTCGGGCACCGCCCTGTCCACGCGTGCGCTCAGCCCCGAGTGCGCGCTCTACGGCGTGGAGCCCGAGGCCGGCAACGACGGCCAGCAGTCGCTGCGCGCAGGCCGCATCGTCCACATAGACACCCCCAAGACCATTGCCGACGGCGCCCAGACCCAGCACCTGGGCGGCATCACCTTCCCCATCATCCAGCGCGACGTGACCGACATCCTCACCGCCAGCGATGCCGAGCTGGTCGATGCCATGGGCTTCCTGGCCACGCGCATGAAGCTCGTGGTCGAGCCCACCGGCTGCCTGGGCCTGGCCGCCGCGCGCCAGAAAGGCGAGGAGCTGCGCGGACGGCGCGTGGGCATCATCCTGAGCGGCGGCAACGTGGACATGCAGCGCTTTTGCAGCCTGCTGGGCGCCTGATCCTGATCCTGGCCCTGATCGAAGGCCGCCCTCACCCGCGCGGGCTGAAGGTGCGCGGAAACACCACGGGCGCGCTGCGGTCAGCCAGGCGGTAGCCCATGGCGGGGCGGCGTGACGTGCCCTCCACCTGGCCGGCCTCCACCAGAAAGCCGGCCGCCATCATGCGCGTGCGAAAACCGCTCTTGTCCACAGGGCGGCCCAGCACCACTTCGTAGGCCTGCTGCAGCTGCGGCAGCGTGAAGGGCTCGGGCAGCAGGAACGCCGGCAGCGAGGTGTATTCCACCTTGCCCCGCAGCCGCTCCACCGCTGCGCGCAGGATCTCGCCGTGGTCGAAGGCCAGCGCAGGCGCGCGCAGCAGTTCATCGACGGCAAACCACGACACATCGGCCGCATTCGCGCCCTTGGCCAGGATCAGGTCATGGCCCGGGATCAGCGCGAAATACACATGCGTGGCCGACCAGCCACGCGGGTCGCGCGCCGCGCCGCCCCAGCTTCCCAGCTGCTCCAGGTAGGGGCTGTCCACGCCCGTCTTGTCCAGCAGCTTGCGCCGCGCGCAGGCCAGCAGGTCCGCGTCCTGGCGCACATCCACAAAGCCGCCGGGCAGCGCCCACAGCCCCGGGAACGGCTCGCTGCCCGCCGTGGGGCGCTGCACCAGCAGCACCTGCAGGGCATCGTCTGCCACCGTGAAGATGACCACGTCCACCGTGGTGAACGGGCGCGGGAAGTCCAGCGCGCCCTGCGGGGATGGGGAATTTTTTTCAGCCATGGGATGGATTGTGCTTGACGTGCCTGATTTTAAGTTGCACTATGCAACCCATACGAGTTGTACAGAGCAACTTAAAAGAAGAAGCACCATGTTCGGCATCCGTTTCATCAAGTCCCAACCCACGGTCCACCTCATGCAGTTCCGCGCCGGCAAGGTGGTGCGCGAGGGTGCGGGCCAGTCCTTCTTCTACTACGCCCCCACCACCACCCTGGTCGCGGTGCCCGTGGGCAGCCAGGACTGCCACTTCATGCTGGAGCTGGTGACGGCCGACTTCCAGAGCGTCACCGTGCAGGGCCAGGTCACCTACCGCATCAGCACACCGCGCCAGACCGCCACGCTGATGGACTTCTCCCTGGCACGCGACGGCCAGAAATACATGTCCGAAGACCCGCAGCGCCTGGGCGACCGCGTGACCATGCAGGCCGAGGTCATCATCCAGCAGGCCGTGCAGGCGCTGGAGCTCAAGCAGGCGCTGCGCTCCTCGGCACTCATTGCGCGCACGGCCCAGCAGGAGCTGGCCGCCCAGCCCGAGATCGAGGCGCTGGGGCTGGAGATCCTGGGCGTCTCGGTCATGGCCGTCAAACCCACGCCCGACATCGCCCGCGCCCTGGAGGCCGAGGCGCGCGAGTCCAACCTCAAGGCTGCGGACGACGCCGTCTATGCCCGCCGCATGGCTGCCGTGGAAAACGAGCGCGCCATCCGCCAGAACGAGCTCGATACCGATGTGGCCGTGGAAAAGAAAAAGCGCCAGATCCGCGAGGCCCAGCTGGAAGCCAAGGCCGCCCAGATGCGCAAGGAAAACGAGCTGCGCGCCGAACAGATGTCCGCCGACGTGGCGCTGGAGACCAGCCGCCGCGACTTCGTCGAAGGCCAGGCCGCCAACAGCCGCACCCTGGCCGAGGCCGAGGCCTACCGCGTGGGCGCCGTCATGCAGGCCCTGGAAAAGGCCGATCCGCGCATCGTGCAATCGCTGGCCGCCGTGGGCATGCAGCCGGGCCAGCTCATCGCCCAGGCCTTTGGCGGCATTGCCGAGAAGGCCGAGCGCATCGGCCAGCTCAACGTCTCGCCCGAGCTGCTGCAGTCGCTCATGGGCGCCGGTGCAGGCCATGCAGCTGCCGTGGCCGATCCCGAACCCGCAAGGAGCCGCCGTGAACGCCAATGAACGCAAGACCGTGCTGGTGGTGCGGCGCACGCGGCTCGATGAGCTGGTGGCCAGGTACCACACGCTGTCCCAGGCGCGCTTCTACATCGAGCACTTGGGCGCCGACTTCGGCGACTACCTGCGCGAAAGCGCCGCCTACGCCGCCGCCCTGCAGGCAGTGGTGCAGGCGCTGGAGGCACGCGGCCGCTACCAGATCGTGGACCGCGCCCTGGTGCCCAACTTCGTCTTCGGCGCCGACGACATCGTCGTGGCACTGGGCCAGGACGGCATGGTGGCCAACACCATGAAATACCTGGACGGCCAGCCGCTCATCGGCGTCAACCCCGAGCCCGCGCGCTGGGACGGCCTGCTGCTGCCCTTCGCCCCCGCCGACCTGGCCGCCCTGCTGGGCGACGTGGCCGCCAACCGCCGCCCCACGCGCGCCGTCACCCTGGCCGAAGCGCGCCTGAGCGACGGCCAGGTGCTGCGCGCCGCCAACGACCTGTTCATCGGCCCGCGCAGCCATACCTCGGCCCTGTACGACATCGCGCTGGGCGAGCGGCAGGAGTCCCAGTCGTCCTCCGGCCTCATCGTCGCCACGGGGCTGGGCTCCTCGGCCTGGATCAAGAGCATCGTCACGGGATCGATGGGCATTGCCCGCGCCGTGCGCGGCGCATCCACCGACTTCGACTACCAGCCCTTCGCCTGGGATGCGCCACGCCTGGACTTCGCCGTGCGCGAGCCCTTTCCCAGCCGCTCTTCCACGGCCGAGC
This sequence comes from Delftia sp. WSY_12, assembly GCF_043104645.1. Classification (NCBI taxonomy): domain Bacteria; kingdom Pseudomonadati; phylum Pseudomonadota; class Betaproteobacteria; order Burkholderiales; family Comamonadaceae; genus Delftia; species Delftia sp. WSY_12. Next base: position 41,347 of record NZ_JBICKW010000054.1, read on the forward strand.
TGGTCTACGGCCAGGTCACCGCCGGCCAGCCGCTGACCCTGCGCTCGCGCATGCCCGACCATGGCGTCATCTTCTCGGACGGCATGGAGGCCGACTACCTGCAGTTCACGGCGGGCATGCAGGCCACCATCGGCCTGTCGGACCGGCAGGGCTGCCTGGTGGTGTGAAGCCCGAAGCACGGACAATCATCGACACAACAAGAAAATCCATGGAAATGGACCGTATGAACAACAAGAACACACTGACATCAACCAGCAAATTCATGAGCCTGGTCCTGCGCCACAACCCCGGCCGCGCCGGGCTCGCCCTCGACGCCCAGGGCTGGGTCTCCATAGACGCATTGCTGCGCGGCGCCCAGGCGGCCGGCCGCAACATCTCGCCCGCACTGCTGATGGAGGTGGTGCAAAGCTGCCCCAAGCAGCGCTTTGCCATCAGCGCCGACGGCCTGCGCATCCGCGCCAGCCAGGGGCATTCCGTGCAGATCGACCTGGGCCTGCAGGCCAGCGTGCCGCCGCAGCGCCTCTACCATGGCACGGCCACGCGCTTTCTGGACTCCATCCTGGGCACCGGCCTTGACCGGCGCAACCGCCACCACGTGCACCTGACCGACAACCTGGCCACGGCCCGCTCCGTGGGCCAGCGCTATGGCCGGGTGGTGCTGCTGGAGATCGATGCGGCGCGCATGCATGCCGATGCCTGCCTGTTCTACCGCTCGGACAACGGCGTCTGGCTCACGGACAGCGTGGCACCGCACTACCTGCGCGTGCGGGCCGAAGAGGAACACGATGAACCCCATCATTGCCCTTGACGCCGATGGCGTGCTGCTGGACTACAACCGCGCCTATGCCGGTGCCTGGGAGCGCGCGTTCGGCCAGCGCCCCGCCGAGGCCGACCCCCATGCCTACTGGGCCATGGACCGCTGGGCCGTGCAGGCGCTGGACGGCGAGCGCCTGCAACAGTTCAGGGCCTGCATGGACGATGCCTTCTGGCGCAGCATTCCCGCGCTGGGCAATGCCTTGCAGGCCTGCCACGACCTGCAGGGCGCCGGCTACGAACTGGTCTGCGTGACGGCCCTGGCGGCGCGCTTCGAACAGGCCCGCCTGGGCAACCTGCGCGACCTCGGCTTTCCCATCGACCGCGTGATCGCCACGGGCCGGACCACCGGCCTGCGCAGCCCCAAGGCAGACGCCCTGCAGCGGCTCGGCCCGGTCGCCTTCGTGGACGACTATCTGCCCTACCTCCGGGACATTGGCCCGGGCATTCACGCGGCCCTGGTGTGCCGTGGCCCGAACGGCACGCCCAACACCGGGCCGGACCTGGTCCACGCCCACTCGCAGCACGCAGACCTGATGGCCTTCAGCCAGTGGTGGCTGCAGCAAGCTCCATCGCATTCCTGAAACGGCACACACGGCAACGAGACAGCCCATGACCACCACAGACCACATCGCCTCCCTGCAAGACCTCCAGCACGCCATGGCCCAGGGTCTCACCCCGCGCTTCCTGCCGTTCTGGGGCCACCAGCCTGCGGCCGATGGCTCCATCGGCAAGACCTGCATGAGCCAGTGGTTCGAGGCGGGCTTCGAGGTCGATGGCCAGCACTACCCCACAGCCGAGCATTTCATGATGGCGGGCAAGGCACGGCTGTTCGGCGACGAGGCGGCGCACGCGGCCATCGTGCGCTGCCGCACGCCGGGCGAGGCCAAGAAGCTGGGGCGTGGCATCCAGGGCTTTGATGAAGCGGCCTGGGTGGCCGCGCGCATGGGCATCGTGGTGCACGCCAACCAGGCCAAGTTCTCCCAGAACCCCGCCCTGGCCCGCTATCTGCTGAACACGGGCGACCGCGTGCTGGTGGAGGCCAGCCCCGTGGACGCCATCTGGGGCATCGGCCTGGCTGCCGACGATGTGCGCGCCACCGACCCCGCGCGCTGGCAGGGCCTGAACCTGCTGGGCTTTGCCCTCATGCAGGTGCGGGCGCGGCTGCGCAGCACCGCTCCCTGACCGACCATGATCAAGAGCACAGGCGTGGCCATGGACACGCTGGACCGATACCGTGGTGCCCTGCTGGGCCTGGCCTGCGGCGACGCCGTGGGAACGACGCTGGAATTCCAGCCGCGCGGCAGCTTTGCGCCGCTGACCGACATGGTCGGCGGCGGCCCGTTCTCGCTGCCCGCAGGCAAGTGGACCGACGACACCTCCATGGCCCTGTGCCTGGCCGAAAGCCTGCTCCAGCGCGGCGGCTGCGACCCGCAGGACCAGATGACGCGCTATGCCAACTGGTACGAATGGGGGTACTGGAGTTCCACCGGCAACTGCTTTGACATCGGCATGGCCACCAGGGCGGCCATCCAGCGCTTCCTGGCCACCGGCGATCCGCTGGCCGGGTCGCCCGACCCGGACCAGGCCGGCAACGGCTCCCTGATGCGGCTGGCGCCCGTGCCCATGTTCTTCGGCCCCGACGAGGACCTGGTGCAGCGCATGGCTGAACTCAGCTCACGCACCACCCACGCGGCACCTGAATGCCTGCAGGCCTGCCGCCTGTTCGCCGTGGCGCTGTGCCGGGCGATGCAGGGACTGCCCCGTTCGCAGGTTCTGGACCTGGGCGGCGTTCTGCAAGACGGCGCCAGCCCGCGCCTGCGGGAGATTGCCCGTGGCGACTATCGCGACAAGCCGGCCGCACAGATTCGCGGCAGCGGCTACGTGGTGGACAGCCTGGAGGCGGCCCTGTGGTGCTTTGCAAGGCATGACAGCTTTGAAGGCGCAGTGCTGCAGGCCGCCAACCTGGGCGATGACGCCGACACCACGGCAGCCATCACGGGCCAGTTGGCCGGAGCCTTCCACGGCGCCAGCGGCATTGCGGGCCGCTGGCTGGAACGCCTGCACCTGGCCCCTGAGATCACAGCCCTGGCCGATGCGCTCTGGCAAGCCGCCAGAGGTGCCAGGGACGCTTCTCCGACCGCACCTCTCAGCACCTGAGCGGCCTGGTGCGCTCACGACAGTCGCCGGGGCCGCGAGCGGACTGAACCAGGCTTGTCTGCGCGACAACCCACACGCCCGAGCTGCGTGACACGCGGGCCTTGCTCTTTACGAATGGCGTGCATGGGCGGCTTTTGACTGAGCCACGCTCCATTTTCAGAACAATCTGATTGCATCAACTCATACCTTCGGCGTAGAGTGTGAAATACCTAAGAGGCCACACATCGAATGATTCGATGCTTTCATTTCCACCCCCTCCTTAGTCACTCAAAAGTTCGATAAAACTATTGCGTGATATTTTCGAGAATCATACTTCAACAATGGACCGAATCAGTATCATGCATTTTTCTTTCATTCCCTCATTTCCTTCGCAAGTACGCCGCCTTGCATTGATCGCCCTTCCATTTCTCATCGCCTTTTCAGCGGCAACGATGAACACCAATGCCTTTGCCGGCGGCGTATTCTCCCCCACCAGCTCCAACATTTCACTGCCCGAGGAAATAACAGTACCCGGAAATTACGCCAACGGATCGACGCTATGGAAGTCTACGGTAACCGTATTTAATCTGCGAGCAGTGCTGAACACGGCATTCGAGTACGATGTTGAAAAAGCCGTTGTAGCTGCCAATGTTCAATCCGGAAGCAAGACGCCCGGATACAATAATGTCTACAGCACCAATATTCCCGGCATTGGAATCCGCTGGTGGGCCACATGGCGCGGCCCCGGCGCTCCCAGTGGCAGAACCATGCCCATTACCACCGAATCAGAAAATAATTCGGGCGCGCTGGGTTATTTCTGGAATGCTTCATCCCGCCAGGATGTCTGGATCGAGCTGGTGAAAACCGGCAACGTTTCCGCTGGCACGCTAACGGGCTCCGGGATGAACGTCGAGATGCGATTCCAGTGCCCCGGCTGCACCGCAGGATACGTCAACCTGTCCGGCCGCACCAGGGTGGTGGTCGGTCCCTCCTGCTCGGTGGCCGCCTCGGCCATCTCCGTACCCATGGGCGCTGTGCCCATCCTGCGATTCACGGGCCTCCAATCCACCTCCATCCCCCAGCACTTCGACATCACGCTGGAATGCAAGGGCGGTGCGCCCGCAAGCGTTCTGCACCCCCACGTCACGCTCACCGATGCCAACGACACCAGCAATCGGAGCACCGTCCTGACCTTGAGCCAGGCCACGTCAGGCGGCAAACCGGTTGCCACCGGAATAGGCATACAGATACTGAAGGATGGCACCGCACTCGCATACGGCCCCGACTCCAACGTGCCTGGCAACACCAACCAATGGAGTGCGGGAACCATCGTTCAGGGCGTTGCCCAGTTCAAGATCCCGCTGACTGCCAAATACGTGCAGACCGCTGCGGCAGTCACGACGGGGCAGGCCAACGGCAGGGCCACCTTCACGCTGAACTACCAGTGAGCAGCGTCCCCGCCCTCAGGGCTTCTTGTCCAACTGCATTTCCCAGGACTTGAGCTGCTTGGCGCGGGCGCGGGCGAAGTCGCTCCAGCAGTTGGTGCGCGCATCGTCCTTGGCAAAGCTGGCCGAGTTGAACTCGGAAAGAAACTCGCAGGCACTGCGCGCGTACTGCACCCAGTTCCTCTGCGCCACTTCCAGCTCTTCCGACGCCTGGGGCATGCGCGCCTTGAGCTTGAGCGACAGCGAGACGTAGGCGGCATTGACCAGGGCCACGTTCTGCTCCTGCAGGCAGGCGCGCACCTCGGACATGTTGGTGGAGCTTTCCTCGCAATTGCCAGAACTCGTGGGATTGGCGGCCCGGGCCACGGGGCTGCCACACAACAGGGCAGCGCAGGCGAGAGGGGCGAGTAGGGACGCTAGGGCTTGGTGCATGGAAGAGGGCTCGCTGGGAGGTGCCGGTGCGCGCAGCACCCCGGCCGTCGCGATTACACCATCGACCCGCCCTGCCTCGGGCCCACATTTCCCTGGTGATCACCCTGATGCAGCGACGCAAAGTGCATAAACATGCTCCCAAAGCTTTGTTGCCGTGGGTCAAGGGCGGCCAGAAGATGCAGGCGTACGCATCTTTCGTTCGTCCCGACCGCCCCGCTCCCGCCATGCACACAAGCCCCACCCTGCGCCGCCAGCCCCGCGCCACCCTTTCCGCATCCCTGACCTTCATCGCCGCCGCGCTGGCCCTGGCCTGCACCCAGGCCCGGGCCGATGCCACGCTGGACAAGATCAAGCAGCGCGGCAAGGTCACCATTGGCGTGCTGGTCAATGGCGGGCCCTTCGGCTCCATCGACCCGGCCACCCAGCAGCTGGTGGGCTGGAACCCCGAGCTGGCACGCGCCCTGGCCAAGGGCCTGGGCGTGGAGGCCGAGCTGGTCCAGGTGCAGACCGCCACGCGCGTGCAGTTTCTGCAGGCCGGCAAGGTGGATCTGCTGATCGCCTCCATGGAGCTGAACCCCGACCGTGCCGAGACCCTGGGCTACGCGCCCACGCCCTTCTACCGCGTGGGCGGCATTGCCGCCGTGCGCAAGGGCAGCGGCATCGCCAGGTGGGAAGACCTGCGCGGCAAGCCCGTGTGCGTGTCCCAGGGCAGCAGCTTTGCCAAGCCGCTGGCCAGCGAGTACGGCGCCCAGGTGCATGGCTACAAGAGCTCGTCGGACTCGCTGCTGGCGCTCAAGGGCGGCAACTGCGTGGCCGCCGTGCATGACAGCACGCTGATCTACCCGCTGCTGCGCAGCAACCCCGAATGGGCGCAGTACTCGGCCCCCATCGCCGGCGAGGTGCTGCCCGCGCCTTCCGTGGTCTGGACCCGCAAGGGCGAGGCCGACACCATCGCCGCCGTGGACAAGGTGGTGCAGGACTGGCACCGCACGGGCTGGCTGATCGCCGCCGAAAAGCGCGTGGGCATCGAGCCGGCCAACCCGCTGCTGCCCGAGCTGCAGGCCAAGTTCAAGTCCGCCAGCTGACCGCCGACCGCCACGGCGGTCCACCGCTACTTTTTTTCCGACCACCCAGGCCCAGGCCCCGCAAGACGGGGCCGGGCCTTCCGTTCCCTGATGGATTCACGCATGCCCCGCCTTCTTCCCCCCCTTGCCGCTGCCCTGGCCCTGCTGCTGGGCGCCGGTGCCGCCCACGCCGATGCCACGCTGGACAAGATCAAGCAACGCGGCAAGCTGTCCGTGGGCATTGATGGCGCCAGCCCGCCGTTCGGCGTGCTGGACCCCGCCACCGGCAAGACCGGCGGCTACCAGACCGAGCTGGCCGCCGACATCGCGCGCCGCCTGGGCGTGCCGCTGGAGACGGTTCCCGTGACGGCCTCCACGCGCGTGCAGTTCCTGCAAAGCGGCAAGGTGGACCTGTTGATCGCCAACATCCAGTGGACGCAGGAGCGCAGCGAGATCCTCTCGTTCGCGCCCACGCCCTATGACCTGATCGGCGGCGGCGCCCTGGTGGCCAAGGCCAGCGGCATCAAGCGCTGGGAAGACCTGCGCGGCAAGGTGGCCTGCGTGTCGCAGGGCAGCAACTTCGCCAAGCCCCTGGCCGAGAGCTATGGCGCCGTGGTCAAGGGCCTGCGGGGCATTCCCGAGTCGCTGCTGGCGCTCAAGGGCGGCACCTGCGCGGCTTCGGTCCATATCCAGCCCGCGCTCTATGAAAAGCTCACCGGCCCGAATGCGACCGAGTGGAAGGACTTCGAGCTGGGCACGCAGGACCAGTTGATTCCCTCGCCCACCGTGGTGTGGACGCGCCGCGGCGAGGCCGACACCCAGGCCTTCGTGGACAAGGCCATACAGGACTGGCACCGCACGGGCTTTCTGCTCAAGGTGGCCCGCGCCAGCGGCGTGCCCGACACCTGGATCGCCGAGCGCCACGAACGCGCGCTGAAGGGCCAGTTCGACCGCGCGCCCTACGACTTCGCGGTGTATGCGGCAGCGCAGGCACAAGTGCAGGCGACGCAGGCAACCCAGCCCGCCGCCAAGGGAGCCAAGCCATGAAGCCGACCCGCACCGCACTGGCGGCCCTGCTCGCCCTCACGGCCCTGGCAGCCCATGCCGACGCCACGCTGGACCGCATCAAGCAGCGCGGCAAGATCGTGGTGGGGGTGATGCTTTCGGGGCCGCCGTTCGGCACCATCGACCCCGTCACGCAAAGGCACGTGGGCTACAACGTGCAGCTGTCCGAAGGCGTGGCCAAGGGCCTGGGCGTGGGGGTGGAGACCGTGCAGGTCCAGCCGTCCAACCGCGTGCAGTTCCTGCAGCAGGGCAAGGTGGACATCCTGATCGCCAACATGCAGTGGACGCAGGAGCGCAGCGAGATCCTGTCCTTCGTGCCCACGCCGTTCGAGGAAGTCGGCGGCGCCGCCATCGCCAAGAAGGGCAGCGGCGTGCGCCAGTGGGACGACCTGCGCGGCAAGCCCGTGTGCGTGTCGCAGGGCAGCAATTTCACCAAGCCGCTGGCCGATCAATACGGCGCCCAGATCAAGGCCTTCCGGGGCCAGCCCGAGTCGCTGCTGGCCCTCAAGGGCGGCAACTGCGCGGCCGCCGTGCATGTCAGCCCCACGCTGCGCGAACTCGTGGCCAGCAATGCGGACTGGAAGGACTACGAGATCGTCTCGCCCGCCGACATCATTCCCTCGCCCTCGGTGATCTGGCTGCGCAAGGGCGAGTCCGACACGCAGGCGGCCATCGACCGCATCGTGCAGGACTGGCACCGCACGGGCTGGCTGATCGAGGTGGAGCAGCGCAACGGCATGACGCCCACGCCGCTGCTGCACCAGCTGCACGACAAGTTCAGGAAGGCGCCCGCATGAGCACCCACACCCACACCAGCACCCACACCAGCACCAGCGGCCACATCACCGGCCCCGCCGACCTCGTCACCGCGCTGCGCCACGCCCTGGGCGATGCCCATGTGCTCACGGGTGCCGATGCGGCCGGCTACCTGACCGACCAGCATGGCCGCCTCACGGGCCAGGCCCTGGCCGTGGCACGGCCTGCCGACACGGCCCAGGTGGCGCAGCTGGTGCGCCTGTGCCGCGCCCACCGCACGCCCATCGTGGCCCAGGGCGGCAACACCGGGCTGATGGGCGGCGCCACGCCCGACGCCTCGGGCCACGCCGTGCTGCTGTCGCTGGCGCGCCTGAACCGCGTGCGCGCCATCGACACCGACAACGACACCCTGACCGTGGAAGCCGGCGCCGTGCTGGCCCATGTGCAGCAGGCAGCGCGCGATGCGGACCGGCTGTTTCCCCTCAGCCTGGGCTCCGAGGGCAGTTGCACCATTGGCGGCAACCTGTCCACCAACGCGGGCGGCACCCAGGTGCTGCGCTACGGCAACGCGCGCGAGCTGGTGCTGGGCCTGGAAGTGGTGACGGCCGAGGGCGACATCTGGAACGGCCTGCGCGGGCTGCGCAAGGACAACACCGGCTATGCGCTGCGCGACCTGTACGTTGGCAGCGAAGGCACGCTGGGCATCATCACGGCAGCCACGCTGCGCCTGCATCCGCTGCCCCGCGCCCAGCACACGGCCCTGCTGGCCTTTGGCTGCATACGCGATGCGGTGGCCTTCCTCAGCCAGGCGCGGGCGGGCTTCGGCGCCAGCCTGACGGCGTTCGAGCTGATGTCGGACACGGCCCTGGGCCTGATAGCCCGCCATGTGCCCGAGCAGCCGATACCGCTGGCGCTCAAGGCGCCCTGGTTTGCGCTGATCGAGCTGTCCGACAGCGAGGGCGAGGACCATGCGCGCCAGCGCTTCGAGTGGGTGGTGGGCCAGGCCTTCGAGGACGGCCTGGTCACAGATGCCGCCATTGCCGAGAGCCTGCAGCAAAGCCAGGCCCTGTGGCGGCTGCGCGACCAGGCCCTGGGCGAGGCCCAGCGGCGCGACGGCCGCAACATCAAGCACGACGTGTCGGTGCCCATCTCGCGCATCCCCGACTTTCTTGCGGCCACGGCCGCGCTGCTGCAGGCGCGCTTTGGCGCCGTGCGGCCCGTGGCCTTCGGGCACCTGGGCGACGGCAACCTGCACTACAACGTGTCGCACGCGCCGGACAGCACGCCCGCGCAACTGTTTGCCCAGGAAGACGCCATCCACGAGGTGGTGCACGACAGCGTGCATGCCCACGGCGGCTCCATCAGCGCCGAGCACGGCGTGGGCCAGACCAAGCGCGACCTGCTGCCCCGCTACAAAAGCGCCGTGGAGCTGCAGCTCATGCGGCGTCTCAAGCAGGCCTTCGACCCGCTGGGCCTGCTCAATCCCGGCAAGGTGCTGCAAGCCCTGCCGGACGATTTGCCGCATGACTTGCCGCACGACTTGCCGCAGGTTTCTCCAACGCCAGCCGCCGCATTCCAGGAAGGCCCCACGCCATGACCACGCCCTTTCCTCTTTCGCAGCGCGTGCAGCGCGTCAGGCTCTCGCCCAATGCCGCGGCCAGCGCGCGGGCCACGGCCCTGGCCCGCCAGGGCCGCGACATCATTGCGCTGACCACGGGCGAGCCCGATTTCGACACGCCCGAGCCCATCAAGCAGGCCGCCATCGCGGCCCTGGCCCGTGGCGAAACCAAGTACACGCCCACGCCCGGCACGGCCGCGCTGCGCCAGGCCATCAGCGCCAAGTACCGGCGCGAGAACGGGCTGGACTTCGACGCCGGGCAGATCATCGTCAGCAACGGCGGCAAGCAGGTGATCTACAACGCGCTGGCGGCCACGCTGGATGCGGGTGACGAGGTCATCGTGCCCGCGCCGTACTGGCCTTCGTTTCCCGACATCGTGCGCGTGAACGACGGCACGCCGGTCATCGTGGACTGCGGCATTGAGCAGGGCTTCAAGCTCACGCCGGCCGCGCTGCAGGCCGCCATCACGCCGCGCACGCGCTGGCTGGTGCTGAACACGCCGGGCAACCCCTCGGGCGCCGTCTACAGCCGCGAGGAACTGGCCGCCCTGGCCCAGGTGCTGCGCCTTCATCCGCAGGTGCTGGTGCTGCTGGACGAGCTGTACGAGCACATCTGGTTCACGCCCCAGGCCCCCGCGCACTGGCTGGCCGTGGCCCCCGACCTGCGCGAGCGCACGCTGCTGGTCAACGGCGTCTCCAAGACCTATGCCATGACCGGCTGGCGCATCGGCTGGGGCGCAGGCCCGGCCGCGCTGGTGCAGGCCATGGTGGTGATCCAGTCGCAGGCCTCGTCAGGCCCCAATTCCGTGGCCCAGGCCGCAGCCACGGCGGCGCTGCAGTCGCCCGACCAGAGCTTTGTGCAGCAGGCCCGCAACGCCTATGCGCGGCGCGCGCAACGGGTCACCCAGGCGCTGGCCCAGGTGCCGGGCCTGGCCCTGCTGCCGCCGGGCGGATCGTTCTTTGCCTTTGTGCACTGCGGCGCGCTGATAGGCCACCTGCGCCCGGACGGCCAGCCCATCGCCAGCGACACCGACCTGACCGAATGGCTGCTGGAGTCCGAAGGCGTGGCTGCCGTGGATGGCGGGGCCTACGGCCTGTCGCCGTATTTCCGCATCTCCACCGCCGCCAGCGACGAGGTGCTGGCCGAGGCCACGGCCCGCATCGCACGTGCCGTGGCCGCGTTGAAAGACCCCGCTGCGCAAGCGCAAGCGCATGCACAGCCGGCCGCCCTGGAGGCCGTGCCATGAACGACAGCCTGCTTGCCCAGGGCGTGCAAGCGCTCAAGGGCCTGGGCCTGAACTACGCCTTCGTGCTGGACGTGGCCGAGCGCCAGGCCTTTGTGCGCGGCATGTTCGTGACCGTGCAGCTGGCCCTGCTGACCATTGCCGGCAGCCTGGCGGCCGGCGTGGCGCTGGCGGCGGCCCTGACCTCAGGCCGCGCCTGGCTGGCACGGCCTGCGCGCGCCTTTGTGGAGGTCACGCGCAACACGCCCACGCTGGTGCAGCTGTACTGCGCCTTCCTGGTGCTCAACATGCTGATCACCCAGCAGCTGCGCGACTGGGGCGCGGGCAACAACCCGCTCACGCCCTTTGTCTGGGTGGTGATCGTGGTCTCGCTGCACAAGGGCGTGTTCCATGCCGAGGCGCTGCGCGCCGGCATCGAGGCCGTGCCCGCCACCACGCTGGAGGCGGCGCGCTCGCTGGGCTTTTCGCAGCGCCAGCTGCTGGTGCGCGTGCAGCTGCCGCTGGCCGTGCGCTTTGCCCTGCCCTCGCTGACCAACAACCTGGTGGACCTGGTGAAGATGACGGCCGTGGCCTCGGCCATCGCCGTGGGCGACGTGACCTACGAGTCCATCATGATCTGGTCGCAGCGCGACAACGTGCTGGAGCTGCTGCTGCTCATCCTGCTGTGGTTCGGCCTGCTGACCTGGCTGGTCAGCCTGGCAGGCCGCTGGCTGGAACAACACCTGAGGATGCCCGGCTATGGCCAATGAAGCCACCCTGAACACCGGCGCCGCGCCCCGTCCGCTGCCCGCCGCCCTGCTGCGCGCGGCGCGCAGCCCCTGGCTGATCGCAGGCGCCGCACTGCTGGCCCTGTGCGCCTGCTGGGCCGCCACGGACAGCGCCCCGCCCGCCTTCGTGCACCTGTGGAAATGGCTGCCCGCGCTGCTGCGCGGCCTCCTGGTCAACATCGAGATCAGCGTGCTGGCCGTGGCCATCGGCACCGTGGCCGGCCTGGTGCTGGGCGCCCTGTCGCTGTCGCCCACGCCGGCCGTGCGCACGGGCGTGCGCTGGTATGTGCAGCTGTTTCGCAATGCGCCCATCCTGGTGCTCATCTACTTCACCACCTATGTGTTCCCGTTCGAGCTGAAGCTGGTGGGCTGGACCTTTCCGTTCCCCGACTGGGTCAAGGTGGTGCTGGGCCTGGCCCTGCCCACCAGCGCCAACGTGGCCGAGATCTTCCGGGGCGCCATCCAGTCCATTCCCAGCGCGCAGTGGGAGGCGGCCCAGTCGCTGGCCTTTCGCCGCAGCGAGATCTTCCGCCTCATCGTGCTGCCGCAATGCGTGCGCCGCATGCTGCCGCCGTGGATGAACCTCTACGCCAGCATCACCATGAGCACCTCGCTGGCCTCGCTGGTGGGCGTGCACGACGTGGTGGACACCGCCCAGATCGCCAGCAACACCGTGGCACGCACGGACTTCACCATCCTTGTGTACTTCACGCTGCTCGCGCTGTTTTTCGCCTATTGCTATCCGATTGCCCGCGCCACCCGCGCCCTGGAGCGACGCCATGAACGCCACTGACTCCTTTCTCTCCCAACTCGCCACTGCCGATGCCCCAGCAGGCACGGCGCCCGCACTGGTCCAACTGCAGGATGTACACCTGTCCTTTGGCGACAACCAGGTGCTCCAAGGCATCGACGTGCAGGTGCGGCGCGGCGAGGCGGTGACCATCATCGGGCCCTCGGGCTCGGGCAAGTCCACCATCCTGCGCTGCATCACCGGCCTGCTGCGGCCCCAGCGCGGCGCCATCTCGGTGGCGGGCACGCGCGTGGACCAGTTGCGCACCGAGGCCGAGCTGATCGCCCTGCGCAAGCGCGTGGGCTTCGTCTTCCAGCAGTACAACCTGTTCCCCCATCTGTCGGTGCTGGAGAACCTGGTCATCGCCCCCACGCGCGTGGTCGGCCGCGACCGCGCCACGGCCGAGCGCGAGGCCCGCGCCCTGCTGCAGAAGGTGCGCCTGGACCACAAGGAATCCGCCTACCCCGGCGAGCTGTCCGGCGGCCAGCAGCAGCGCGTGGCCATTGCGCGCGCCCTGGCCATGCGGCCCGAGCTGATTTTGTTCGACGAAGTGACCTCGGCCCTGGACCCCGAGACCGTGGGCGAGGTGCTGACCGTGATCCGCGACCTGGTCAGGGACGGCATGACCTGCGTGCTGGTCACGCACGAAATGCGCTTTGCCGAAGAGGTCAGCGACCAGGTCTATTTCACCGAGGCCGGCCGCATTGTCGAGCACGGCCCGGCCGCCCAGATCTTCGGCAGCCCGCGCAGCGAGCGCACGCGCGAATTCCTGCAGCGCGCCCTGGGCGATGGCGCCCGGCCCAGGCCTGCGCCAGCCGCTCCGGTAACAACGCCGCTGCCCTTCAACAGCCTGCGCTTTGCCCTTTGATCCCCCACCTCCAGGAGCACATCCCCATGACCGCAGAAACAACGACTGAAACCCCGGCCGGCACAGGCGCAGATACAGGCACCCATACAGACGCCGTCGCCCGGCGCCGCCAGGCCGTGGACGCCGCCCTGGCCGACGTGCGCCAGCTGCTGCAGGCCGGCGCGCCCGACCGCAGCACCCTGTCGGCCATCACCGCACGCCTGGAGCAGCTGGCCGCGCACAAGGCCTTGTTCAGCCGCGCGGACTTCCCCCCGCCCGCGCAGACCGAAGGCGTGGGCGCCTCCACGCGCTACCGCCTCAACCCGGCCGATGGCGATGCGGGCCTGGCCCTGTACCTGAACTCCATCAACCCCGGCAAGACCACGGCCCCGCACAACCACACGACCTGGGCCGTGATCGTTGCCGTCGAAGGCCAGGAGCTCAACCGCCTCTACGAGCGCACGGACGACCGCAGCGACCCCGCACGCGCCAGCATCCACCTGGCGCGCGAATTCACCGTGCAGCCGGGCGCCTCCATCGCCTTCCTGCCCGATGACATCCACAGCATTGCCGTCGTGGGCGAGCAGCCCACGCTGCACTTCCACCTCTACGGCCAGCCGCTGGAAACCCTGAGCGGCCGCGTGGCCATCGACCCCGACACCGGCGAAGTCAAGAACTACAACGCCGCCTACTTCCGTCCCAGCGAGGCCGTGGCATGAGCATCCCTCAAGACAAGCACCGGCCCCTGGGCCCGTCGACCCGCCTGCTGCACGCAGGCACGCCGCCGCTGCAGGGCGGCTCCGGCCCCGTCAACGTGCCCGTGGTGCGCACCAGCACCGTGCGCTTTGCCGACAGCGCCGCCTACGCCGACCTGCACCACCGCCGCGAGGCCGGCGAGCGCGTGGCCTCCTACGGCCGCCACGGCCTGGACACGCACCGCGCGCTGGAAGACGCCGTGGTCGCGCTGGAGGGCGGGCACCGCGCCTTTCTCACGCCCTCGGGCCTGTCCGCCATCGCCCTGGTGCTCATCGCCCTGCTCTCGCCCGGCGACCATGCCCTGGTGGCCGACAGCGTCTACTCTCCCGTGCGCCGCGTGGATGCCACCTTGCTGCAGCGCCTGGGCATCACGCTGGAGTACTTCTCGCCCTCGCGCGACGATCTGGCCGGCAAGATCCGCCCCAACACCCGCCTGGTCTACCTGGAATCGCCCAGCTCCCTGCTCTACGAAGTGCTGGACCTGCCCGCCCTGGCCGCCGTGGCGCGCCAGCACGGCATTGCCGTGGCCACCGACAACACCTGGAGCGGCGGCTGGTTCTACCAGCCCCTGGAGCACGGCGCCAACCTCTCCATCCAGGCCGCGACCAAGTACATCGCCGGCCACTCCGACGTGATGCAGGGCATCGTCATCACCGACGGCCCCGCGCTGTCCAAAAAGATATCCACCGCCTACGAGGCCCTGGGCCTGACCATAGGCGCCGACGACGCCTACCTGGCACTGCGCGGCCTGCGCACCCTGCCCGTGCGCCTGGCCCAGCACCAGCGCCACGCCACCGAAATCGCCCAGTGGCTGGAGCAGCAGCCCCAGGTCGGCCGCGTCTTCTACCCGGCCCTGCCGTCCGATCCCGGCCATGTGCTGTGGAAGCGTGACTTCAGCGGGGCCAGCGGGCTGGTGTCATTCGCGTTTGCCGAAGGGGTGGACGCCGGTGCCGGCGCCGTGTTCGTTGACTCGTTGCGGCAGTTTGCGCAGGGGGCTTCCTGGGGCGGGTACGAGAGCCTGGCGCTGGTGGCGCAGCCTGAGCGGTTGCGGGAGCACAGTGTGTGGACGGGGACTGCGCCTGTGGTGCGGTTGCATGTGGGGCTGGAGGATCCTTTGGATTTGATTGCGGATCTGGAGAGGGGGTTTGGGGTGGTGGTGGAGCGGTTCAGGTTGGCTGCCTGAGATTTTTGGGCGCTGCTGCGTTTGCTGCGTGCGCTGCGTTTGCTGCGCTTGCTGGTTCTGGCCCTGCCGGGGGGTTTCTTTTCGAGGCCGGGTCTCGGCCCGGCGGCCGACCTACTTTCCTTTGTTTCGCCAAAGGAAAGTAGGCAAAGCAAAGGCGACCCGGATGTCCGCGACCCTCCGCTTCGCTGCGGGCAACCTGCGTCGTGGCGGTTGCGGGGTTCGCCGTGAAACTCTCTTCGCGCTGCGCGCTACGTTCAAACATCACGGCGAGTCAGATGACGAAGCAGTCCTGTCCTTCGGCAGGACTGCAACCCCGCAACCACCACGCCGCAGGCGCTGACATACGGGGAGTTTGCCCGGGCCTTCGCTTCGCTCGGCCCCTGGTTTGAAGCCGAACGCAGTGATGGCGCCGGCTGTTGGCTGTTGGCTGTTGGCTGTTGGCTGTTGGCTGTTGGCTGTTGGCTGTTCCACAGCCTCCCCCCCTTCTGCCCACGCCTGCGTTGGGCGGGATGCGGGGTGGCAAGCCTGCCGAAGGACAGGCTTGCTTCGTTGTCTAGCTCGCCGTGATGTTTGAGTGAAGCGCGCAGCGCGCAACGAGTTTCACGGCGCACCCCGCATCCCGCCCAACGCAGGTCGCCCGCAGCGAAGCGAAGGGTCGTGGGCAGTGCGGGGCGCGCTTCTTTGCTTCCTTTCTTATCGCGCGATAAGAAAGGGAGTCGGCTGCCGGGCCGAGACCCGGCCTCGAAAAACAACCACCCGGCAGGGACAAAAAAAGCAACTCAGACAGGCACCAGCCGAATCTCAGCAGCCCACCCATCCCGCTCCAACTGCCCCACCAACCCCAACTCCCAATCCAGATAAGCCCGAAACCCCGCATCCCTCAACCCCAGATCCCGATGCGCATAAGGGCTGTACCACTGGTCATCATCCCCCGTCAGCACATCCGCATCCCCCTGCCCCAGCGGCAGCCCGGCAGCAGCCCAGGCAGAAGTGCCGCCAACGACGGAGCGCACATCGCGCCCCGTGCGCGCCGCCAGTTCGGCCGCCACGCTGCGCGCCAGCACGCCGTCCGGCGAGGTGAGCACCACGACCTGGGCCGGCGGCAGGGCCTGCACGAAGGAGGGCAGACGGTCAGGCACGGCAAAGCGCGCACCGGCGATGTGCTGCTTCTCGAAGGCGGGCCGGCTGTCCACGTCGAAGACGATGGCACGGCCTTCGCCCAGCAGCTCCTGCGCCTGCTGCACGGACAGCTGGGGCGCAGGCGCGTGGGAGGCGAGCACGCGCACGGGTTCGGCGCCGGTTTCCAGGGTGGCCAGCGTGGGCGGAACGTAGGTGAAGACTTCCCAGCCCAGCTGGGCCAGCCAGGCGCCGGTGGTGAGGGCGCGCACGCCGTCCCAGTCGGCCAGCACGATGCGTGCGCCGCGCGTGGCCGCGTATTCGTCGGTGGCCTGCACGAGCTGGCCGCCCGGCGCCCAGCGCCAGCCGGGCAGGTGGCCGGCCTGGTATTCCTCGCGGGTGCGCACGTCGAAGCGGTAGAGCGTGCGTTCGGTGGCTTCGGACTCGAAGCGGGCCAGTTCGGCCGCATCAATGGATTGCACGCCCGCGCGCTGCGCCACGCTGGCTGCGCGCTCGCGGGCGGTGGCCAGGGCGACGGCGCCGGGCTCGGGCAGCGGGGTGCGGCGGCCATGGGCCAGCCTGCGGCCGGTGAGCAGCCAGTCCATGGTGCCGTTGCGCAGCGAGACGACAGGGTTGGGGATGCCGGCATCGATCAGGGTCTGCGCGCCCACGATGGAGCGCGTGCGGCCCGCGCAGTTGACGACGACCAGGGTTTGCGGGTCCGGGGCGATTTCGCCGATGCGGTAGACCAGTTCGGCCCCCGGCACGCTCAGGGCAAAGGGCAGGCTGAAGGCCGCGAATTCCTCGGGCGTGCGGCTGTCGACGACGACGATGTTGTCGCCGCGCTGCACGCGCGCGCCCAGCTCGTCCGAGGTGATCCAGGGCGTGTGCTTTTCATGCTCGATGACTTCGCCGAAGGCCTTGCTGGGCACGTTGGTGCCGCTGAAGATTTCCAGCCCCTCGGCCGCCCAGCCTTCGGTGCCGCCTTCCAGCACGGAGACATTGGGCCAGCCCAGGCGCACGAGCTTGGCCGCAGCCTCATGGGCCAGCGTGCCGTCGCCATCCACCAGCACGATGCGCGTGCCCCGGCGCGGCACCAGGCGGTCGATGAGCTGCTCCAGCCGCCAGGCCGGGGCCGGCGCCGCGAACAGGATGTGGCGGTGCGCGAAGACACCGGCCTCGCGCACGTCGAGCACGGCGATTTCCTCGCCATCGGCCAGGGCCTGCCGGAGCGCGGCGGGCGTGACCAGCGCATGGCGAATCGACTTGGGCGGGCCGAAGGTGCGGAAGCTGCCGCCCTCCAGGCTCTCGAAGACCACGCGCTCGGGCATGCGCTCCAGGCCGCGCCCGTAGAAGTGCAGGTGCAGGCCGGGTTCCTCGCCGATCAGCTCGATGGTGTGCACGTCGGTGGGCGTGAGCACCACCGAGGTTCCGCTGCCCACATCGACGCTGCGGCCCACCGCCAGGGTGTCGCGCAGCGGGTCGTCGGTCTTGCCGCGCGTGAAGAACACGTTGCGCTCCACGCCTTCGACGCCCGCGATGATGGCCCAGGTGGTGTGGTCATGCGGCGGCTGGGACTTGCCCGGCAGGCCGGTGGACAGGTACAGCGCATAGCGCCCGCCCAGGTCTTCGCTGAGGCGGTAGACCTGGGCCGGGTTGCTGGCCGAGACGGGGAAGTGCGCGTGCGGGAACAGTTCGCGCTGCAGGCCCAGCGCCTCCAGCTCGCGGGCCACGGCCTGCAATTGCTCGGGCGTGGCCCGTTCGGGATCGGGGAGCAGGCGCCGGGCCGTGGCGATGAAGCCGGTGATGGCGGCCGCGCGGCGGCTGGCCACGTCGCTGCCGCTGAAGTCGATGGAGAGATGGGTCTGTGTCATGGGAGTGCCTGGGGGGACGTTCGCGGGAGGACACGAAGTTAGGCCTCTCCCGCCCCGGCGCCAACGACGCATTGCAGATATGGATATGAGCTTTGGGCACTGCGCGCGCATGCGTGGCGCAAGCGTGACGCACGTTGTGCGGCAGCCGCATATGCATAGCCGCAATGCTTAGTTCACGCCGCGCCAGGAGCCTCCCAGACTGCGGGCATCGACTCTCTGCACTCCGGCACTCCCATGATCCGCACCCCGTCTGCGCTGCGCGCACTGCTGCTTCCCCTGTTCTCCGCCCTGGCCCTGCACGCGCCTGCGGCCCTGGCCTCGGCCGACAGCTTTCCGAACAAGCCGGTGCGCATCATCGTGCCCGTGGCGCCCGGGGGCAGCGCCGACAAGCTCACGCGCACGCTGGCCGACAAGCTGGCCGCGCTGTGGGGCCAGTCGGTGGTGGTGGAGAACGTGGCCGGGGCCAGCGGCACCATCGGCGCGGCCAAGGTGGCCAAGGCCGCGCCCGATGGCTACACGCTGCTGCAGCAGGGCGAGGGCCTCACGCTCAACGGCCTGCTGTTTGCCCAGCTGCCCTACGACACGCAAAAGGCCTTCACGCCCATCATCAAGGCCGTGGTCAATCCGCAGGTGCTGGTGGTCAACCCCGGCACGGGCCTGAACACGCTGGGCGACTACCTGGCGCGCGCCAAGGCCAAGCCGCAAAGCATCAGCCTGGGCCTGCCCGGCAATGGCGGCATTGCCCATGTGGCGCATGAAATCCTCACGCAGGAGACGGGCGCCAAGGTCAACTACATCCCCTACCCGGGCGGTGGCCCCGCCTCGCTGGACGTGCTGGGCGGCCACACCGACGCCACGCTGATCACGCTGGCCGCCGTGACCGAGTACGTGCGCGCCGGCAAGCTGCGCGCCCTGGCCGTGACCACGCCCTACCGCTCCGACGCCCTGCCCCAGGTACCCACCATGGCCGAGGCCGGCGTGCCCGGCTTCTCGGTGGAGAGCTGGCAGGGCTACTTCGCGCCGGCCGGCACGCCTGCGCCCATCGTCGCCAAGATCAACCGCGACCTGCAGACCGTGCTGCAGGCCCCCGATGTGCGCGCCCAGCTGGAGCACATGGGCTTCAAGGTGGCGGGCGGCTCCCCTGCCGACCTGGGCCAGAGCCTGCAAAGCGAGCGCCCGCGCTACGCCCGCGCGATCCAGTCGGCGGGGCTGTCGCTGCGCTGAGTGCAGGCAGGTCCTCAGAGGGGAGAGGGCCGATTGTCCAGGCGCCACTTCTCCCCCTCGGGCGTGCCCGGCACGGGCGGGCGCAGGCCCTGGATGCTCCACAGGCTGAAGGGCGTCTCGTCCACATGCATCTCCCAGCGCAGGCCCCGGTCGGCGATGAAGGGGGACAGCTGCCGCCGCACGCCTTCGAGGAACCGTGTCTTGGTCTCCTCGTCGCGTATCTGCCGCGCGATGTGGTCCACGGAGATGCGCACGAAATCATCCGCAGGCTCGCCGCCGATGAAGAACGAGGTGCGCGCCACGGCCTCGAACACCACGCCCACGTAAAAGCGCGGCAGGTCGCCGTAGACGGCCGTGATGCGCTGGGCGATGGCCTGTTTGTCTTCATCGCTGAAGGCGTTTTCGGGGTGGTAGATCTTCCACAGGGGCATGGCTTTCTCCGGGGCAAAAAGAGGAGTACGGGAATCCGGGGTGGCGACGCAGCGCGGCCGTCAGGCCGGCTGGCCTGCATCCGCAGCCTGGTAGCGCGCCGCCGGCACGCCGCTGAGCGTCAACGCCTTGACGAGATCGGCGCGCGATTGGTCAAAGTCCAGCCAGGCGGTCGTGCTGCCCAGCGTGGGAAAGCAGATGGCCTCGCCCTGGTCCAGCGCCGCCAGGGCCGTGTCCACCAGGGTCTCGGGCGACATGAACAGGTGCTCGGGAAAAGGAGAAGGCTTGCCCCCGAAGAACTCCGAGCGCACCAGGCTTGGCATCACGGCCTGCACCATGACGCCGCTGGAAGCGAGCTCGGCCTGCAGCGAGCGCGTGAAGTTCAGCACATAGGCCTTGGAGGCGCCGTAGCTGGAGGCGCCCGGCAAGGGCATCAGGGCCAGGATGGAGCCGATGTTGATCAGCGTGCCCCGGCCGCGCGTGGCGAACAGCCGCGCTGCCGCCAGCGACAGCCGCGTCAGCGCATGGATGTTGACCATGACCAGGCGGTCGACTTCGCGCGCATCCACCTGGGCCGCCGGACCCAGGGCGCCCAGGCCGGCGCAGTTGACCAGCATGGCTATGTCGCGCTGCCCATCGAACAGGGCCTCCACGCGCTGCAGGCCGGCGGCGTCGGCCAGGTCGGCCGCCACCACCTCGACCTGGCGGCCATGGTCGTCGCGCAGGCGCTGTGCCAGCGCCTGCAGCCGGTCCAGGCGGCGCGCGACCAGGATCAGGTCATGGCCGCGTGCGGCCAGGCGATCGGCATAGACGGCGCCGATGCCGGAGGAGGCGCCAGTGACGACGGCGGTGCCTTGATGCGTGCTCATGGGAGAAGTCCTTGCTTGGGTCAAGCGGTGGTTGAAAGTGGCTTCAACTATAAACTTCAATCATTAGAGCTACAAGCACGCAATCCACCTTTGCGGGCCGGGCTTGCGTTTTGCTGAGACACTCCAGGCCTGCGACAACGCGAACAGACAACGAGGAATTCCATGCGATCCAAGAGCTTCGAGGGCATGGCCTGCTCGATCGCCACCACGCTGGAGGCCGTAGGCGACCGCTGGGCCATGCTGGTGCTGCGCGACCTGATGCTGGGCCTGAGCCGCTATGACGACCTGAGAAAGTCCACGGACATCACCAACGCCACGCTGACCGACCGCCTGCGCCAGCTGGAGCAGTCCGGCCTGGTCGAGCGCCGCCTCTACCAAAGCGGCCCGGACCGCTACGAGTACCTGCTCACGCCCAAGGGCCGCGACCTGTCCCTGGTGATCCAGGCGCTGGCCCAGGTCGGCGACCGGTGGCGCCTGCAGCAAGAAGCGCAGCCGCCCATGCGCTTTGTGCGTGCGCAGTCGGGCACGCCCCTGCGGCTGGCGCTGGTGGAGGAGGAATCGGGCCGCAGCGTGCCTTTTTCCGAGCTGCGCGTGGAGGCCGGCCCCGGCGCGGACGACCTGACGCGCTGGCGGCTGTCCAAGCTGGCCGCGCAGGCCGGGACGCCGGCAGCGGCTTGCGGCGTTGCGCCCGCAAGGCGCATGGCGAAGGCACAAGGCTCCGGCCACTGACCACGGCGGTCAGTGGCCGGCCCGCTCGCTGCCTGTGCCGCTCACTTGGGCAGCAGCACCTTGTCGATCACGTGGATCACGCCGTTGGACTGGTAGACGTCGGGAATCGTCACCGTGGCCGTGCCGCCCTTTTCATCGGTCAGCATGATCTTGGAGCCGCTGGACTTGGCCACCAGCGTGCCGCCGCTGACGGTCTTGATGCTGGCCATGCCCTTGCCGTCCTTGATCATCTTGGACAGCGCCGCCGCATCCCACTTGCCGGCCACCACGTGGTAGGTCAGCACGGTGGTCAGCGTGCCCTTGTTCTCGGGCTTGAGCAGGGTGTCCACCGTGCCTGCGGGCAGGGCCTCGAAGGCGGCATTGGTGGGCGCGAACACGGTGAACGGACCCGGGCCCTTGAGCGTATCGACCAGGCCCGCCGCCTTGACGGCTGCGACCAGGGTGGTGTGGTCCTTGGAGTTGACGGCGTTGTCGATGATGTCCTTGGACGGCAGCATGGGTGCGCCGCCCACCATCACATCGGCCATGGCAGCCACGGAGGCAGCCGACATCACGATGGCCAGGCCGAACGAGGCCAGCTTGCGGGTGTTTTGAATCGAGACCATGGAATGCTCCTAGCGGGTTGATGACAAGCCGAACGATTCCGGCTGATCTGGATACGCAGCGCAGCGGGGTCTGGATTCAAAAAAAACGGCAATCGACGTCGAACACAAAAAGTTACAACCACTTTCAATTGCGGCACATCCAGACCTGCGCGGCCTGCGTACTGCCGGATAGCGGGGACGCATCCCATTCCCCTGGAGCAGGTGGCCACCTCTTCAGTGGAACGCGCTTTCGCCACACCCGTGTGCTTTCGGCCGGAGGCGCATTCTTCACGTTGACCGTTCGCGCCTGCCGCGAACCGAGAGGAACCATCATGTCTGACGAATCAGTGTTGATCGGGGTTTTGCAAAAACGTGCCAAGAAGCTGGAGGACAGGCGCCAGTTCTTCCGCAAGACCAGCGGCGTGGCCGTGGGCATGGCGGGCGGGGTGATCCTGTCCGCCTGCGGCGGTGGCGGGGGCGATGCGAATGCGCAGGCCAACGGGCCCACGGATGCGGAGATCCTGAACTTCGCCCTCAACCTGGAGTATCTGGAGTCGCAGTTCTATCACTACGCGGTGTTCGGCACCGGCCTGCCCGCCAACCTGCAGTCGGGCGTGGGCACGCAGGGCGCCATCACGGGCGGCCGTGCCGTGGCCTTCAAGGACCCCGTGGTGGCGCAGTACGCCAAGGAGATCGCCCAGGACGAGATCGCCCACGTGGCCTTCCTGCGCGCGGCGCTGGGCTCGGCCGCGGTGGCGCAGCCGCAGATCGACATCGGCGGAACCGACCCGAACGGCGCCTTCTCGGTGGCCGCGCGAGCGGCCGGCCTGGTGGGCGCGGGCACGGCCTTCGATCCCTATGCGAGTGACGAGAACTTCCTGCTGGGGGCCTTCATCTTCGAGGACGTGGGCGTCACCGCCTACAAGGGCGCATCGCCGCTGATCACCAACAAGACCTATCTGGAGGCAGCCGCCGGCATCCTGGCCGCCGAGGCCTACCACGCAGGCCTGGTGCGCACGGTGCTGTACGCCAAGGGACTGGCCACGCCCGCGCTGCGCACGGCGGCCGGCGCCATCTCGGATGCGCGCGACAGCCTGGACGGCTCCACCGACGTGGACCAGGGCATCACGGGGGATGCCACCACGTCCAACATCGTGCCGCTGGATGCCAACGGCATCGCCTACAGCCGCTCGCCGGGCGACGTGCTGAACATCGTGTACCTGACCAAGGACACGGCGACCAAGGGCGGGTTCTTCCCGTCCGGCGTGAACGGCTCGCTGGTGATGAGCAGCGCCTACGCCTGACGCGGACCGCCCGCCTGCCCCGCACCGGCCGGGGCAGGCGGGCTTCCCCGGGGCTGGCCCGAGACAAGCGTTCCCCTGCCAAGGAGTTGCCATGATGTCCCTTCTGCCTTCCTCATCCGCCCCCCGCACGCCGGCCAGCACGCCGGGCCGCACGCCACGGCGCCTGAAACCTTCCACCGTGGCGCGCCGCTGCGTGGGCAGCCTGATTGTGCTGGCCGGCGCGGTCATCGTGACCGGAGATCTCGTGGC
Source organism: Delftia sp. WSY_12 (assembly GCF_043104645.1). Lineage (NCBI taxonomy): Bacteria > Pseudomonadati > Pseudomonadota > Betaproteobacteria > Burkholderiales > Comamonadaceae > Delftia > Delftia sp. WSY_12. The sequence continues at coordinate 64,644 of NZ_JBICKW010000054.1, forward strand.
GCTGTGGCGCGGCGCAGGCACCGATGCCGCACCCGCCGCCGCAGCCATGGCACCCGCCAGCGGCCTGGTGCCGACGGCCCGATAGGCATCCCACCCTGCAACCGCGTGCCCCCGCCGGCGGAAAGGCCCCCATGAACGACACCGTGCTTGCGGCTGAACAGGGCCGCTTCGGCGCCATCGAACCGGACCACGGCCACGCGGGCACGCCCAGCCTGCCGCAGGTGCATCGCAGCATTGCCGTGCCGCGCGGCGACAGCCGCTCGGACAACGCGCGCCGCGTGCTGGCGTTTGCCGGGCCCGGCTACATGGTGGCCGTGGGCTACATGGACCCGGGCAACTGGGCCACCTCCATCGCGGGCGGCTCGCAGTTCGGCTACTCGCTGCTGGCGGTGATCTTTGCCTCCAACCTGATGGCCATGCTGTTCCAGGCGGCGGCCGTGCGCCTGGGCCTGGCCAGCGGGCGGGACCTGGCCCAGGCCTGCCGCGCGCAGTTTTCACCGCGCATCAACCTGGTGCTGTGGTTCTTCTGCGAGATCGCCATCGTGGCCTGCAACCTGGCCGAGGTGCTGGGCATGGCCATCGGCCTGAACCTGCTGTTCGGCCTGCCGCTGCTGGCCGGCGTGTGCATCACGGTGGTGGATGTGATGCTGATCCTGGCGCTGCAAAGCCGGGGCTTTCGCTGCCTGGAATCGGTGGTGATCGCCCTGGTGGCATTGATCGGCCTGTGCTTTGCCGCCCAGCTGGTGTGGCTGCAGCCGCCCGTGGCGGCCGTGCTGCGCGGGCTGCTGCCGGGCATGGAGATCGTGGCCGATCCGCAGATGCTGTACCTGGCCGTGGGCATCGTGGGGGCCACGGTGATGCCGCACAACCTCTACCTGCATTCGTCCATCGTGCAGACACGCCGGCATGACACCACGCTCCAGGGCACGCGCCAGGCCATCCGCCTGGCCACGCTGGACTCCACGGTGGCGCTGGGGCTGGCGCTGTTCGTGAACGCCGCCATCCTGGTGGTGGCGGCCGGCGCGTTCAACCGGCCCGGCCAGGCGCCGGTGACCGAGCTGTCGGACGCCTACCACCTGCTGTCGCCGCTGCTGGGCGTGGGCATCGCCAGCGCGGTGTTCGGCGTGGCGCTGCTGGCCTCGGGGCTGAGTTCTTCGGTCACGGGCACGCTGGCCGGGCAGATCGTGATGGAAGGCTTCTTGCAGATCCGCCTGTCGCCCGCGCTGCGCGCCCTGCTGACGCGCTGCATCGCCATCGTGCCCGCCGTGGTGGCCACCGCCTGGTTCGGCAGCACCGGCGCCAGCGCCCTGCTGGTGTTCAGCCAGGTGGTGCTGAGCCTGCAATTGCCGTTTGCCATCGTGCCGCTGCTGCTGTTCACCACGCGGCGCAAGACGCTGGGGGAGCTGGCCTTTGGCCCCAGGATGGCGGCAGTGCTGTGGGGCTGCGCGGCCCTGGTGGTGTCGCTGAACCTGTGGATGCTGCAGCGGGTGCTGACGGCCTGATCGCCCGAACCGGGCATGGCGCCGCGCGGCGCCTTCATAGACGTTTTGCTTCTATCAAACGCCGCTCTTGTTCGTTGGTGGCTTGCCGCGAAGTTCTTAGATTGGTGCCCATAGCCACCAACCCGCGAACTCTCCGCAAGGACGACGACATGACAGCCCTCACTTTGGAAACCGCCTTGCCCCGGGCGCTGCAGGAGGCACAGGACCACGCCCGCGCACAGGGGCTGGGCCACGCAGGCGGCGTGCGCCCGCCCGTGGCCTGGGCGCTGGTGCAGGCCGGCCAGGCCGTGCTGGTCGATGTGCGCACGGCCGAGGAACGCAAGTTCGTCGGCCAGGTGCCCGGCACCCTGCACGTGCCCTGGGCCACGGGCACGGCGCTGACGCGCAACCCGCGCTTTGCCCGCGAGCTGGAAGCGCGCCTGGCCCCGCACGGCGGCAAGGAGGCCGTGGCCCTGCTGCTGTGCCGCAGCGGCAAGCGCTCGGTGCTGGCGGCCCAGGTGGCGGCCCAGGCCGGGTTCGCCCATGTGTTCAACGTGCTCGAAGGCTTCGAGGGCGAGATCGACGCGCGCCAGCAGCGCGGCAAAAGCGACGGCTGGCGCTTCCACGGCCTGCCCTGGATTCAAGACTGAAGGAGCCCGCAGATGGCCAGTTTCGACATTGCCGGACTCACCCAGAACCTGCATGCGGCGCGCCGCGAATGGCGCGAGGCGCACGGCCGCACCCAGGAGCCCGGGGCGCGCGAGTTTCCCTCGCGCGACGCGCTTTCCACCCTCATCGACCAGCTCAAGGCAGCCCTGTTTCCCATGCGCCTGGGCCCGCACGACCTGCGCCAGGAAAGCGAGGACATCTTCGTGGCCCACCAGCTGGACTCGGCCCTGCATGCGCTGCTGGGCCAGATACGGCTGGAGCTGCGGCTGTCCGCGCCCCACACGGCAGCGGGCGCCGACGCCATGGCGCTGGACATCGCACGCGCCTTTGCCGAGTCCCTGCCCCAGATCCGCCGCCTGCTCGACAGCGACGTGCTGGCCGCCTTCCACGGAGATCCCGCCGCGCGCAGCGTGGACGAGGTGCTGCTGTGCTATCCGGGCGTGCTGGCCATGATCCACCACCGCCTGGCCCACCAGCTGTACCTGCTGGAGCAGCCGCTGCTGGCGCGCATCGTGGCCGAGCTGTCGCATGCGCAGACGGGCATCGACATCCACCCGGGCGCGAAGATCGGGCGGGGCTTTTTCATGGACCACGGCACGGGCGTGGTGATCGGCGAGACCGCGGTGATCGGCGAGCGCGTGCGGCTGTACCAGGCCGTCACCCTGGGCGCCAAGCGCTTTCCCACCGATGAGCACGGCCACCTGCGCAAGGGCCTGGCGCGCCATCCGGTGGTGGAGGACGACGTGGTCATCTACGCGGGCGCCACCATCCTGGGCCGCGTCACGCTGGGGCGCGGCGCCGTCATCGGCGGCAATGTCTGGGTGACCGAGGACGTTCCGCCCGGCGCCCACGTCACCCAGGCCCATGCGCGCGAGCACGCGCAGCAGCCCCGGGAGGTGGCCCTATGAGCACCCGGCTTGTCACCAGCTTCGGCATTGCCGTGCGCCAGGCGCGCGAGGCCCATGGCTGGTCGCAGGAGCGGCTGGCCGAGCACTCGGACCTGAACCGCTCCTACGTGGGCGAGATAGAGCGCGGCCGCGTCATCGCCTCGCTGCTGACCGTGGAGAAGCTGGCCGTCTCGCTGGGCGTGCAGCCCTCGGCCCTGGTCATGCGCGGCGAGACCGTGGCCCACGACCAGCTGGTGCGCGGCCTGCGCTTGGCGGCTATAGCATGTTGAAGACATGTGCGCGGGCCGGGACACTGGCCCTGTTTCCCCTCCTTCCCCTTCCCTTTTTCCTGAACTGATCACGGAGTCTGCACATGTCGGCAACAGTGCTGGCCCAGGTCACGGACGAGCAGCGCATCTTCCCGCTGACCGGCGCGCCCACGCCCGACGACCTGGACGAGCTGCTGACCAAGGTCTGGAAGGAGCCCGCCTTCTTCCTGACCCATCCGCTGGCCATTGCCGCCTTCGGCCGCGAGGCCACGCGCCGCGGCACGCCGCCACCCACGGTCAGCCTGTTCGGCTCGCAGTTCATCACCCGGCGCGGCATTCCGCTGGTCCCCTCGGACAAGGTGCCCGTGGCCGATGGCAAGAGCAAGATCCTGCTGCTGCGCGTGGGCGATAAGCGCCAGGGCGTGGTCGGCCTGTACCAGCCCGGCCTGCCGGGCGAGCAGAGCCCGGGCCTGTCGGTGCGCTTCATGGGCATCAACAACCATGCCACGCAGGCGGGGTTGAGCCACCGGCTCAGCCCAGGCGTCTTGCAAAGGCGTCGCCCGTGGCGGCCATGCCCAGGCGACCGTGCCCAGGCGGCCGCCACGTCGTTGGCGCCGCTTGCGCCAGGTGTGCCGCATGCCGGCCCCGGTGGCCATGCCGCGCCACGGCAGCGGACGGAACACGGCATTGGAGTCATGAAAAAGGCATTGCCAAAATCAGAATGATCCTATGGATTTTCATAAATCATAGGAATAGACTTTGGAGCACGCCCATCAAACTCTCCTGCATCGTTTCCGGTTTCATTCATATGAAAAAAATCAGATATTTTCTCATTCCGGCAACGCTTTGCTTTTCTGTAAGCTCCATTCATGGAGGCATGTTTACCCCGGCAGCATCCATCATCCAATTACCGGAAATCATCAACGTTCCCGCAGGAAATATCATGAATGGATCAGTGCTATGGGAATCGCCCATGGTCAAATCCACCCTCGACACCATTTCCTACAGTGTGCTTTCGGGGCCATCTTCAGAAATATGGCCCCAAATCATGAACCCCACTACGCTGGACGGCGATATCTACTCCACATCTTTGCGCGGAATAGGAGTCCGTTGGCGTGCCATATGGAAAGCCAGGAATTTCCCCAATGGCAAAACCATGTCCATCACCACTACGTCCAACAATTCAGGAGCCACGGGATGGCAAAAGGATGATGTACATGAGCAAACCATATGGATGCAACTCATCAAGACAGGCGCCGTTCAATCGGGCACTTTCAGCGTCAGCAGCTATGCAACCGCCCGGTTTGACTGCAATAGCCTTTGCAATATCTGGTCCGTGATGGCGGCCGGCAGCACCGTGGTGCGCACAGGCGCCAGTTGCCGGGTGAAGACGAGCAACATCGCCGTGAACCTGCAGCGAATCAACAGGTCACAGTTCAACGGGATAGGCGCTACCTCCGCGCCCCAGCCATTCGATCTGGAACTGATCTGCACCGGGGGCGATGCCAATTCCACCCTGCGCCCGTTCGTCACGCTCACGGATGCCAACGATGCCGCCAACCGCTCCGATGTGCTGACGGTGACCGGAGGGGCTGCCGGCATCGGCATCCAGATCCGCAGCAGCGACAAGGTCATCAGCTACGGCGAGGACTCCGCCAACTTCGGCAATCCCAACCAGTGGCAGGCGGGCATCATCACCCCAAACACCAGCAACCACGTGATTCCATTGACGGCGCGCTATGTCCAGACCCAGCCCTCCGTCACCACAGGCCTGGCCAACGGACGGGCCACCTTCACGCTCAACTACCAGTGACCTACCAGTGACCTGCCAGTGACACGCTGGCTGCATTGCGGCTATGCAGGCGCCCGCGCCGATCCTGCACTGCCGCACCCGGCTGCGCTCACTCGGCTCTGGCCCCCGACACCCGCACCTGCTCGGCCGCCACGGGCATCTGTTCGCGCACGAAGCGCCAGAACGCGTCCACGCCCATGGGCTTGACGGGCAGCGAGCCCTGTTCGATGAACTGCTTTTGCACCTCGGGATTGCGCAGCGCCGTGGCCAGTGCGCCGTTCAGGCGCTCCAGCGCCGCACGCGGCGTGCCGGCCGGGGCAACCAGCCCGTACCAGGAGTCGGTGTAGAAGCCCTTGACGCCTGCTTCCTCGAAGGTGGGCACATCGGGCAGGGCCGGCAGGCGCTGGCGTGAGGCCACGGCCAGGGCGCGCAGCTTGCCTGAGCGGATGAAGGGGATGGCGCCCGTGGTGAGTACGAAGTCCACGCGGCCCGCCATCAGGTCGGTCATGGCCGGGGCCGTGCCCTTGTAGGGGATGTGGGTGACATCCACGCCCGTGAGCTGCTTGAAGCTGGCGCCTGCCAGGTGCTGGCTGGAGCCCACGCCGCCCGAGCCGTAGTTGAGCTGGCCCGGCCTGGCGCGCGCCGCCTCCAGCAGATCGTTGACCGAGCGCAGCGGCGAGGCCACGGGCACCAGCAGCACGCTGGGCGAGGTGGTGATCATGCCGATGGGCGCGAAGTCCTTGAGCGGGTCGTGGTTGAGCTTGGCGTAGAGCGCGGAGTTCAGGCCGTGCGAGGCCACGGTGGCCAGCATGATGGTGTTGCCATCGGGCCTTGCGCGGGCCGCCGCGTCGCTGCCCAGGTTGCCGCCCGCACCGGCCCGGTTGTCGATGGTGATGGGCTGGCCCAGGGCCTCGCTCATGCGCGTGGCCGCCAGCCGCGCCACGTTGTCGGAGGGGCCGCCCGCAGGCCAGCCCACGATGAGGGTGATGGGGCCTTGCGCCAGGGCCGGCAGGGCCAGGGCGCACAGGGCCAGCGCAGCCAGGCTGCGGCGCGACAGAGGGGTCATGGCAGTCGTCCTTGTCCATTCAAAGGTTTGCATGGCCAGGGCCTTCAGGGCTTGCCGTCCTGCCAGGGCATCTCGGTCCAGAGCTTGCGAAAGCCGGCCTCGGTGCGCTCCAGCTCGGCCGCGTAGGCGGGCGGTGCCAGGTAGCGCAGCGGCGCGTACATGGCCTCGGCCTGCTGCCTGAACTGCGGGTCGGCCGCGATGGCGGCCACGGCATCGACCAGCTTTTTGCGCACGCCTTCGGGCAAGCCCTTGGGCGCTGCCAGGCCGCGCAGGGAGGCCAGCTCGATATCGATGCCCTGCTCCTTGAACGTAGGCACCTGGGGCGCCAGCGAGCTGCGCGCGGCCGACATCTGGCCCAGCAGGCGGATGGGAGTGCCGCCCTTCTGGTAGGCCAGCACCTCGCCCACGTTGATGGCGCCAATGGTGATCTGCTGGCCCGTGGCGGCGGCGCGCACCTCGCCCGCGCCCTTGTAGGGCACATGGGTGAGCTGCGTGCCCGTGGCCTTGGCGAACAGCAGCATGGCCAGGTGGTCGTCCGAGCCCGTGCCCGTGGTGCCCACGGTCACGGCGCCGGGGTTGGCCCGGGCGTAGGCGGCCAGGCCGGCCAGCGTGGTGATGGCGTTGCTGTTGTGGATGGCAAAGCCGCCTGGGTCGTCCACCAGGTTGCCCAGCAGGTCGTACTGGCTCCAGTGGAAGCTGCTCTTGCGCTCGATGGGAATGGTCAGCACGTTGGGCGTGTTGATGAAGCCGATGGTGTAGCCGTCCGGCTTGGCCCGCGCCAGTTCGCCAAAGCCGATGCCGCCGCCCGCGCCGGGGCGGTTGAGCACGACCACGCTGCCGCCCAGCTTCTTTTCCAGATGGCGGGCCAGCAGCCGCGCCACCAGGTCGGTGCCGCCGCCGGGTCCGTAGGCCACGATCATCTCGATGTTGCGCGAGGGATAGGGGGCCTCGCCCTGAGTCTGGGTCTGAGCCTGAGCCAGGGCCGGCAGCGCCATGCAGGCGGCGGCCAGGCCTGCGCACAATGCGCGCCTTGCTTGCTGTGTCATCTTTGTCTCCTGGGTCGCCTCTTGCAGTGGTCTGAGAGGCTTTGTAGTCATGGTGAAGGAAGCGGCTAACGGGACGGGGAACGGGACGGGTCCAAGGCCCGGGCGATGCGCTCGCGCGCATGCGGCCAGACCTCGGGATTGACCAGGCGCGCGGGCCGCTGGCCGTCGGCCAGCAACTGCACGATCTGGGTGGCGGCCAGCTCGGCGTTGTTGCGCCGGGCCTCGTGCGTGACACCGGCGGTGTGGAAGGTGGCCACCACCTGGGGCAGGGCCAGCAGCGGATGGGAGGCGGGCGGCGGCTCCTGGTCCCAGACATCGAGCCCGGCGCCGGCCAGGTGGCCGCTGGCCAGAGCGGCGTGCAGGGCGGCCTCGTCATGGATACCGCCGCGCGCCGTGCTCACGAAGATGGCGCCCGGCTTCATGGCCGCAAAGGCAGCGGCGTTCATGAGCCCCAGCGTGGAGGCATCGCGCGGGCAGTGCAGGGAGACGATGTCCGCGCGCTGCAGCAGCTCGTCGAAGCCGACGGCCTCGGCCCCGCGCGCTGCCAGGCCGGCCGCGTCGTAGGCCGGGTCGCAGCCGATCACCTGCATGCCGAAGGCCCGGCCCAGGGCCGCGACGCGGCTGCCGGCCTCGCCCACGCCCACCAGGCCCAGGGTGCGGCCGCGCAGCTCGTGGCCCATCACGTCCTCGCGGCTGAAGCCCCGGGCAGGGGCGCGCAGCAGGCGGTCGGATTCGTTGATGCGGCGCAGCACGGACAGCATCAGCCCGATGGCCATCTCGGCCACCGAATCCGCGTTGCCGCCCGACTGGTTCATCACGGCCACGCCGGCGCGCGTGCAGGCCTCAATGTCGATGGTGTCGCAGCCCGACCCGCTGGAGGACACGGCCAGCAGATCGGGGCAGCGCGCCAGCAGGTCCGCCGTGGCGAACCAGTGGCGCGGCAGCTCGTCCTTGGCTGCCGTGATCTGGTAGACCTGTGCGCCGGCCAGGGCCTGCCAGGCGGCGGCATCGTCGCCCTCGCGCCGGCAGGTGATCAGCTGCACGCCAGGCGCGGCCGAGACGATGCGGTCGAAGGCCGCATCCAGCCAGTAGTCGAAACGGACAACGCGGCGGTCCATCACAGCACCCCCTTGGCGGCCAGCGTGCGCACCACCCAGGAGCGGTCGGCGCGGCCTGCGGCAATGGCGGCGAGCACGTCGGCCTCATCGCGCTGTATGGCCTCCACGCGGTCGGCAATGGCGGCGGCCTCGGCGGCGGGCACGGCCAGCAGGCCGTCGCCGTCGCCCAGCACCAGGTCGCCCGGGTGGACGACCATGCCGTCGATGCTGACGGGCACATGCAGCTCGCCGGGGCCGTCCTTGTAGGGGCCGCGGTGCGAGACGCCGCGCGCATACACGGGCAGCTCATGCTGGCCGATGGTGTCGCTGTCGCGGATCAGCCCGTCGATGACGATGCCGGCCGCGCCGCGCGCCATCATCAGCGCCAGCATGATCTCGCCAATGATGGCGTTGGGCCCGGCGCCGCCCGCGTCCACCACGATCACGTCGCCGGGGCCGCAGATGTCGATGGCCTGGTGCACCATGAGGTTGTCGCCGGGCCGCGTGCGCACGGTCAGCGCACGGCCCACCAGCGGCCCCTGGCGGCGGTGAAAGGGCTGCAGCGCCGAGGTGCCCGTGGTGCGGCTCATGGCGTCGCTGACATTGGCGACCGGAAAGCCGCGATAGCGCTGCAGCAGCGCATCGCCAAGGGCGGCCTCGGGCCGGGCGTGGATATGGAATCCGGGAATCTTGCTCACTGCTGTGTCTCCGTCTGTGTCCGTGTCTGTGTCTGTTGTCTGTGTCGATACCGCTGTCTTGCCGCTCAGAACGCATCCCAGGCCTGCGCATGGCGCACGCAGGCCGGCGTGACCTGGTCCAGGCGCGTGGCGCCCAGCATGGCCATGTCGCGCAGCACCTCCTCGCGCAGCAGGGCCATGGCATGGGCCACGCCCGCCGGCCCGGCCACCGAGGCCGCGTAGTTGAAGGGCCGGCCCACGAACACGCAGCGCGCGCCCAGGGCCAGGGCCTTGAGCACATCGGTGCCCCGGCGCACGCCGCTGTCCAGCATCACCGGCAGGCCGGGCACGGCGCGCACGATGCCGGGCAGCACGCGCAGCGGTGCCACGGCGCCGTCGAGCTGGCGCCCGCCGTGGTTGGAGACGATGAGGCCGTCGGCCCCGTGGTCGCGCGCCAGCACGGCGTCTGCGGCCGAAAGAATGCCCTTGACCACCAGTTGCCCCTGCCAGCGCTGGCGGATGGCGGCCAGATGCGGCCAGGCCAGATGGGAGCGGTCCGAGAAATCGCGCATCACGCTGGCCGACAGGATGGGCGCGCCCCGGTGCGCATAGTTGTTCTCGAAATGCGGCATGCCGTGGCGCCACAGGGTCTTGAGAAAGCTGCCGAACAGCCAGCGCGGATGGCTGATGCCCTGCCAGGCCAGGCCCGGCCCGGGCCGCAGCGGCGTGGAGAAACCGGCGCGCACATTGTTCTCGCGGTTGGCGGCCACGGGCGTGTCCACGGTGATCACCAGGGTCTGCACGCCGGCGGCGGCCACGCGGTCCAGCAGCGCATCGATCTGGCCCTGGTCGCCCGGCAGGTAGGCCTGGAACCAGGTGTGGGGCGCGGCCGCCATCACCTCCTCCAGCCGGATCAGCGAGGAGCCGCTCATGATGGCCGGCACGCCCGCCTGCTGTGCGGCCTGGGCCAGCACCAGGTCGCCCCGGTAGGCCGACAGCGCGGCAATGCCCATGGGCGCCACGCCGAACGGCGCTCCGTAGCGGCGCCCGAACAGCTCGAAGGAGGGGTCGCGCTGTGCCACGCCCACCAGCGCGCGCGGCACGAAGGCCAGCTCGGCAAAGGCGCGGCGGTTGTCCGCCAGCGAGGCGTTGTCCTCCACCGCCCCGCTGATGTAGGCATGGATGGGGCGCGGCAGGTGGCGCCGCGCCAGCCGCTCGAAATCGTCAAGCGACAGCACGCCGCGCAGGCGGCGCGGTGGCGTGGCGGAAGCGGCAGGGACGGCAGGGACGGCAGGCGTAGGCATTGCCAGCCAATGTAGGAGGGCACAATTCCAAAGAAAAGCGAAATAAATAGGAATCAATGTTTCGCTTTTGTGAAAATATCGCCATGACCCTCAAACAGCTCGAAGCCTTCTACTGGGCCGCCACCTGCCTGAACTTCAGCGTGGCCGCCGACCGCGTGCACCTGTCGGTCTCATCGCTGTCCAAGCGCATTGCGGAGCTGGAGGCCTCACTGGGCGTGCAGTTGTTCGACCGCAGCGGCCGCGCCGCCGAACTCACGCCCCAGGGCGAGCAGCTGCTGCCGCGCATCCGCGAGCTGCTGCACGGCGCCGCCCAGCTGCGCGAGGCGGCGGGCCGCAGCGTGGGCCTGCAGGGCCGCTGCCGCATCGGCTTTGGCGAACTCAGCGGCCTGACCTGGCTGCCCCGGCTGGTGCAGAAGGTGGCCGAGCTGCACCCCGACCTGCAGCTGGAGCCCCACACCGACATCGGCCAGGTGCTGGAGCAGCGCATCGTCGATGGCGAGCTGGACTGCGTGGTCATCGCCGGGCCATCGTCGCGCAGCAGCCTGGCCTTCGAGCAGGTCGCCCAGGTGCGCTTTGTCTGGGCCGCCAGCGACGACTTCATCGCCCGCGCCGGCACCGGCCTGCCCCGGCGCCTGGTGCGCGAGCAACTGCTGATCGCCCTGCCCACCGGCTCGGGCGCCACGCGCACGCTGGACGACTGGCTGGGCCGCCACGGCCTGGCCGTGGAGCGGCGCCTTTCCTGCAACAGCTGGGGCGCCGTGGTGGGCATGGTGGTGGACGGCCTGGGCTTCACCTACATGCCCGAGCAATGGGCCCTGGCCCTGCAGCAACGCGGCCGCCTGCGCGTGCTGGACGGCGGCGCCGAGGCCGCAAAGCACAGCGCGCTGGCCCCGCTGACCTACACCGTGCAATGGCGCCGCGACGATGCCCGGCCGCTGATCACGGAAATGCGCGAGATCATCCGCAGCGTGATCGATTTCCCGGCGCCGCGCTGTTTGAGTTGAATATCACTGATTTCAGGGATATTCAAAATGGCAATCCTGTAGTATTTGAATGAACAATCAATATCAACAATAAAACTCATCAATACATTGATAAGACATTATCAATTTCAAATATCAATCGATTCAGTTCCTTCCCTATGGGAACACTCGTCTTTCGCATGGATTTCTTGGCATACTGAAAATCCTTTCTCAAAGAAATTTGACAATCCTTTGCAAAACCTGCCTATGATTTAACAACTCTTTTCAATTATTCGCGACTGGAACTCCTGCGTTTCCAGTCGATTTCCATTCATGAGCACTGCGCCTGCCCATACCAGTCTCCGCAGCCCTCACGCCGAATCCTGCGGTGCGCTGGCGCTTCAACCCATTGGTTCCGGCGACGAAGCCGCTCTCCTGGCCATCTTCGCCTCCACACGCGAGCAGGAGCGCGAACAATTCGGCTGGCCCGAGGAGCAATGGAATGCCTTCATTCGCCAGCAGTTCATGGCGCAGCACACCCAGTATTCGACGGCCTACGCCAACCCCAGTTTCGATCTGGTGCTGCGCGATGGCGAGATAGCGGGCCGGCTGTATGTGGACCGCAGCCCGCAGGAAATCCGCGTGGTGGATATCGCCCTGCTTCCCAGGCACCGTCGCCAGGGCGTGGGGCGGCAGTTGCTGCAGGCTTTAACGGATGAGTCAGATGCCCTGGGCATTGACCTGGGCCTGCATGTGGAGAAGAACAACCCCATCCTCGGTCACTACCAGCGCCTGGGCTTTGCCACCGAGGCCGATCGCGGCGTGTACTGGTATATGCGCCGCGCGCCGCAGCCTGCGCGCATGCCCGGCCTTGAGGATTTCACCGGCCTGGTCGGCACCGATTTCGCGTTGCATCTCCCCGGTGCCGCGCCCGTGGCGCTGCGCCTGGAAACGGCCACGGTCACGCAGGGATTGCTGGCCTCGCGCTGCTCGCTGCGCTTCAAGGGGCCTGACATCGGCCGCCCGACCCACGACACCTACCTGCTTTCCCACGAACGCCTGGGACGCTTTGCTCTGTTCCTGGGGCCCGTCGTGGATGCGGAGCCGGGGCAAACCAGCTACCAGGCACTCATCACACGCATGAACACGTCGATCAAGGAGGAGGAGACGCCATGAGCGAGGCATACATTGGAGAAATCCGTCTTTTTGCGGGCAACTTTGCCCCCCAGAACTGGGCATTGTGCGACGGCAGGCTGGTTGCCATCAGCGAGAACGAAGCACTCTTCGTGCTGCTGGGTACCACCTATGGCGGCGATGGCGTCACCAACTTCGCACTGCCCAACCTGCAGGGCCGGCTTCCTATTGGCCAAGGCCAGTTGCCGGGCGGGAGCAACCGCATTCTGGGCCAGCAGATGGGTGTGGAAGACGTAACGCTGAACATCAACCAGTTGCCCGGGCACACCCACCAGTTCTCGGCGGCCGGCGCCGCCAGCACCAGCAAGCCACAACAGCAGGTACCGGCAGCCGTCACGGGGTTCAACCTCTACGCCCCCTCACCCGCAACGACTGCCGCCACCCTGGGACCCAGCTCGGTGCAGATCGTCGGCGGCGGGCAGCCGCACAACAACGTCATGCCCAGCCTGGTGCTGAGCTACATCATCTGCCTCTTCGGCATCTTCCCCAGCTTCACATAGCACGGACAGGAGCACTTCATGGAACCCTTTCTCGGAGAGATCCGCGCATTCGCCTTTGGCCAGGTCCCAAGGGGCTGGCTGCTGTGCAACGGAGCGATTCTGCCGATCAGTACGAACCAGGCCTTGTTTGCGCTGCTGGGCACCAAATACGGCGGCAATGGCTCGACGAACTTCGGCCTGCCCGATCTGCGTGGTCGCACGCCCATTGGATACGGTGGCGGCGTTGTGCTCGGCTGGATCGACGGTACGGAAAACGTCACGCTGACCCCCAGCCAGATGCCCCAGCACACCCACCAGCTGCTGTCCAGCGCCGCGGTGGCCACCACCAATGTCCCCGGCGGCAATGTGATGGCAGAGGCCGCCAATGGCCTGTCTGCCTATGGCGCGCCCACCGATTCCTTCATGGCTGCCGCCGCCGTGGACATCAGCGGCGGCAGCCAGCCTCACCAGAACATGCAGCCCTCGCTGGTCATCAACTGGTGCATCGCCAGCTCCGGTATCTTCCCGCCCCGCAACTGAACAAGCCGCCCCCCAAGGAAACATCCATATGGCAGATCCCTTCTACGGCGAGGTCCGCGCATTCGGCTTCTCCTTCGCTCCTGTCAACTGGGCCTTTTGCGCAGGCCAGACCATACAGGTACAGCAGAATACAGCGCTTTTTGCGGTCATCGGAAGCCGGTTCGGCGGTAACGGAACCACCAATTTCATGCTGCCCAATCTGCAGGGCAAGGCCGCCATGGGCGCCGGCACGGGACCTGGACTGAGCTTCCGCGACATCGGTGAAACCATGGGCACAGCCACCGAAACGCTGACCCTTGCGCAGATACCGGCGCACAGCCACGGCATCAGCGCCCAGGGCGCCGGCGCCACGGCGGCCATCCCCAGCGGCAACTTGCTGGCGCAGGGCATGCAAGGCGTACCGCCCCGGGGCAGCGCCAGGCCCACCTATGCAGCGGGAGCTGCCACTTCGGCCATGGCGCCGACAGCGCTGCTGCCCGTCGGCGGCAACCAGGCCCACAGCAATATGCAACCCGTTCTGGCGCTGAATTTCTGCATCTGCCTGTCCGGCGAATTCCCCGTCAGGCCCTGACGTTCTTCCACCTCCAGCCATTGCCCGCCATGCCCACCAACCACACCCCCAGGCCCAAGTCCGCTTCACGCATGCTGTCCATGTGGTTTGCGTGGTTCATCGGGTTGGTGATGGCACTGGCGGCTCCAGCCCATGCCGCAGTGGACCGGGGCATCATCGACTTCGGGAGCAGCGCCACGCCTGGCGCCTTCTCGGATGTTGCCCCGGACTACAACGGGCTTCGCTTCACCGGCCAGTGGTCTTATTTCGCTGCAGCGGACCTGCAGGCAGGCACCCCGGGAATCACCACGTCCGGCGACGCCATCACCTCCGCCACCCTTGACGGCAACGCCATCATCAAGGCGGCCAATGGCACGGACCGCTTCAGCCTCGCACGGGTGCGCATCCATGCCTACGGCTCCATGACCCAGTTCACACTCGCGGGCTATCGCGGCGGCAGCCCCGTGTCCGGTGCCAGCGTGATCGTCACCAAGACGACGGCCATGACCCAGCAATTCGTCCCTATCGATCTGAGCGCGCTGGCGGATGTGGACGAAGTACGGGTATCCAACAATGCCACGGTTGGCGAAGGCGGCAACTTCGCCTTCGACGATCTGGCCGTCGACCCCTTCCCCCCTGCCACACCCACGGCGACGGCGCTGTCGCCCACGAGCGGCCTGGCCGCTGGCGGAGATCTGGTCACCATCATCGGAGCCAACTTCACCAACGTGATCGACAGCCCCATCGTGACCGCCGTGAGCTTCGGCGGCACGCCGGCGACCAGCTTCACGGTCGACAGCGCCACCCAGATCACGGCCACGGCACCGGCAGGATCGGGCACGGTGAACGTGACCGTCACGACGGCAGGCGGCACCAGCGTCACTACCGCAGCCAATCAGTTCACCTATCTGCCCGCGCCCACGGTGACATCCGTCTCGCCCAACTTTGGCCCGCAGGCTGGCGGCACCAGCGTGGTCATCACCGGCGCCAACCTGTCCGGCGCCACCGCCGTGCTATTCGGCGCGACAACCGCCAGCTATGTCGTCAACAGCGCCACCCAGATCACCGCCACCTCGCCTGCGGGTACAGGCACGGTCGATGTGCGCGTCACAACGACGGGCGGCACCAGCGCCATCAGCGGGGCCGATCAATTCAGCTACCTGGCAACGCCCACGATCACCAGCATCACGCCCACGGCAGGCCCGCAGGCGGGTGGAACGATGGTCACCATCACGGGCACGAACTTCATCGGCACCACGGGCGTGAACTTCGGCGCCTCGGCAGCGACCAGCTTCACGGTCAACAGCGCCACCAGCATCACGGCCACGGCGCCGCCCGGAACGGGCACGGTGGACATCCGCGTCAGCAACTCCGTCGGCACCAGTCCCGCCGTTGCCGCTGACCAGTTCACTTATGTGGCGGCACCGTCGGTCACCTCCATCTCGCCCACGGCAGGTCCCACCGGCGGCGGCACCACGGTGACCATCACCGGTACCGGCTTCGCCGCAGCACCTGGCACCGGCGCCGTGCGCTTCGGCGCCGCGACCGCCACCTACACCGTCAACAGCAACACCCAGATCACCGCCACCGCGCCCGCAGGCAGCGCCGGCACGGTCGATGTGACGGTGACCACGGTGGGCGGCACCAGTGCCACCAGCGCAGCCGACCAGTTCACCTATGTGCCCGCGCCCACGGTGACTTCCATCTCGCCCACCAGCGGCCCGACCAGTGGGGGCACCACGGTGACCATCACCGGCACCAACTTCTCCGGCGCCACGGCCGTGACCTTCGGCGCCACGGCCGCCACAGGCTTCACGGTCAACAGCGCCACGCAGATCACGGCCACAGCGCCTGCCGGCACGGGCACGGTAGACGTGCGCATCACCACCGTGGGCGGCACCAGCGCCACCAGTGCGGCCGACCAGTTCACCTACGTGGCCGCACCCACGGTGACTTCCGTCTCGCCCACGGCAGGGCCCACCGCAGGAGGAACCTCGGTGGTCATCACCGGTACCAACCTCTCCGGCGCCACGGCCGTGACCTTCGGCGCCACGGCCGCCACGGGCTTCACGGTCAACAGCGCCACGCAGATCACGGCCACCGCGCCTGCAGGGTCGCCGGGCACGGTCGATGTGCGCGTCACCACGACTGGCGGCACCAGCGCCACCGGCGCGGCAGACCAGTTCACCTACGTGGCCACGCCCACGGTGACCTCCATCTCGCCCTCCAGCGGCCCGCAGGCAGGCGGCACCACGGTGATTCTTACCGGCACCAACCTGGGCGGCGCCACGGCCGTGACCTTCGGCGCCACGGCCGCCACGGGCTTCACGGTCAACAGCGCCACGCAGATCACGGCCACATCGCCTGCCGGCACGGGCACGGTCGATGTGCGCATCACCACCGCGGGCGGTACCAGCGCCACCAGCGCGGCCGACCAGTTCACCTATGTGCCTGCGCCCACGGTGACCTCCATCTCGCCCACCAGCGGCCCACAAGCGGGCGGCACCACGGTGACCCTGACCGGCACCAACCTGTCCGGCGCCACGGCCGTGACCTTCGGCGCCACGGCCGCCACGGGCTTCACGGTCAACAGCGCCACGCAGATCACGGCCACCGCGCCTGCCGGCACGGGCACGGTAGACGTGCGCATCACCACCGCAGGCGGTACCAGCGCCACCAGCGCGGCCGACCAGTTCACCTATGTGCCCGCACCCACGGTGACTTCCGTCTCGCCCGCAAGCGGTTCTTCGATTGGTGGCACCACGGTCACCCTGACCGGCACGAACTTCACCGGCGCCACGGCCGTGACCTTCGGCGGCACGGCCGCCACGGGCTTCACGGTCAACAGCGCCACGCAGATCACGGCCACAGCGCCTGCGGGATCGGCGGGCACGGTCGATGTGCGCGTCACAACGACCGGCGGCACCAGCGCCACCGGCGCGGCAGGCCAGTTCACCTATGTGGCCATCACGGTGACGCCCGCGACGCTGGCCGGCACGCCCAAGGTAGGCGTCTCGTTCAACGAGACCCTGACCGCCAGCGGCGGCGCAACGCCCTACACCTTTGCAATGGCCGGCGGCAGCACGCTGCCCACAGGCCTGTCGCTGTCGCCCGCCGGGGTGATCAGCGGCACGCCCACGGCGGCCGGAGCCTTCAGCTTCACGGTGCAGGCGACCGACAACAGCAGCATCAGCGGCCAGCGCACCTACAGTGGCAGCGTGACGGCAGCCACGGTGGTGCTGACGCCTGCAGCTTCCACGCTGCCGGCTGCCAGGCTGAACACGGCCTATGCAGGGCAGACCTTCACTGCCAGTGGAGGCACGGCGCCCTACACCTACGCCAGCAGCGGCACGCTGCCGACCGGAATGACGTTCAACGCCAGCACCGGTGTTCTGAGCGGCACGCCCACCGCTGCGGGAAGCTTCACCTTCACCATCACGGCCACGGACTCCTCCACGGGCACGGGTGCTCCGTTCACCTCGGGCAGCACCAGCTACACCCTGGTGGTGAACTCCACCAACGCCGACCTCAGCGCCCTGGCACTGAGCAGCGGCACGCTCGCACCGGGCTTTGGTGCAGGCACCCTGGCCTACACGGCCACCGTGCCCAACAGCAGCAGCACCGTCACAGTGACGGCCACCGCAGCCGATGCAGGCGCCACGATCCTGGTCAACGGCGCAGCGGCTTCCACCCCGGTGGCGCTGAATGTGGGCAGCAATACCGTGTCTATCGAAGTCACGGCGCAGGACGGCACGACCAAGAAAACCTATGTGGTGACGGTGACGCGCGAGGCCAGGCAAAGCGCCTCGGGCTCGGGTGTGGATCTGGGCATTGCCAACAGCAGCCCCACCTGCACGCTGACTGCGGCCAACTTCACCTCGCCTTCTGCCGTGGCCGGCTCGCTGGGCCCGCTGCCGGCGGCCTTTGCCTACCCGCAGGCCGCCGTGGACTTCACGGCCAAGCAGTGCGCCCCCAGCAGCACGCTGACCGTGACCCTCACCTTCACGTCCCCCGTGCCCGCCAACGCGCAGCTGATGAAGTACGACGCCACCGCAACGCCCAAGTGGCAGCCCTTCACGCCCACCATCAGTGGCAACCAGGTCAGCTACACCATCGTGGACGGCGGCCTGCGCGATGACGACAAGACGGTCAACGGCGAGTTCGTGGACCCCGTGATCCTGGCCGTGCCGGCTCCCCCATCGGCACAGAGCATTCCCACGCTGGACCGCTGGGGCCTGCTGCTGCTGTCGCTGATGGCGGGAGCAGCCGGCTTCATGGGCATGGCGCGCAGGCAGCGTACCGGACGGTAAGACGCGTCAACAAGCAACCCGCGCTGCTGCATGTCGGCAGCGCGGGTTTGCTTTTGGTGCTCTACAGAAAGCCCCGTGGCGCGAGACAATCGCCCTCATGACCACCGCGCCGATTCCCGTTTCCGCAGATTCCGCCGCCTCCGCCGACCCCATGCCCCAGCCGCCCGAGCAGCCCGACCTGGACGCCTGCTGCGGCAATGGCTGCGACCCCTGCATCTTCGACAGCTATGACCTGGCCATGGACGAGTACCGCCAGGCGCTGCGGGCCTGGAAGGCGCGCAACGAAACGCCAGCGGGCCAGGGATAGGAATAGGGATAGGGGTAGCGCGATCAGTCCACGCGGGCGATCAGGTCCAGCTCCACGGCCGCGCCCTTGGGCAGCTGCAGCACGCCCACCGAAGTGCGCGTGTGGGCACCCACGGGGCCCAGCACCCGGGCGATGAGGTCGGAGGCGCCATCGGCCACCTCGCTTTGCTGGGTGAAATCGGGCGCCGAGCGCACATAGACGGTGATGCGTGCAACGGCGCGCACGGCATCGAGCGAGCCGGCCGCGCGCTGCACGAAGGCCAGGGCCCGCATGGCGCAGATGGCGGCGGCCGTTCTGGCCGATGCCAGGTCGATCCCGGCGCCGACCGTCCCCACGTAGAGCACTTCATCGCCCACGCGGGGAATCTGCCCGCTGACGAACAGCTGCTGGCCGTCGCGCACGACGGGGCTGTAGTTGCCGCCTATCTTGATCTCGCCATCGAAGCGGTGGCCGAGCTCAAGGGCGGCCTGGGCGAAGCGTTCATCTGCTGTCATGGTCTGGTGTCCGGAGTAAGGCAAGCGCGCAGTCTAGAGCGTGTTATGCACTTTTAAGTACCCGCGTTGGTTCTGCGCGCTGGTGATCGCAAGGCGTAGTGCGCCGCCAAGGCTCATGCCTTGGCAAGCGCTGCAACGCCGCGAGCGCCTGCGCGCAGAGCCTGTGGTGCACCGGCGCCTGCGGCGGCTTCAACTGCCCGTGGACGCGTAATGCCTCACCCCCATGCGCCAGGCGCCCGAGGCCAGCCAGAGGAAGGCAAAGCCGACCAGCGGCGAGACCCAGCCCAGCCAGGCCGGCGCGCCCAGCGGGTCGGGCTTGCCCAGCACGGCCAGCGCCGGGTAGTAGGCCACGCAGGCCAGCGGCACGGCGAAGGTCAGCAGGCGGCGGAACCACTGTGCGTACAGGGCCAGCGGGTACTGGGCGGCCTCGACGCTGCCGTAGCTCAGCACATTGGCGGCTTCCAGGCTTTCCACGGTCCAGAACGAGAGCGCACCCTGCAGCACCAGGATGCCCAGGAACAGCGCCACGCCACCCGCCACGGCGAACAGCGCCACGGCGACGGCCTGGGGCGTCCACGCCACGGCGCCCTGGGCCGTGGCAAAGCCCAGCACCATCAGGCCCTGCAGCAGGCGGCCCAGGCGGCTGATGCGCACGTCATGGCCCATGAGCTGCAGCCACACGGGGCGCGGGCGCAGCAGCAGGCGGTCGAAGGCGCCCGTGCGCAGGAACTGCGTGCCCAGCACGTCGAAACCCCGGCCCAGCGCATCGGCCAGGGCGAACATGCAGTTCACCAGGCCATAGAACACGGCCACTTCGCCAATGCGCCAGCCCTGTACCTCGCCAAACCGGTGGAACAGCGCCCAGACGGCGATGACCTCGATGCCCGTGACCAGGAACTGGCCCAGGGTCAGCATCAGCGCCGAGGCCGGGTAGCGCGCCTGCCCGCCCAGCGAGGCCAGCGCCAGGCGCAGGAACATGGACAGCGATCCTTTGTGCTTGGCCATGGCGCTCACCCGCCCTGCACTTCGAGGCCGCGCATGGTACGCGCCATGGCCACGCGGCCCAGGGCCACGATCACGGCAATCCACAGGGCTTGCAGCGCCAGGCAGGCCAGCATCTGCGCACCGGCCATCTGGCCGAAATAGATGCGCGCAGGGATGTCCATCACGCCGGCCAGCGGCTGCAGCAGCAGCGCGGTCTGCCAGGCGTCGGGCATCAGCGCCAGCGGCAGCAGGTTGCCCGACAGCACGATGACCACGGGCGCGGCCAGCGTGTTGATGCCTTTTTCATTGAGCGCGGCGGCGGCGGCAACGTTCAGCAGCATGACCAGTGCCGTGGACAGCAGCAGCGCCAGCAGCATGGAGGCGGCAAAGCCCAGGCCTGCGGCCCAGCCGGCCGGCGGCTGCCAGCCCCAGGCGCCCAGCCCCGTCAGCGGCAGGGCCAGCCCTGCAAACGCCACCATCAGCGCCACGCGCGGCAGCACGCGCGCGGCGATCCAGCCAGCCGAGCGCACGAACCACAGCGCATAGGCATCCACGGGCCGCAGCCGGTCATAGGCAACGGCACCCGTGCGCACGGCCAGGGCCACGTCGGGGTCGCCGCTCCAGGGCAGCAGCGCGAACAGGCCCTGCGCCAGCCAGGTGTAGGTGATGGCGTGCTCCAGCGAGATGGGCGCGCCGGCCGATGCCGAGGCGCTGCCGTAGAACGCCGCCAGCACCATGGTCTTGATGGCGCCCCACCAGCACTGCGTGGCAAAGCCCGCGTAGGCGGCCGTGCGGTACTGCAGCATCACCAGGAACCGCGATGCAAAGGCCGCCACATAGGGCCGCAGGAGTTCACGCAGCGTCATGCCGGCTCAGCCTTCGGCCGCTCCGTGCATGGCGTAGAAGCGGGCGATCACGGCCTCGATGGCCATGTCTTCTCCATTGCCTTCGCCATCACCACCTCCACGATCCTCGCCCTGCGCTGCCACCACCTGGGCGCGCAGCGCATCGACCGCGCAGTCGGCCAGCACGCGGCCATGGCCGATGACGATCACGCGCCGCGCCAGCGCCTCGATGTCGTGCATGTCATGCGTGGTCAGCAGCACCGTGGTGCCGCGCTCGCGGTTGGCGCGCAGCACGAACTCGCGCACGGCCAGCTTGGAGGGTGCGTCCAGGCCGATGGTGGGCTCGTCCAGGAACAGGATCTCGGGCTCGTGCAGCAGGGCCGCGGCGATCTCGGCGCGCATGCGCTGGCCCAGGGACAGCTGGCGCACGGGCTGGTCCAGCACGCGCTCCAGGTTCAGCAGCGCCACCAGCTCGTCGCGCGTGCGCCCGTAGCGTGCGGGATCGACGCGGTACAGGTCGCGCAGCAGGTTGAAGCCATCGCCCACGGGCAGGTCCCACCACAGCTGCGAGCGCTGTCCGAAGACCACGCCGATGCGGCCCACATGGCGCTGGCGGTCGGCGAAGGGGTCGCGCCCGTCCACCTCCACGCGCCCGCCATCGGGCCGCAGGATGCCCGACAGAATCTTGATGGTGGTGGACTTGCCCGCGCCGTTGGGGCCGATGAAGCCCAGCAGCTCACCACGCTCCAGCGCAAACGACACGCCATCCAGCGCCTGCACCGTGCGGTGGCGCGGACGCACCAGCGCGCGCAGCGCGCCCATCACGCCGGGGTCGCGTTCATGGATGCGGTAGGTCTTGCGGAGGTCGTGGACGAGGATCTGGGGCATGGCGCTGGGCGGTGAGGGCGCGCAGAGGGAGGTACAGAGGGGGCAAAGAGGGGGCAAAGAGGGGGCGCGATTCTACACAGGCCCGGGCTTTGCTATCCTGCGCGCAAATTCGCGGATGGAAATCCGCCTTGCCGCACGCACGCACGCACGCACGCACGCACAAAGGAAACACAACATGGCCGCTGAAGGCAATGCAAGCCAGCTCGTAGGAATCGTCACGCTGCTGGGGGCCGCCGTGGTGGCCGTGCCGCTGTTCAAGCGGCTGGGCCTGGGTGCCGTGCTCGGCTACCTGGCCGCTGGCCTGGCCATAGGCCCCTACGGGCTGGGCCTGGTGACGGACGCGCAGACCATATTGCACGTGGCCGAGCTGGGCGTGGTGATGTTTCTCTTCGTCATCGGGCTGGAGATGAAGCCTTCGCACCTGTGGGACCTGCGCGGCCAGATCTTCGGGCTGGGCAGCCTGCAGGTGGTGGTGTGCGCGCTGCTGCTCACGGGCGTGGGCATGGCCTTCGGCTTTCCGTGGCAGGTGGCCTTCGTGAGCGGCGCGGGCTTTGTGCTGACCTCCACGGCCATCGTCATGCAGGTGCTGGCCGAGCGTGGCGACATCCTGGCGCCGCGCGGCCAGCGCATCGTCTCCATCCTGCTGTTCGAGGACCTGCTCATCGTGCCGCTGCTGGCCGCCGTGGCCTTTCTGGCGCCGGCCGATGCGGCGCCCGTGGCCACCTCACCCCTGTGGCAACGCGCGGGCGTGGCCCTGCTGTCGCTGGGCGCGCTGGTGGGCGCGGGCCTGTGGCTGCTGAACCCGCTGTTCCGCATCCTGGCCAAGGCCAAGGCGCGCGAGGTGATGACGGCCGCCGCGCTGCTGGTGGTGCTGGGCGCCGCCCTGCTGATGGAGATGGGCGGCCTGTCCATGGCCATGGGCGCCTTCGTGGCGGGCGTGCTGCTGTCCGAATCCTCGTTCCGCCACCAGCTGGAGGCCGATGTGGAGCCCTTCCGCGGCCTGCTGCTGGGCCTGTTCTTCCTGGGCGTGGGCATGGCGCTGAACCTGGAGGTGGTGGCGCTGAACTGGCGCATCGTGGGCATGGGCGTGGTGGCGCTGATGCTGGGCAAGGCGCTGTGCATCTACGCCGTGGCCCGCGTGGCACGCAGCAGCCATGCCGATGCGCTGGACCGCGCCATCCTCATGGCCCAGGGCGGGGAGTTCGCCTTCGTGCTGTTTGCCGAGGCGCTCAAGCTCAAGGTGCTCAGCCCCGAGGTGCATGCCAACATGACGGCCATCGTCGTGCTGTCCATGGCCATCACGCCGCTGGTGGTGCTGCTGCACAAGCGCCTGGCCGGCGCCCAGGCCGTGTCGCTGGACGGCGTGGAGGCGCCGCAAGACCTGCGCGGCAACGTGCTGGTCATCGGCTTCGGCCGCGTGGGCCAGATCGCCAGCCAGGGGCCGCTGGCGCATGGGGCCAGACTGTCCATCATCGACAACGACCCCGACGTGATCCGCAACGCCGAGCCCTACGGCTTCAAGGTCTACTTCGGCGACGGCGCGCGCGCCGACATCCTGCATGCGGCCGGCGCCAGCCATGCCAGCGCCATCCTGGTCTGCGTGGACAGCAAGGCCGCCGCCACGCGCATCGTGGAGAACGTGCGCCACGAATGCCCGCACGCCCGCCTCATCGTGCGCGCCTATGACCGCGAGCACGCGCTGGAGCTCATCCAGAAGGACGCCGACCATGTCGTGCGCGAGAGCTTCGAGTCCGCCCTGCTCATGGGCCGCCACGCCGTGCTGGCCCTGGGCGCCACCGAGGACGAGGCCCGGACGCTGGAGTCCGAAGTGCGCGGCCGCGACACCGAGCGCTTTGCGCTGGAGACCGCCGGCGGCACCTTTGCGGGGCGCGCCCTGCTGCTGGGCAATATCGAGCGCATCGATCCGCCCCGGCACGACAAGCCCACCCCCAGGGACTGAGCGCGAAAGGGCCGCAGGCCCCGCTCAATGCCGCTGGTTGATCTGTATGAGATTGCCGCAAGTGTCGTCGAACACCGCAATCGTGACCGGCCCCAGATGCGTCGGCGGCCTGGTGAAGCGCACGCCGGCCGCGCTCAGGCGCTCGTACTCGGCCTGCACGTCGTCCACGCCGAAGAAGGTGGCCGGCACGCCGTCGGCATGCAGGGCGGTCTTGAACGGCCTGGCGGCCGGGTGCATGTCGGGTTCGAGCAGCAGCTCCACGCCATCGGCATCACCGGGCGATGTCAGGGTGAGCCAGCGCGCATCGCCGCCCATGGGAATGTCGTGCTTGAGAACGAAGCCGAGCACGTCGCGGTAGAAGGCCAGGGCCTTGTCCTGGTCGTCGACGAGCACGCTGGTGATGACGATCTTCATGGAATGCTCCTTGTGTCGCTGCGCAGGGCACGCACCGGGTACACACCTGCCACCACCGGCATGCCGCTATTTCAGCAGGAAGGTGACGGGCACGCGCGTCCACATGCTGTCCGGCACGCCGTCGCGCGTGCCGGGGACAAAGCGCCACGTCCGCACGGCGTCCAGCGCCTCCTGGTCGAGCAGAGGATAGCCGCTGCTGTCTGCCACATCCACGGCCAGTGCCTTTCCGCTGGCGCCCACCAGAACCCGCAGCACCACCTTGCCTTCCTGCTCCAGCCGCCTGGCTTCCTTGGGATAGGCCGGCATCTTGTTCCCGCTGGCCTGCCTGTCGGGCACAGGCTGCACCACGCCTGCCGCAGCCGGGCCGCCGGCCAGCAGGCCCAGGGTCAATGCAAGGATGGCGCAGCGCATGCGGGGCATTCGGAAGGCTCCTGGATGGGGGACTGGATGGGGATGGGATGTCAGTCGTGGACTGGTGCGGCCCCGGATCATCGCATGCCCTCCACCCGCCACCAGCGCGGCAGCAGCGCCTGCACCTCGCCGCGCCGATAGCGGTCGTCGATGAGAAAGACCACGCCGCGGTCGCGCTCGCTGCGGATGACGCGGCCTGCGGCCTGGACCACCTTGCGCAGCCCCGGGTAGAGGTAGCTGTAGTCATAGCCCTTGTCCGCGCCGAACTGGCGGTCCATGGCGCGCTTCATCTCTTCGTTCACGGGATTGACCTGGGGCAGGCCCAGCGTGGCCACGAAGGCGCCGATGAGGCGCTCGCCGGGCAGATCCACGCCCTCGGAGAACGCCCCGCCCAGCACGGCAAAGCCCACGCCCTGCCCGGCCTCGGTGAAGCGCGCCAGGAAGGCCGCGCGGCCTTCCTCGTCCATGGAAGGGGTCTGCAGCCAGACCGGCAGCCCGGGATGGGCGCGCCGCAGGCATTCGGCCACGCGCTGCAGGTAGTCGAAGCTGCTGAAAAAGCACAGATAGTTGCCGGGCCGGCGCGCGTACTGCGCGGCCACGAGATCGGCGATGGGCCGCAGCGAACGGTCGCGGTCGCGGTAGCGCGTGGAGATGTGGCCGGCCACCTGCACATCGAGCTGGTCGGCCTGGAAGGGCGAGTCGGCCTCCAGCCAGTGCGTGCCTTCGGGCAGGCCCAGGATGTCGCGGTAGAAGTGCGGCGGGCTCAGCGTGCCCGAGAACAGCACCGAGGCATGGGCCGCCGCATGGCGTGCCGCCAGGTGGGGCGCGGGAACCACGCAGCGTATGCACAGCGTGGACGCCGGCGTGCGACGGGGGCCTGGGCGCCCGGGCAGCAGGTGGACATCGAACAGCGCATGGCCGCCGAACTGCTCGGCCAGCGCCATGAACTGCAGCGCCTCCCAGTAGAAATCCAGCACCGGGTCGCCGGGCAGCATGGGGCTGTCGGCATTGGCGTCGGCGATGGCGGCCACGGCGCGCTGCACGGCGCCCAGCAGGCCTGCGGGCACTTCCTCATGGGCCTGGTAGCTGGCGGTCTGTTCCCTGTTCAGCGCGCTCCAGCTGCGGCTGAGCCGGTCCAGCGCCTTGCGCACGGCACCGGTGGCCGACTTGCGGGCGGCCGCCAGGGCGAACTGCGACAGCTCGGCCGTGTACATGCGGCGCGCGCGCTCGAGCAGGTTGTGGGCCTCGTCCACCAGCACGCCCACCTTCCATTGCTGGGCCTGGGTGAGCGCGTACAGCATGGCGGCGCTGTCGTAGAAGTAATGGTAGTCGGCCACGACCACGTCGCTCCAGCGCACCAGTTCCTGGGCCAGGTAGTAGGGGCAGATGTCGTGCGCCAGGGCGACGGCACGCACGGCAGGCGGGTCCCAGGGCGCCTGCTGCAGCGCAGCGGCGCGCGCGGCGGGCAGCCGGTCGAAGAAGCCGCGCGCCAGCGGGCAGGAGTCGCCGTGGCAGGCCTTGTCGGGATGCTCGCAGGCCTTGTCGCGCGCCAGGATGGCGAGCACGCGCAGCCTTGCGGGTGGCGCGGACGGTGTGGGCGGTGCGGGTGGCGAGGGCAGCGGTTGTGGCGCAGCCGGTTCCTGCGGCGGTGGCTGGTGCTGCTCGGCGATCTGCCGGTTCACGCTGGCCAGCGCCTGCAGTGCCAGAGCGTGGCCCGTGCCCTTGGCCGTCAGGAAGAACAGGCGGTCCAGGCCCTGGTCCGGCATGGCCTTGAGCATGGGGAAGATGGTGCCCAGCGTCTTGCCGATGCCCGTGGGCGCCTGCGCCATCAGGCACTGGCCGCCCTGCTGCGCGCGCGCCACGCGGTAGACGGCCACGGCCAGCTCGCGCTGGCCCGCGCGAAAGCCCTGCATGGGAAAGCGCAGCGCGGCCAGCGCCGCCTCGCGCGCCGCGCGGTGGGCGGCCTCGCTGCGCGCCCAGTCCAGGAACAGCGCGCATTGCTGCTCGAAGAAGGCGCGCAGCGTGGCCGCGTCTTCCTCCTGCACCAGCACGGTTTCCTCCGAGTTGCCCACGTTGAAATACACCAGCGCCACGCGCAGCCGCTGCAGGCCGCGCGCCTGGCACAGCAGATGGGCGTAGATGCGCGCCTGGGCCCAGTGCAGGGCGCGGTGATGGGCGCGCACGCCCTCGATCTGGCCCCGGTAGGTCTTGATTTCCTCGAGCTGGCCAGCCCCGGCGTCGAAGCCGTCGGCGCGGCCGCGCACGCGCAGGTCGCCGTATTCACCGGCCAGACTGATCTCGGTCTCGTAGTCCTTGCCCCTGCGCGACTGCACCAGGCTGTGGCCGGCCATGCCCTCCAGCGCGCTGGGCGCGGGTGTGAAGCGCAGGTCCAGGTCGCCCGCGCGTGCCGTGAACTCGCACAGCGCGCGCACGGCCACGGTGTAGCTCACGCGGCCTCTCCCAGCGGCTGGCCGCGCCACTGCACATGGCACACGCGCACGGGAATGCCGTGCTCGGCACAGTACTGCAGCCAGCGGATCTGGTTGTCCTGCAGCTTGTCGCCGGGGGCCTTGGCCTCGACCAGTTCGTAGCGGCGCTCGGCCGGCCAGAAACGCACCAGATCGGGAAAGCCCGTGCGGTTGGCCTGCACGTCGCGCAGCAGCCGCGCAAAGAACAGCTTGAGGTGGGCGGCCGGAATGCAGTCCAGCGCCAGCGCCAGCAGCGGCGCGCTCAGCGTGCCCCAGAACACGAAGGGCGACTGCAGGCCCTGCTTGTCGGCATGGCGCTGCACGATGACCTCGCGCCAGCTGCCATCGTCCAGATGCGCCAGGCATTCCTCGAACAAGGCTGCGCGCCGCTGCACGAAGTCGGGCGCGGACAGGTCGGCCGGGCCGCTCTGGAACGGGTGGAAGAAGGCGCCCGGCAGCGGCGCGAAGATGGCCGGCCAGCACAGCAGGCCGAACAGCGAGTTGATGAGCGCGTTCTCCACGTAGAACACGGGCGCGGCGTCGCTGTGCCAGTGGTCGCGCAGCACGTATTCGACCGATGCGGGCCGCGCCGGCAGGTCCAGCTCCACGTCCATGCGCATCTGCGCCACCACGGGCGCCAGCGCCGCCGCACGCCCGCGTGCGCCCTGCCCCAGGCTGCGGCGCAGGCGCGGCAGCATGCGCGCCACGCGCTGCAGCTCCTCGTCGCTCTCGGGCTGGGCCTGGGCGGCCTGGGCCAGCGCCATGGCATCGGCAAAGCGCTCCATGCGCTCGTACACACGCATGCGCCGGTGGCGGGCGCCGGGGTAGCGGCTTTGCGCATAGGCCTGCTCGGCACGCTCCCAGTCCTGCATGCGCTCGCAGGCCTGGCCTATGCGCAGCAGCACCTTGGCACGGCGCTGCTCCAGCCAGGCATTGCCGCTGGCGCAGCCGGCCACCTGCTGCAGCAGCGCATCGATCTCCACGCCCTCATCCAGCGCCGCGCGGCAGGCCTGCAGGGCCAGGTAGCCATCGACATCGGCACGCGACTGGAAGGCCCGCGACGCCGCATCGAAGGCCACGGCCTCGTAGCGGAACACGCCCAGGTCGGCCAGCACGAATTCCGACCAGTCCTGGTAGAGATTGCCGAAGAACATCAGCCGAAAGCGCTCGCACAGCGCACCCACCATCACGCGCCAGGCGGCTTCGCCGGCTCCGACGCCCTGGTGCCATTGCGCATAGGGCCTGGGCGCCTCATGCAGAGGCTGCAGGGCCTGCAAAAGCTCGGCCTTGCGCAGGCCTGAGTGAACGGGTGCGCCTGCGAACAGCTGCAGCAGCTCGGGCTTGGTGTGCAGCGCAAACAGCTCCTCCAGCGCCATGGGGTGGTCCGCGTCCAGCCAGCCCAGCTCCAGCAGGGGCGCGGCCGCGTCGGCAATGCCGGGAATTTCTTCGTACACCAGCTTGCCGGCCCGAAACCACGGCCCGCGCCGCATCAGCAAACGCACCATCAGCGCCTGCGAGGGCTGGGGCAGCTGCGTGAAACGGGTGAGGAATGCCTGCTCGGGCGCGTCCAGCAGATCGCCGTAACGCTGGCCAATCCAGTCCAGCGCGCGCTGGAAGTTGTGCAGGTAGTAGAAGCGGTGGGGAGGGAGCATGGGCCTGGCAGATCGGGCAGCCAGGCCGCTCGAAAACTGTATCTTTATACAGTCATCATATCAAACCCGGTAGTGCTCACTTCGCGCAACGGACTTGCCCCGGGCAGGCTCATCCGGCCAGGAAACCCCCATCGGTCGCCAGGCAGTGCCCGACCACAAAGGCCGCCTCGTCCGACATCAGCCAGACGACGGCCGTGGCCACCTCCTGCGGATGGCCCATGCGCCGCAGCGGCAGGCCCGCCGCCACGGCATGCATGTCGGCAATGCCCGAGCCCAGCATCATGTCCGTGACCACGCGGCCAGGGGCAACGGCATTGATGCGGATGCCGCGCGGCGCGTACTCCATGGCGGCGGCGCGGGTCAGCGACAGGGCCGCCGCCTTGGAGGCGCCGTACAGCGACAGGCCCGGGTTGGGATTGCGTATGCCGCTGACGCTGGTGTTGTTCACGATGGTGCCACCGCCCGCGGCCAGCATGGCCGCCAGTTCATGGCGCATGGCGTGGAAGACCGCACGCACATTCGTGTCGAAGACCTGGGAGAAGACCGCGTCATCCTGCTCGGCCAGCGCGGCGCGCCGCTCCTGGAAGCCCGCATTGTTGAAGGCCGCGTCCAGCCGCCCGAAGCGCTCCACGGCCTGCTCCACCACCGCCGCCATGTCCTCCTGTCGCGTTGCATCGCAGGCCAGGAAAAGGCCGTCTGCCCCCCGCTGCCGGATTTCCTGCTCCAGCTCTAGGCCCAGCTCACGGCGGCGCCCCGTGACCACCACGGCGGCGGCGCCCTCCTCGGCCATGCGCAGGGCGGTGGCCCGGCCTATCCCGCTGGTGGCACCCACCACCAGGCAGACACGCCCCCGGAGCCGCCCCGATGGTGCAAGGGCCGGCAGGGGGCCGGCCAGTTCCAACTGACGCTGCTGCATGTCCATGGCGATGTTCCTTCGCAATTTGGTTGCATGGTACAACCAATAGACTAAAAACACCATGCAGGCAAAGCCGGTGCCATCCCGCGCGGCTCACTTGCAGGGATGCACTATTGGATGCAAACTTGCTTCAACATTGATGCAATGAGGCCTGCCATGAGAACCACGGTCACCATCGACGACGCCTTGTACGAGGAAGCGCTGGAGCTGGCGGAGCCAGAAATGGACAAGGCCGACCTGTTTCGCGAAGCCATCAAGACTTTCGTGAGAGTGCAGGCGGCCAAGCGTCTGGCCGCGCTGGGAGGCTCCGCACCGGACATGCGGGAGATTCCCCGTCGCCCACAGGGCATCGAGCCATGAATCCCGTTCTGGTCGATACCTCGGTCTGGATCGATCACTTCAGGCAGGGCAATCCTCACCTGGCGCAGTTGCTGCAGCAAGACATGGCGCTCATGCATCCCCTGGTGCTGGGTGAACTGGCTTGCGGCACGCCACCGGCACGCGCACGCACGCTCGCGGACCTTCAGCGGCTCAAGCCTGCCCGGCAGGCCAGCATGCGCGAAGTGCTGGCCTTGATAGAGCGCGAGCAACTCTTTGGTCTGGGCTGCGGTCTGGTGGACATCACGCTCCTGGCCTCGGCACTCATGTCTTCAGGTGCCAGCCTGTGGTCGCGAGACAGGCGCCTGCACGCGCTGGCCCAGCGGTTTGGCATTGCTTACCTGAGCGTCTTGCCATAGGGCCGGTTTCCCTGCTTCTCGAAGGGCTGGGCCCGGCGCACGGCGCCCGCTCGGGTTCGCACAAGCGCGCGCGACACGCGCTAGAAATCCGGCCTGCGCATCCTCGACAAGGCATCTTGCCGATTGGCGGCTCCCAGCTTGCGGTAGATGTTTTCCAGGTGCCGCTTCACCGTGCCTGCACGCAACTCCAGCATGGTGGCGATTTCTGCGTTGGTGTTGCCGTTGGCGACCCATTGCAGCACTTCACGTTCGCGCGGGCTCAGCACGTCGGCAGCCGGCGAGCCCGGTGAGAGCGCCTGCCATGCCGCCTGGCTGATTCGCTGCTGCTGGCTCAGGCGCCGCCACTGCGCCTGCGCATGCGGCCCCAGCAAGGTCAGCGCCATGCGCTCCGCCGCGGTGTAGCCGCGCGAGGCGCGTGTGACATTGAGGGTCAGCATCGCGCCGTGGCCCAGTTCCACGTCCAGCGCGAGTCCGTCCTGCTGGCCCACCTGGGAGTAGGCCTGGGCATAGAGCGCCGTCCTCTGCCATTGCCCGCGAGTCAGCAGGTCGGAAATGCTGGCGGCCTGCGTCTGGCGCTGCCGATACAAGGGGTTGTCGGCCAGATGCCGGTGCACCGCAGCGTTGACTTCGGAGGAAATGGCCCGCACCGGATCGTAGGCCGTGTAGCCACGGACTTCCGCAATGCCGGAGAAATCCACCACCCGAATGTCACCCGGCACCACCAGGCGCAGCGCGTGCAGCAAATGCGTGGCCAGCGCGTGCAGATCGGGCGCGCCGTGCACCGCGAGGATGGCCTGATTGAGTTGCCCCAGTTGCTGCGTTGACAGGGTCATGTCGCGAAATCCAATGGCGTGCTCGAGGTGCTGGCGATAGGTGGGCCGGCTGAGGCCGCATTTTCAGGCCTGCGATGTGCCGTCGGCACATTTTCACGATCTTCGCAGAAAGCTAAGGTCACGCGGTCCGCAACAACAGCGCGCGGGTCTGCCCGGGACACGCAGCGCAACGGGAGGAACCGTGTACGCTTTTCTTCACAGACCCCTTCGACGCCTCCGGCTTCTGGCAGTGCCTGGCGCGCTGTGCAGCCTGCTGGCACTCAATGGCCAGGCCGCGACCATCGTGGTCAATACCACGGACAACACGCCCGGTGCAGCGGACTGCAGTCTGAATGAGGCATTGACCAGTGCCCAGATGGATGACGGCAGTTGGGGCAACGGCGCATGCGTATCGGGCAATGGCGCGGACACCATCGTGTTCGACCCGGCCGTCTTTCCGGCAGGCAGCCTCACCGCCATTGCATTGGCAGGCCATTCCATCGACCTCAACTTCACCACCTCGGACATCACGATCGACGGGGACCAGCGGGTGGCGCTCGATGGGGGCAATGCCTCCCGCCTGGTGTCGGCCCAGGGCAGCGGTGTCCAGCTCACGCTGCGCGGCCTGACACTGCGCGGCGGGCAGACCGCCGCCGGTGAAGACGGCGGCGCCATCTACCTGGACAACGGCGTCACCCTGCGCCTGGAGCGCAGCGTGGTGCAGGACAGCACGGCCGGCATCAACGGCGGGGGACTGTACAGCCGCGACAGCACGGTGACCATCGTGGACAGTGCGTTCAGCGGCAACCAGGCAGGGGGACAGGGCGGGGCCATCTACAGCACGGGCAGCGGCTCGCTGACGGTGGAGCGCAGCCGCCTGTCCGGCAACACGGCCCGCACGCTGGGCGGGGGCCTGCGCAGCGGGGTGCCGACCACCATGACCGACAGCACCGTCACCGGCAACGTGCTGGTGTCTCCGGGCTCGGGTGCCGGCGTCTCGTTCACGCTCACCCGCCCCCGCACACTCCACGGCAACCAGATCACGAACAACGCGCCCGGCAACAACTGTGGCGGCGAAACGTTCACGGGGACGGGCAACCGCTACTGGCCGGCCAGCGATACCAGTTGCCCGGCGGCGGCAGGTGCCATCGCCAAAGCGCCGCAGGCCATCACCTTCACCACGGCACCACCGGCCGGCGCACGGGTGGGGGATACCTATGACGTGGCCGCCGTCGGAGGCGCCTCGGGAAACCCCGTCATGTTCGCCGTGGATGCATTGACCGCGGCGATCTGCAGCGCCTCCGGCAGCACCATCCGCTTCCAGGCCGCAGGGACATGCACGATCAACGCCAGCCAGCTCGGCGATGTGGACCATGACGCGGCTCCGCAGGCGGTGCAGATGGCGGCGGTGGGACAGGGCCCCTCCCGTGTCACGCTGACCTCCAGCGCCAATCCCTCGCGCTCCGGGCAGTCGCTGTCCTTCTCCGTGGTGGTCGCACCCGATGTCTCCCTGGGCACCGCCGCCGTCCCCACGGGAACGGTCGAAATCATGGCTGGCGGCCTATCGCTGGGCACGGCGGGTTTGTCCAATGCCAGGGCCATCATCGCCACCACCCAACTGACGGTGGCCGGCCCGCATGCCATCGTGGCCCGGTACGGCGGCGATGCGAACTATCTCGCCGCGGACAGCGGCGCATGGACCCAGACCGTGGAGCCCGCAGCCCCGGCCACAGCCACCCCCGTGCCCGCGCTGGGCCCCTGGGGAGTGCTGCTGTGCGCCGTGCTGACGGGATGGGCAGGACTGCGGCTGCGCCGCGTGCACGGCACCTGATGCAGCACCTGATGCCGCCGCCTGCCCGCAGGCCTCAGGCCGAATGCATCCAGCGCTGGTGCAACCACCGCGCCGCATGGTCCAGCGCATAGCCCAGGGCGCCGATCAGCACCACGGCGGCCATCAGCTCCGAATACGCCAGGCGGTCGCGCGTGTCGAGGATGAAGTAGCCCAGGCCGGCCGATACGCCCAGCATTTCTGCGGGCACCAGCACGATCCAGATGATGCCGATGGCCAGGCGCACGCCCGTGAGGATCTGGGCCGTGATGCCGGGCAGCACCACGCGCAGCACGGTCTCGGTGCGCGTGGCCGACAGGCTGCGCGCCAGCAGCAGCCAGTTGCGGTCCAGCTGGGCCACGCCGGCCGCCGTGCTCAGCAAGATGGGCCAGACGGCGGCGAAGGCCAGCAGGAAGTACACGGGCGCGTCGCCCACGCCCAGCACCATCACGGCAATGGGCATCCACGACAGCGGCGAGATCATGCGCAGGAACTGGAACACGGGCGAGAACGCCTGCGAGAACCCACGCGACAGACCCACCAGCACGCCCAGCGGCACGCCGACCACGAAGGCCAGCAGCAGGCCCACGGCCACGCGCTGCAGGCTCAGCAGGGTGTGCATCCAGATGTCGGCGCCCGTCAGCAGCTGGCCCAGCGCCTGCAGCGACGGCCAGGGCGCGAAGGCCGCAGCCACGGGCGTGCTGCGCGCCAGCAGCGCGCCGCCCACCCACCACAGGGCCAGGACCAGGGCCGCGCCCAGCAGCGGCAATCCAATACGTCGCAACACCTGGCTCACACCACGATGGTTTCGCGGCGCGAGAAATCGGCCGGAATGCCGAAGACCTGCGGGCCGCCCACGGCCTGGATGGCCTTGCGCACGAAGCGGTCGTCCACCAGGTCGGTGGCCGCAAACCTGGGCTCCAGCTTGTCGAGGAAGCGCGTGTCGCCCTCGACCTTGGTGGCCTTGATGGCGCGCACCAGCTGCTCGGTGTACGAGGGATAGGGATAGGGCTGGAAGTCGATGCGCCGCTGGTGCCAGCCCTTGTTGACGACCACGCCGCTGGCCTCGTAGCTGGCGTAGTCGGTGGCGGCCAGCACCTTGGACAGCGTCTGCTGCGGATGCGGCGTGTAGCGGCGCTCGCCCGTGCTCGACAGCAGGCGCGCGGCGGCCAGGCGGTTGTCGCGTGTCCACAGCTGGGCCTTGACCACGGCATTGGTCACGCGCTGGGCCCATTCGGGCTTGTCGGCGATATCGCGCTCGGCCAGGAAGGTGACGCAGCAGGCGTGGTCCTTCCAGACATCGCCCGAGAAGCGCAGCATCTTGCCCACGCCCGCGATCTCGGCGGCGGCATTGAAGGGCTCGGCCACGATGAAGCCCGCAATCGACTTGCCGGCCAGTGCCGAGACCATTTCGGCCGGTGCCAGCACGACGAGGTTGACCTCGTTGGCCGCGATGGCGCCGCCGCGCGCCCGCGTCACGGCCGTGAGGCCGGCCTTGCGCAGCACGTCCTGCAGCAGGATGTTGTGGATGGAGTACCAGAACGGGATCGCCACGGTCTTGCCGCCCAGGTCCTGCACCTTCTGGATCTCGGGCAGCACGGTCAGGCCCGAGCCGTTGACGTGGTTCCAGGCCACGATCTTGGCGGGGAACTTGGCGCCGTAGCGCACCCACAGCGTGGAGGGCGTGAGCAGATGGATGACGTTGACCTGGCCCGAGACGAAGGCCTCGACGATCTGGGCCCAGGAGCGGAACAGGCGCGGCGCCTCGGCCTTGAGGCCTTCGGCCTCGAACAGGCCGTTGCCGTGGGCCACCAGCAGCGGCGTGGCGTCGGTGATGGGCAGGTAGCCGATCTTCACGGGCTGGTCATCGCCCTTGAAGGCCTGGGCGCGCGCATCGCCTGCGGCCAGCAGCGGCGCGGCCACGGAGGCCGTGGCCAGCGCGCCCAGGCGCAGCATGTCGCGCCGCGTGAGGCCGCAGCCGCAGTCCGACGAGGCGCAGATGTGGGTGTAGGAAGGGTGGTCCTGGAAGCTCATGCGAAAGACCTTTCAGAAGAGCATGGTTGAAGTCGAAGAAATGGCGGATCTGCAGGCGGATCGGCAGGCGGGCAGGCAGGCGAGCCGGATCAGGCCTGGGCCGCATGGCGCACGCCGTGCAGGGCCGAGAGGATGTCCAGCCGCAGCGCGGTCACGGCGGCGGCCTGGTCCTCGCGCGGGCGCGCTATGTCCACGCGCCATTCGCGCACGATGTGGCCGGGCCGCCCGCCCATCAGCAGGATGCGGTCGCCCACGAGGATGGCCTCGTCGATGTCATGCGTGACCAGCAGCGCCGCCGTGTGCCAGCGGTGGACCACGTCCACCATCAGCTCCTGCATCTCGGCGCGCGTGATGGCGTCCAGGGCCGAGAACGGCTCGTCGGCCAGCAGCAGCTGCGGCTCGCGCGCCAGGGCGCGCGCCAGGGCCACGCGCTGGGCCATGCCGCCCGACAGCTGCGAGGGATAGAGCGCGCCGCTGCCGCCCAGGCCCACGGCCTGTAGCGCCTGCTCCACGCGCTGGCGGCGGGCATCGGCCTCCAGCTTCGGCTGGCGCTCGAAGTCCAGGCCGAAGCCCACGTTGCGCCGCGCGTCCAGCCAGGGCAGCAGGCTGGGCTGCTGGAACACGAAGCCCGCGCGCGGGTGCGGCGCGGTCAGCGGCTGTCCGAGGAACTGGAGCTCGCCCCGGCTCCAGGCGCCGCCGTCCGGCGACTCCAGGCCGCCGAGCACGCGCAGCAGCGAGGACTTGCCGCAGCCGCTGCCGCCGAGCAGGCAGACGATCTCGCGCGGGGCAATGCTCAGGGAGATGTCCTCGAACACGGCCTTGCCGGGCGCATAGCCAAAGCCCGCGCCGCGTGCCTGCAGCACGGGCGCGGGAGCGTCAGGGGAGAAAGCTTCCGTCTGGGTCATGAACTGGTGGTTGCCAGGGCCGCGCCAGCCAGCGCGCCCTGTAGCTGCGTGACGCTGGGCGTCACGATGGGGATGAAGGCCGCCTCGCGCCAACGGCGCGCAAATCCCAGCGGCTGGTCGCGATGATAAGCGCGCCCGCCGCTGGCGTGCAGCTCCAGCTGCAGGGACTGCTGCACGATGTCGTTCAATCCCAGGCGCAGGCGGAACAGGGCTTGAGGTCGGTCAAGAAAACGCCCATCGGACAGGCCCGCATGCAGCGTGGCCGTGGCCAGTTCCAGCGCGTGGCGCTGCTGCTGCAGCGGGCCGCCCAGCACATCGCGCCCGGCGCCGGCACGGGCCGAGGCCGCCGCCAGCGAGGCGCGCGCCAGGCCGATGCACAGCCCCAGCTGCAGGCCCATGAAGGCGGGCCGTACGCGCGGCAGGAAATGGTTGGCGTCGGCATGGATCACATCGGCAGGACCGATCTGCAGCCCCTCGATGGACAGCGCCGCCGTATGGCTGCCGCGCAGCGCGATCAGGTCCAGGTCGGCGCTGCGCTGCAGGCCCGCCGCATCGCCGGGCAGCGCGGCCACGAAGGGCTTTGCACCGTCGCTGCGCGAGACGGCAACGGCCACCACGAAGCGACCCGGCGGCACCAGGTTGGTGGCCCATGGCACGCGCCCGCGCAGTGCAAGGCCGTCGGCGCCGACAGCGCCGCCAGTGCCGACGGGCGTGGCCTCGACCTGCAGGGCCTCGATGCCGCCCAGGTACTTCATGGCGTTGGACAGGCCCGTGGCGCCCGCCTGCGTGCCCTGCAGCAGGCCCGGCAGCCAGCGCTGGCGCAGCGCCGCGTTGGGCGACTGCAGCAGGTATTCGACAAAGGCGCGCTGCGCCCAGAACACGAAGCCCGCCGTCAGCGAATGCCCGGCCACGCCGGCAATGGCCTCCAGCGCATCGCCCAGGCTGCCGCCCTGCCCGCCCTCGGCCACGGGCACGCCCAGGCCGAACAGGCCGTGCTGCGCCAGCCGGGGCAGCACTTCGTGCGCATGCGCGGGGCCTTCGTCCAGGGAGTCGGCATGGGCGTCCAGCCACTGCCGCAGCGAATCAGCCAGCATGTGCGTTCTCCTGCGGTTGTCGGAACTGTTCGGGCAGATAGGGCTGCAGCTGTGGGTTGACGGGGCTTTGCGCCAGGCTGTTGGCAAAGTTGCACAGCGTGGCCAGGCTGATGCCCAGCACCACCTCCAGCGCCTGCTGCTCGCTCAGGCCGGCTGCATGGAAGGCGGCCAGGGCCTCGTCGGCGACGGCGCCGCGCGTGGCGATCACGGCTTCGGCAAAGCGGCGCACGGCGTCCAGGCGCGGCTGGCCCGTGTCGCGGCCGTCCTGCAGCGCCACCACCTCGGCCTGGGTCAGGCCGGCCTGCTTGAAGGCCAGCTTGGTGTGGCCGGCCACGCAGAAGTCGCAGCCATGGATGCGCGCCGCCGTGATCTGCACCACCTCGCGCTCGGCCAGCGTGAGCTGGGCGCGCGCGTTGATCTGGCCCACGGTCACATAGGTCTCCAGCGCCTGGGGCGAGTTGGCCAGGATGGCGATCAGGTTGGGCAGGAATCCGTTGCCGGCCAGGGCGCGCTCCACGAAGGGGCGGCTGGCTTCAGGGGCGGTTTGCGGGGTGTGCAGGGTCAGGCGTGCCATGGTGCTTTGCAGGAATGAAGGAATGCCTTCATGATCGGCCGCGCCCCCCTTGCCATCAATGCCGCCGCGTCGCGGATTTATGCCCGAACGTGTCAACCCGCAGGCGGATGCGGCGGGCCCGGATGGCGGCTCAGCAGCAGCGTGCCTGCGCGCGCTGCCAGGCGCCGGGCTGCTCGCCCATCACGCGCTTGAAGGCGCGCGAGAAAGCCGCATAGGACTCGTAGCCCACGGCCTCGGCCACCTGGCCTATCGCCTCGCCCTGGGCCAGGCGGCGCGCGGCCAGCTGCATGCGCAGCAGCAGCAGGAATTGCTGGGGCGGCTGGCCGCAGGCCTCGGCGAACTGCCGAAAGAACGTGGCGCGCGACAGGCACACGCGCGCGGCCATGTCGGCCACGCTCCAGTTGCGGGCCGGCTCGCGCAGCAGCTCGGCCACCAGCGGCGCAAAGCCCGGCCGGCGCAGCAGGCTCCAGATGCCGCGCGCCCGCGCATCGCCATGCGCCAGCTGGCGCAGGCCGTAGAAGAACAGCAGGCCCACCAGCCGGTCCATCACGGCCGAGGGCTCGGTGCCCGTGCGCAGCGCCTCGGCGCGCATCAGGTCGAACAGCATGGAGGCGCCGCTCATCGCATGGTCGTCGCCGCGCAGCACCAGGTGGTCGGGGAAGGCATCGACCAGCAGGCCGCGCATGGGCCCCTCGAAGGTGAAGAAGCCGCAGGCCAGCGCCGTCTCTCCGATGCCGGCATCGCCAGTGGCGGGGCGCATGGCCTGCGGGGCGCAGGCCATGTCCGGGTCGGCATAGGGCGAGATGAAATGCGGCACGTCGCGCGAGAGGAACACGCCGTCGCGCGGCTGCAGCTCCACCGAGGGCTGGCCCGGCAGGTGCAGCCAGCAGCGCCCGTCCAGAATCAGGTGAAAGCTGGCCCGCGCGCGCCCCGCCGTGGAGGCCCGCCAGCGCCCGCAGTACTGCCCCACATGGAACACGCTGGCGCGCCATTGCAGGCCGTTGAGCAGGCCATCGATGACGCGATCGACCTGCGCTTCGGCCGCGCTGTCGGGGACTGGGTCGGGTAGCACGGTGGTACAGGCCAAGCAGTGAAGGGAATGCGGCCGGCCAGTATCGCCACGATGCAGGCGCGGGGGAACGAATCTTTGGGCATATGCTTGTGCCGCAATCGATATCTGGATCTGCATCCAAGTCCGCCCGGCCCGACCTTGGTCCGGTCGTGCCTCAGCGCTGGAAGCCCGAAGGCGGCACCCCGAAATGCCTTTTGAACATGGCCGTGAACGCGCTCTGGCTGGCGTAGCCGCAATCGAGGGCGATGTCGATGATGCGCTCGCCCGCCGCAATGCGGCCCAGCGCGAACATCAGCCGCGCCTGCTCGCGCCACTGGGCGAAGGGCATGCCGGTTTCCTTCACGAACAGGCGCTGCAGCGTCTTGGCGCTCACGCCCAGGCGCTGCGCCCAGTGTTCGGCGGTGGCGGTGTCGGCAGGCTCGCGCATCAGGGCCTCGCAGACCTGGCGCAGCCGCGCATCGGCGGACAGGGGCAGGTGCAGGGGCAGCACCTCGGCGGCGCGCAGTTCATCGACCAGCAGGTGCATCAGGCGCTCGTCGCGGCTGCCTTCGGCATAGTCCAGCGGCACGCCGACGGCGGCCACCACCAGCTCGCGCAGCAGCGGCGACACATTGACCACGCAGGTGCGCGCGGGCAGGTCCGCAAAGGCCGAGGCGTCGATGTAGGCCGTGCGCATCTTCACGTCGCCCGACATGCGCACATCGTGCTCGGCGTCGGCCTCTATCCACAGCCCCCGGTTGGGCGGCACCAGCCAGGAGCCGGAATGCAGCTGCACGGACATCACGCCTTCGATCGCATACAGCAGCTGGCCGCGCGGGTGGGAGTGCCAGCCCGTGCTGGTGCCATGCGCCCAGTTGGCCTCCATGGCGGCCATGGGGCGCCCGGTCTGGTGGTACTTGAGGTATATGCGCGGCAGTTCTGCGGCCATGGGGCTTCCCATCCTGTGCGGTTCTATGCGGCTCTATGCGGCTCTCTGTCCCGATCTCGACAATTGAAGTCAGTATAGAGAGAGACAGACGGGCACCAAACGCCTATCTTCGGTCCCACGGCCCATTGACCTTCGTCAACGCCGGACCCTGACCGTGCCGCCCTGCGGGGCCCTTTCCTCCATGACAAGCAACACCACCACTCTTGGCGCCCCGGGCGAGCTGGGCGCGCCTGCAACGCATGCCCATACGGCGCCCGCCCATCCAGCACCCAGCCATGCCGCGCAGGGCTTTTTGCTGCGCATCGTCGGCGCCGCCGCCTTTGCCCACCTGCTCAACGACCTGATCCAGGCCGTGCTGCCGGCCGTCTATCCCATGCTCAAGACGGAGTTCTCGCTGAGCTTCGCGCAGATCGGCTGGATCTCCCTGGTCTACCAGGTCACGGCCTCGCTGCTGCAGCCCTGGATCGGCCTGTACACCGACAAGCATCCCAAGCCCTACCTGCTGCCGCTGGGCATGGTGGTGACGCTGGTGGGCGTGGGCCTGCTGGCCCTGTCCACCAGCTACCCCATGCTGCTGGCCGCCGCGTCGCTGATCGGCGTGGGCTCGTCCACCTTCCACCCCGAGGCCTCGCGCGTGGCGCGGCTGGCCTCGGGCGGGCGCTTCGGCACGGCGCAATCGACCTTCCAGGTGGGCGGCAACACGGGTTCGGCCATCGGCCCGCTGATGGTGGCGGCCATCGTCATTCCGTTTGGCCAGCATGCGATCGCCTGGTTCATGCTGGTGGCGCTGCTGGCCATCTGGGTGCTGCTGCGCATCACGCATTGGCGCCTGCACCACGCGCCGGCCAAGGTGGTGGCGGCCGGCCAGCATGCGCTGACGGCGCTGAACCGCTCGCAGGTCATCCGCGCGGTGACCGTGATCTGCGTGCTGATGTTCGCCAAGTTCGTCTACATCGCGGCCTTTGCCAACTACTTCACCTTCTATCTGATCGAGCGCTTTGTCCTGCCCGTGCAGCAGTCGCAGCTGTACCTGTTCGCCTTCCTGGCGGCCGTGGCGGCGGGCACCTTCGCGGGCGGCCCGGTGGGCGACCGCATAGGGCGCAAGGCCGTGATCTGGGTGTCGTTCCTGGGCGTGGCGCCGTTTGCGCTGATGCTGCCGCATGCCGACCTGTTCTGGACGGCCGTGCTGTCCATCGTCATCGGCCTGGTCATGTCCTCGGCCTTTGCGGCGCTGGTGGTCTACGCCCAGGAGGCCGTGCCCGGCCGCGTGGGCCTGGTCTCGGGGCTGATGTTCGGACTCATGTTCGGCATCGGCGGCCTGGGGGCTGCCGGCATGGGCAACCTGGCCGACACCCACGGCATCGTCTGGGTGTACAGCCTGGTGGCCTACCTGCCGCTGCTGGGGCTGGCAACGGCCTTTCTGCCGGAAACGCGGGCCCGGCGACGCTGAGGCGCAGCCTCAATCCGGCTGTATGCCCGCCTGCCGGATCACGGCGGACCAGCGCGCCACCTCCTCGGCGATCTGGGCACGCGCCTCGGCAGGCGTGGTGAAGGTGGGCATGGCGCCCTGGGCGACCAGGGCGTCCTTCACTTCCTGCTGCCCCATCACGTCCTTGAGCGCGCCGCTGAGCCGGGCGACGATGGGCGCGGGCGTGCCCGCAGGCGCCAGCAGGCCGAACATCGACGTCACCTCGAAGCCCGACAGCCCGGCCTCGGCCGTGGTGGGAATGTCGGCAATGGAGGGCACGCGCTGCGCCGTGGTCACGGCCAGGCCGCGCAGCCGCCCGCCCTTGATGAAGCCCTGCGTGGCGGGCAGGGTGTCGAACACCACATCCACCTGGCCGCCCATCAAATCGTTGAGCGCGGGCGTGCTGCCCTTGTAGGGCACATGCGTCAGCGGCACGCCGGCCTGCCGCTTGAACAGCTCGGCCGCCAGATGCTGGGGTGAGCCATTGCCCGAGGAGCCGTAGTTCAGCCCGCCCGGCTTCGCTTTGGCCAGCGCGATGAACTCCGCCAGATTGGCCGACGTCACCGACGGCCCCACGGTGATCACCAGCGGCACGCGGCCCACCACGGCTATGGGCGCGAAGCTCTTGTCCATGGTGAAGCCCGCCGTGGCAGGCATGAGCACGCTGTTGATGGAATGGCTGGTCAGCGCGCCCAGCAGCAGCGTATAGCCATCGGGCCTTTCCTTGGCCACGGCCGCGGCGCCCAGGTTGCCGGCCGCGCCGGCCCGGTTCTCCACCACCACGGGCTGGCCCAGCGCCAGCGAGAGCCTTTGCCCCACCACGCGGCCGATCACGTCGGTGGCGCCCCCGGGCGTGTACGGAACGACCAGCTTGATGGGCCGGGCCGGATAGGCGCCGTCGGCCAGCGCGGGCGTGGCCAGGCCTGGGCCCAGCGCCAGCGCGGCCAGCAGCGCCGCAGCCAGGGCGGCGCGCCGGTTGGGCGCATGAATGCGACGGATGCGGGATGCAGCAACAACCATGGGTGTCTCCTCCTTTTGTCTTGTGTCGGAAAAACATGCCCGGCACGCACGCCGGGCACGGCTGCATGGTTGGCCAGATATATTATTAATAATATAGGTGATAACGACGATAATAATCCGCGGCATCCGCCGCTATCCTGCCCCACGACAAAGCAGCGCCTGCATTCCGACCCCGCCAAGACCCTCTGCAAAGCACCCCACCCATGACCGACCCCAAGACTCCCGATGGCGCTCCAGGCCATGACATCGCCCCCGCCGATGCGGCCACGGGCATCTCCAAGGGCCTGACCAACTACGGCGACCGCGGCTTTTCGCTGTTCCTGCGCAAGGCCTTCATCAAGGGCGCGGGCTACACGGACTCGGCGCTGCAGCGGCCCGTCATAGGCATCACCAACACGGGCAGCAGCTACAACCCCTGCCACGGCAATGCGCCCCAGCTCATCGAGGCAGTCAAGCGCGGCATCCTCATGGCGGGCGGCCTGCCCATGGACTTCCCCACCATCTCGGTGCACGAAAGCTTCTCGGCGCCGACCAGCATGTACCTGCGCAACCTCATGTCCATGGACACCGAGGAGATGATCCGCGCCCAGCCCATGGATGCCATCGTGCTCATCGGCGGCTGCGACAAGACGGTGCCGGCCCAGTTGATGGGCGCGGCCTCGGCCGGCATCCCGGCCATCCAGCTGATCACCGGGTCGATGCTCACCGGCTCGCACCGCAGCGAGCGCGTGGGCGCCTGCACGGACTGCCGCCGCTACTGGGGCAAGTTCCGCGCCGAAGAGATCGACGCCGAAGAGATCGCCGACGTGAACAACCAGCTGGTGGCCAGCGTGGGTACCTGCTCGGTCATGGGCACGGCCAGCACCATGGCCTGCATTGCCGAGGCGCTGGGCATGACCGTGCCCGGCGGCGCCTCGCCCCCCGCCGTCACGGCCGACCGCATCCGCATTGCCGAGCAGACCGGCACCGAGGCCGTGCGCATGGCGCGCGAGGGCCTGACCATCGACAAAATCCTCACGCCCGCCGCCTTCGAAAACGCCATGCGCGTGCTGCTGGCCATCGGCGGCTCCACCAACGGGC
Organism: Delftia sp. WSY_12; assembly: GCF_043104645.1. Taxonomy (NCBI): domain Bacteria; kingdom Pseudomonadati; phylum Pseudomonadota; class Betaproteobacteria; order Burkholderiales; family Comamonadaceae; genus Delftia; species Delftia sp. WSY_12. The sequence goes on from NZ_JBICKW010000054.1 coordinate 107,858, forward strand.
TGGTGCACCTGGCCGCCATTGCGGGGCGCATGGGCTATGACATCGACCTGCAGGCCCTGGACCGCATGGGCCGCGACACGCCCGTGCTGCTGGACCTCAAGCCCTCGGGCGATCACTACATGGAGGACTTCCACCACGCGGGCGGCATGGCCACGCTGCTGCGCGAGCTCAAGCCCCTGCTGAACCTGGATGCCCTCACCGTCACCGGCCGCACGCTGGGCGAAGAGATCGATCGCGCCGGCCCCGGCTTTGCGCAGGACGTGGTGCGCCCGCGCTCCAACCCCATCTACCCGCAGGGCGGCATCGCCGTGCTGCGCGGCAACCTCGCGCCGGGCGGCGCCATCATCAAGCAGTCGGCCGCCCATCCCCGGCTCATGGAGCACGAAGGCCGCGCCGTGGTCTTCGAGAACGCGGCCGACCTGGCCCACCGCATCGACAGCGACGATCTGGACGTGACGGCCGACGACATCCTCGTGCTCAAGAACATCGGCCCCAAGGGCGCGCCCGGCATGCCCGAGGCCGGCTACATCCCCATCCCGCGCAAGCTGGCGCGGGCCGGCGTCAAGGACATCGTGCGCATCTCCGACGGGCGCATGAGCGGCACGGCCTTCGGCACCATCGTGCTGCACGTCACGCCCGAATCAGCCGTGGGAGGGCCGCTGGCCCATGTGAGGAATGGCGACCGCATCACGCTGTCGGTGGCGCGCCGCGAGCTGACGCTGCAGGTCGGCGACGAGGAACTGGCCCGCCGCGCCCGCGAGCAGCCGGTGGCCGTGCCCACGGCCGAGCGCGGCTACCGCAAGCTCTTCCTCACCACCGTGAACCAGGCCGACCAGGGCGTGGACTTCGACTTCCTGCGCTGCGCCACCGAGCGCGGCACCATTCCCGGCCGGCGTGAATAGTCGGCGCAGGCGGTCAATTCGGACAAAATGGCGTCTTTGTCCCAACCGCCTGTCTTGATGGTCGCTGCCGCCCCATTGCCGATTTCCCTGGATGCAGAACCCGCGCCGGCACCGGACGCCCTGGGCGCCATGGTGGCCGCGCTGGAAGAGGACGTGGTCTTCGGCCGGCTGCACCCGCGCGAACGCCTGGTGGAGGACGACCTCATGGCCCGCTTCGACGTCAAGCGCCATGTGGCCCGCGAGGCCCTGGCCGCGCTGGACCGCATGGGCCTCATCGAGCGCCGCAAGAACGTGGGCGCCCTGGTGCGCTCCTTCTCCACCCAGGAAGTGCAGGAACTGTACGAGCTGCGCGGCATGCTGGAAGTCGAGGCCGCGCGCAAGATCCCCCTGCCCGTTCCCCCCGAAAGCCTGGACCGCCTGACCGCCATCCAGCAGCAGCACGACGCCGCCGTGGCCGAAGGCAACGCGCGCCTGGTGTTCCGCATCAACCTGGCCTTTCACCAGGAACTGTTTGCACTGGCGGGCAACGACACGCTGCACAAGGCCATCACCGAATACGCGCGCCAGACCCACCCCATCCGCTTCGCCTCCCTGGTCTCGGCCGACTACCGCGAGCGCGCACGCCAGGAACACTGGCAGATGATCGAAGCCCTGCGCGCCCAGGACCGCGACGCCCTGGTCCGCCTGTGCGCCGAGCACCTGCTGCCCTCGCGCGATGCGTATCTGAATGCGCAGTTGCAGCGGTTGTAGGCGAAGTCACCCAGGAGCGACGCGGGCAGCGTCACGCGCCGTTGCCGCCGCTGCGCTCGGCAGCCAGACGCTCCCGCAACTGGCCGAGGGTGACGGTGCTGGAGGGATCAGCCCTCAAGGCGTCATAAGCAGGGCCTACCTCCAGGTGCAGCCAGCTATCCAGGCCGCGATCCTTGTCCATCAGCGCTTTCAACCCCGCGCAGATCACCTCGCTTTCGCTGGCGTACTCACCGGCCCTCACTTTGGCCCTGACCGCATCGGCGATGTCATTGGGCAAGGTGATGCTCATTTGCTGAGTGGTCTGCATGGGCGGCTCCCTGTAGGCAAGTGAGTGATCCTACTTTCATGTGGCAATCCAGTCACCGACCCCGCCTCAACTTGCACTCGCCCCCAACCTCCCCCGGTACGCCGCAGGCGTCTCCCCGAACGTGCGCCGGAACAAGCCGATGAAGGCGCTGGCCGTGGCGTAGCCCAGGTCCAGCGCGATGTTCGTCACCGGCGCACCGGCGGCCAGCATCTCCAGCGAGCGCATCAGCCGCGCGCGCTGGCGCCAGGCGGTGAAGCTGAAGCCCGTCTCCGACACAAAGCGCCGGCTCAGCGTGCGCGAGCTGACTGCGGCCCAGCGCGCCCAGGCCTCCAGGTCGCGGGCATCGGCCGGGTCGGCGATCAGTGCGCGGGCGATGCGCTGCAGGCGCGGGTCGGCGGGCAGGGGCAGGCCCAGGGGCTCCACGGGCAGGGTGCGGATCTCGTCCAGGATCACCGCCATCACATGGGCACGGGCCCGGTCCGCCGAAGGGCCTGGTTGCACGGGCTGCGTTGTGGGCACGCCTTGCTGCCATCCCCAGCCGGCGGCGCGCAGCACGGCCTCGCGCAGCAGGCCCGAGGTGCGGATGGCGCAGGGCCGCTTCGGCAAGTCGGCGCAGGCCGGCTCCGCCACATAGACGCTCCAGCCGTGGAAGGGACCATGGGAGCGGCCCGAATGCAGCTGGTGCGGCGGCAGCCAAACGGCATGGATGGCGGGCACCACCCAGACCGCGTCTTCCACGCCCACCGACAGCAGCCCGCGCAGCGAGCCGAACAGCTGGCCGCGCGCGTGGCGGTGCGGCTCGGAGGCCAGCTCCTCGTCCTGGTTGCCCACGGCCGCGATCAGCACGGGGCCATCGGCACGGTTCACATGGCTGACCAGTTCAAGAATGGCATCGGGCATGGCGTCTTTGAGCTATTTGTTGGCCGATCCAGTCTACAGCCGCCAACGCCTTTGTTCTTACGCTTGTGCCATGCACACAGACAACACCGCCCTTGCAGAGCCGCCAGGCCCGGCCATCGACCTGGACTCGCTCTACGCCGCCCCGGCAGAAAGAATCCAGAAGGCCGTGCGCGACCGCCTGTCCGACTTCCACGAGGCCTATCTGCGCCAGGCCAGCTTCTTTTGCCTGGCCACGGCCGGCGAACGCGGCCTGGATGCCTCGCCGCGCGGCGGGCCACCCGGCTTTGTGCAGGTGCTGGACGAGCGCACCGTGGCCTTTGCCGACTGGCCCGGCAACAACCGCATCGAATCCCTGCGCAACCTGCAGGCCGATGACCGCCTGGCCATGCTCTTCCTGTTCCCGGGACTGGACATCTTCCTGCGCATCAACGGGCGCGGCCGCATCTCCACCGACCCCCATCTGCTGCAGGAGCTGAGTGAAGGCAGGGGCACGCCCAAGACCGCCACCGTGGTGCTGGTCGACGAGGTGCTGCTGCACTGCGGCAAGGCCATCCACCGCTCCGGCCTCTGGAACCCGTCAAGCCAGCTGGACCGCACCGCCCTGCCCACCGTGGGCCAGATGATGGCCGCCCTCACGCAGTTGGCCGATGCCACGGCGCCCGCCATGGATGCCGCCCAACAGGAACAGGCCAACGCCCACTACGCCCATGCGGTCAGGAACGACCTGTACTGACGGCCCGCCCCTTTCAGGAGAAATGCCATGCTGCTCGACACCACCCACTTTCCCCTGGTCTACCTGCGCGAGCATGCGGCGCAGAAGGCCCGCACCAACGAAGACGCATCGGCCGAAGGCCAGCTGGAATCCCTGCTCGACCAGGGCCGGCACTTCGTGCTGCTCACCGATCACCTGCCCGGCGACCACCCCGAGGAAAGCCACGAAGAACGCAAGCAGCGCGCCCTGTTCTTCAAGCGCAACCGCGAACGCATGCGCCAGCTGTGCCGGGGCATGGTCGTCATCACGCGCGAGCGCGCCGTGCCCGCCGCCCTGCGCCTGGCCGTGCAAGGCATGGGCAAGGCGCTGGGCATGCGGGTTGCGTTCGTGCAGGGGGAGGATGAGGCGCAGGCGTGTTCGCGGGAGCTGCTGGCCAGCGCCTGAGCAGGCGCCGATGCCCTCGGCGCGCGCACCTGGCCCGGTGCACGCTGCGGCGCTAAGCCGCCGAATCCCGCACGGCCTGCGCCACGCGCGCCTCATCGGCCGCCTTCTCGGCCTCGCGCAGCCGCCGTTGGGCCAGATTGCGGTACGTGCTGCCTGCCGAGATCGCCTTGCTTCTGGAGCAGTCGCCCGTGAACAGGGCGTTGTGGCGAATCATCTTCAAGGCCTCGGCCACCACGTCCAGCCGCTGGCAGCCCTCCGGCGTCTCCAGCCACTTCAAGGCCATCTGCGCCGTGGCCGAGATCTCGGCGCAGCCCTCATCCACCAGCTTGTGGATCTCGGAGATATCTCGCGTCAGCCGCTCAATCCTGGCGGCCGAGGTCTTGGCCTGTTCCTTGGTCTGCTTCATGGCTGCGCCCTCCGTGCGAAGTGGAGCAAAGAGCGCCCCAGTTGCAGGGGTGACAAGGTATGGAAAAGACCGGCCGAAGTGAATGCGGTCATGAAAAAGCCTGCGATACCAGTGAACTGGGCGCAGACCAAGGGGTGAGAAACGGTGATCATCGTTCCGTGCTCCGGTAAGGGACAGAACTCGCTTTCGGGGAGGCTCAACCGCTGTGTATTGGTGTTCTTACGCACCGGCCCCGGGACAGGGGGCCGACCGGATGATAAGCAAGTTTCCACAGCCGGCACAAGCGCAGCTTCGGCAGCGATGCGCTGGCAGGGATGTGGGCACAAACAGACACATCTCCCTACAAGCTCCATACGGGGGAGTCGCATCGATAAAATTATTGGGAATCATTCTCATCCCGTTTTCTCCATGCACTCCCCCCTCCACACGCTGACCCCGATCGCCGGGGCCCTGGCCCTTCTTTTGTCTGCTGGCGCCGCATGGGCCCAGCCTGCCCCTTCCACGACAACGGCCGCACCCGAGCTGGGCACCGTCACCGTGGAGGCCAGTGCCGATGCGTCGGCTGAAGGCCTGTCCAAGCCCTACGCGGGCGGCCAGGTGGCGCGCGGCGGGCGGGCCGGGATTCTGGGCACGCGCGACAACATGGAGACGCCGTTCTCCATCACCAGCTACACCAACGAGCTGATCCAGGACCGCCAGGCCAAGAGCGTGGGCGATGTGCTGCAGAACGATCCTTCCGTGCGCGTGGCGCGCGGCTTCGGCAATTTCCAGGAGTCCTACTTCGTGCGCGGCTTCGTGCTGGGCTCGGACGACGTCGCCTACAACGGCCTGTATGCGTTGCTGCCGCGCCAGTACATCGCCACCGAGCTGTTCGAGCGCGTGGAGCTGCTGCGCGGCGCATCGGCCTTTCTGATGGGCGCCAGCCCCAATGGCGGCGGCCTGGGCGGCAACATCAACCTGCTGCCCAAGCGCGCGGGCAGCGATCCGCTGTCGCGCGTGACGGCGGGCATTGCCAGCGGCGGCCAGGCCTTCATGGCGGCGGACGTGAGCCGGCGCTTCGGCCCCGACCAGGCCACGGGCATCCGCCTCAATGCCGCGCACCGGGGCGGCGATACCGCCATCGACCAGGAAAGCTCCAAGCTCGATCTGTTGTCCGTGGGCATGGACTGGCGCAGCCGCAATGTGCGCCTGTCGGGCGACATCGGCTGGCAGGACAACCGCCTCAAGCGCACGCGCACCAACGTCACGCCGGGCGCAGGGCTGGCCGCCATTCCTGCGGCGCCCGATGCTTCCTCCAACTGGGCCCAGCCCTGGACCTATTCCGACGAGCGCGACCTGTTCGGCACGCTGCGCGGCGAATGGGACATCAACAGCAACGTGACGGCCTGGGCCGCCTACGGCCTGCGCCGCAGTTCAGAGAACAACTCGCTGGCCAACATCACGCTGGCGGCGGCCGGCAATGGCGCGGCCACCACCAGCCGCTTCGACAACGCGCGCAAGGACCGCGTGAGCACAGGCGAGCTGGGCGTGCGCGCACGCCTGAACACGGGCAGCGTGGGCCATGAGATCGTGGCCAGCTACTCGGCCTTCGACCTCAAGGTCTACAACGCCTACGGCATGAGCACCGGCGGGGGCAGCAACACGCTGGCCACCAATCTCTACGACCCGCGCTACTACGCGATCACGCCGCTCAACTACCTGGGCAACGACCTGTCCAACCCCGCCTACAACCGGGGCACGCGCCTGAACAGCTTTGCCTTGGGCGACACGCTGTCGCTGATGGACGGCCGCATGCTGGTGACGGCCGGCGTGCGCCGCCAGACCATAGAGACCGACTCGGTGAGCTATCGCATCGTCAGCAACGGCGCGGTCACCAGCCAGGGCGGCGTGCGCACGGCCTATGACCAGAGCCGCACCAGCCCGGTGCTGGGCGCGGTGTTCAAGCTCACGCCCCAGGTATCGCTTTACGGCAACTACATCGAGGGACTGGCCCAGGGCGACACGGCGCCGGCCAAGTCGGGCGACACCATCATCGCCAACGCGGGCCAGCAAATGTCGCCCTACGTGACCAAGCAAAAGGAAGTGGGCGTCAAGTACGACGGCGGCAAGCTGGGCGGCGGCCTGGCCTTCTTCTCCACCGACAAGCCGCGCTCGCTGATCGACGGCAACCTGTTCACCTCGGCCGGCAAGGACCGTCACCAGGGCGTGGAATTCAACGTCTTCGGCGAACCCATGCGCGGCCTGCGCCTGCTGGGCGGCGCCACCTGGCTGGACGCCAGGCAGCAAAGCACGGGCCGCGCCACCACCGACGGCAAGCGCGTCATCGGCGTGCCGCGCTTCCAGGCCACGGCGGGCGTGGAGTGGGATGTGCCGGGCATCAACGGCCTGGCGCTGGACGGCCGCCTGGTGCACACCGGCGCCAGCTACGCCAACGACGTCAACACCCTGCGCGTGGCCGGATGGAACCGCCTGGACCTGGGCGTGCGCTACATGACCGAAGTGCAGGGCAAGCTGCTCACGCTGCGCCTGCGCGTGGACAACGCGACGGATCGCAACTACTGGGCCTCCGTGGGCGGCTACCCGGGTTCGGGCTACCTGACGGTGGGCGGTCCGCGCATGTTCTCGCTGAGTGCGAGTGTGGATTTCTGAGGCGCGAGGCGCGTGCTTTCCGGGAAGGAACCTTTCGCCCGGGCATGGTAATGCACCTGCATTACCATGCATGGCAGCCTATCAGGAGATGCCATCATGTTTTCGACACTTGAAGCCGAATCCACGCTCACTGACCGCTACCAGACCACCATCCCCGAAGCCGTTCGCCGCGCATTGCACCTGAGCAAGCGCGACAGGATCCACTACACCATCCTGCCCGGCGGGGAGGTCGTGCTCAGTCGCGCCGACTCCACCGAGGATGCCGATCCCGTGCTGGGCCAGTTTCTCGGCTTTCTGGCCCAGGACATGGCAGCCCACCCCGAGCGCCTGCAGACCATGGATGCCCGTCTGGCGCAGCAGATCCAGGCGCTGACCGAAGGCATCGAGGTCGATCTGGATGCACCGCTTTCGGCAGACGACGAATGAGCGCCGTACCGCCCGCCCCCTTGCGCATTCACGGCTGGACGGTATTCATGCACCCGCTTTTCCTGGCCCAGCTACAGGCGTTGAGCCAGGAAGTGGAGGGTCTGAAAACGAAGGACCCTGGCGGGTACACACGCAAGAACGCGACCAAGCGATTGGCGGCGATCCGCAAGCTGGCATTCGATGTCATCCCGCAGGATCCGACGCGGCCAGACTACCGCCAGGGCCATACCCTGGGCGAGGAGCACAAGCACTGGTTTCGGGCCAGGTTCTTCCAGCAGTACCGCCTGTTCTTTCGCTTTCACGCCCCCAGCAAAATCATCGTGTTCGCCTGGGTCAACGATGAGGACACCAGGCGAGCCTATGAGGGCAGCGACGATGCCTACAGGGTGTTCCGAAAAATGCTCGCCAACGGGCACCCTCCTGGCGATTGGGACAGTTTGCTGGCACAGGCGAAGTCCCCGCCACCCGACTCACAGCCGCACGCCTGAGCCGCAGCCCGCCCTCAGGTCTCGCGCGGCTTGGTGTCCGGCTCCGCGTCATCGTGCGGGGGCGGCGCACTGACCACATGCGGCAGCATCACGAGGATGACGATGGCCAGCAGCGTGGCCAGCAGCGCGATGGCTTCGCGCCCCAGGCCGCAGGCCACGCCGATGGCGGCCGTCATCCAGATGCCGGCTGCCGTGGTCAGGCCCTGCACCTGTTCCTCGGAGTGGCGCTTGATGATGGCGCCCGCGCCCAGGAAGCCTACGCCGGCCACCACGCCCTGGATCACGCGGCTCATGTCGGCAATGTCCATGCCGCCGCGCTCGGGCACCAGCACGAACAGCGCCGCGCCCATGGCCACCAGCATGTGGGTGCGCAGGCCTGCGGCCTTGCCCTTGTGCTCGCGCTCGTAGCCGACGATGCCGCCCAGCAGCGCCGCCAGCAGCAGGCGCACCATGACGCGCGTGACCTCGGCCGCATCGGGCAGGCTGGAAAATTCCTCGACCAGGGTGTTGGCCACTTCCTCCCACATGCCGCGTTCCTTTCCTTGGGTTTGCGTCCGGACTCAGGAAGGGAGCATGGCGTGGCGTGCAGCACACCCAGGCCATCGGCATTCGCCATTGGCTGTCAGCCAAGCGCGCCCGCTTCAGGCGCCTGCGGGCTTGTCCTGGTCCTTCGGGGGAGAGGCCTGCTCGGGCACCGGTGCGGGTGCCGACGCAGGAGCAGGAGCAGGAGCAGGTGCGACCACCATGCTCAGCATGTGCTGGGCCAGCGTCTCGTACAGCGGCCGGGCCAGCATGCGCGAGACCAGGCTGGCCAGCATGGCCGCCGCCATGAGGCTGAGCACCATGGAGTGGCCGTCCACCATCTCCATGACGATGATGAAGGCCGTCAGCGGCGCCTGCGTCACGGCGGCCAGGAAGGCGGCCATGCCCATGGCGATGAGGGCGGGCGCGATGTCTGCGCCCATGAGGCCGGCCACGTTGTGGCCCACGCCCGCGCCAATGGACAGCGACGGCGCGAAGATGCCGCCCGGCACGCCCACCCAGGCCGACAGCCAGGTGGCGATGAACTTCAGGGTGACGTAGAACGAAGGCACGTCGGCCTGGCCCGCCAGCATGTGCTTGACGGCTTCCGAGCCCGCGCCGAAGGTGGCGCCGCCCGTGACCATGCCGATGACGGCGATCACCAGCGCGACCGCCGCCGCGAAGCGGATGGGAAAGCGCGCGCGCAGCTGGTTGAGCCGCTCGGGCGCGCGGGTCAGCGAGGCGGCCAGCAGCTTGGCGAACAGGCCTCCCAGCACGCCGCAGGCCAGGGTCACGCACAGGCCCGGCAGCAGCGCGTCCCAGGTCAGGTGGGGCACCTGGATGCGCCCGAAATAGCTGAGGTTGCCGAAGGCCGACACGCCCATCAGGCCGGCCAGCACGATGGCCGCGATGATCAGGCCGCTGGAGCGCGACTCCAGCTTGCGCGACAGCTCCTCGATGGCGAAGACCACGCCGGCCAGCGGCGCGTTGAAGGCCGCCGCAATGCCGGCCGCGCCGCCGGCCACCAGCAGCGCATGGTGGCTGATACCCGAATGAGGGCCGAACCAGCGCCGCGCATGGTGCATGACACCGGCGGCCACCTGCACCGACGGCCCCTCGCGCCCGATGGACAGCCCCGCCGCAAAGCCTGCGCTGGCCAGCGCCATCTTGGCGAAGGACAGCCACAGCGACACGAAGCGCCCGCGCTGCGTGGAGTCCAGCGCCGGGTCCAGCGTGGCGATCACCTGCGGAATGCCCGATCCCGCCGCACCCGGCGCCCAGCGCCGCGTGAGCCACACGGCGCCCGCCGTGACGGCAGGCATCCACAGCAGCACGGCCCAGCCGCCCTGCCAGTGGTAGATGCTCTCGAAGAATTCGAAGCCCGCGTCGGCCATCAGCGTGAAGGCCACCACGCACAGCCCGGCGGCGGCGGCATAGGCCAGCACGATGGTGCGGTCCAGCCAGCGCCTGCCGTCCCGGAATTCCTGGTTCAGGTTGTGGAGGAAGTCGGGTTCTTGCTGCATCGCGTGAAGAGGCTGGGCGAAAGCTCTTCATTGTGCACAAGCCCGGCCACAAGGGCTGTCGCCATCGGCAATGCCTACTTCGCCGCTGAGTTGATGGCCGATGACTGTGTACCTGGAGAGCCGTCCGTCAGGCATTCCACCCCCCGGCATGGGCACCCTGGCAACCCGTGCCGTACGCCACTCAATGACGGCACGTTTGCGCAGCTCTCGCCCGCGCCGGCGCGAACCTGTCGCAGACCTGCAGCGCGCTGCCGTGCCGATCGTGCCTGCAGGTTCAGTCCACCACGAAGAGCCTGGCGCCCTTGGGCGAGCGCGAGCGGTGCGGCTCGGCGTTGTCCGCCACCTGGTAGCTCATGCCGGGCGTCAGCGTGAAGCGGCGGCCGTCCGCCAGTTCGGTCTCCAGCTCCCCTTCCAGGCACAGCAGCACATGGCCCTTGGTGCACCAGTGGTCGGAGACATAGCCGGGCGTGTACTCCACCGTGCGCACGCGGATGTTGCCGAAGTTCTGCGTGCGCCAGAACGCCTGGCCGGCCTCGGCCGAATGCTCGGTGGGCGCCACGGCGGCCCAGTCGGTGGTGTTGAAGGGGATGTTGTCCATCTGCATGGCGGGATTCCTTGATGAAGGGGGTGTACAGCGTGGGGGCCGGCGTCGGCAGCAGCCTCGGCCTCAGTCCCCGCGCCGCAGCAGGTAGATATCCATGATCCAGCCATGCCGCTCGCGCGCTGCGGCGCGGGCCTGCACGATGCGCGGGGCGGCCTCGGCCAGCGGGCCGCTGTCCAGCATCTGGCGGTCCATGCCCAGGTAGGCACCCCACCAGATGTGCAGGCCGTGGGAGGGCAGCTCGGTGAAGCTGCACTGCCCGTCCAGCATCACCACGGCCGTGTCCACGCCGGGCGGCCAGCCCTGCTCGCGCAGCTGGCGGCCCGTGGTCACCACGAAGGGCTGGCCTATGCCGTTGAGCGCAATCGCATGCGCGGCGCACAGCACCTGCATGGAGCTGATGCCCGCCACCACGCGCACGCTGTGCGGCGCCGGCTGCATGCGCGCGGCAATGCGCAGGGTGCTGTCGTACAGCGCCGGGTCCCCCCAGACCAGCAGGGCGACCTGCAAGGGCTGGCCGGGGCTGCGCGGCTGCAGCCCCCCGTCCAGGGAACGGGTGATGGCCGCCTGCCAGCAGCGCGTGATGGCCGCATGCCATTCATCGACCTGGGCCAGGTAGTCGTCGCCCACGCTGCGGCGCACGGGCATGTCGAAGCCTTCGATGCGCGGGCCGGGCGCAGTGAGCACGGCATCGCACAGGTCGCGGCGCAGGGCGGCGAGTTCGGCCTTGTCCTCGCCCTTGTGCGGCAGCAGGATCAGGTCGGCGGCCTGCATGGCGGCCTGGGCTTCGCGCGTGAGGTGGTCGGGGTTGCCCGTGCCGATGCCGATCAAGCTCAGCGCCACGGGCGGCAGGGCCGCGCTCATGGGGCGGGGTTCCCGAGGGGCACGTCGATCACGGTATCCCTCGCGGTATCCAGCGCGGCATTCGCATGCACATCGGTGGCGGGAAAGCGCGGCTCGGTGCCCAGCGGGCGGTAGCGGCGGTCGTAGTCGGCCGCGTAGAGGCGGCTTTCGCCGAAGTCCTCGGCCTGCAGGCTGCGGCCCACCAGGATCAGGGCCGTGCGCTCCATGTGGGTGGCCACGGCCTCGGTCAGGCTGCCCACCGTGGTGCGCACCACGGTTTCGTCAGGCCAGCTGGCGCGCCAGACGATGGCCACGGGGCAGTCGGCGCCGTAGTGCGGCAGCAGCTCGGACTGCACCTTGGCGGCCACATGGATGGACAGATGGATGGCCAGCACGGCGCCCGTGGCCGCGAAGGCGGCCAGGTTCTCACCCTCGGGCATGGCCGTGGCGCGGCCCGAGGTGCGCGTCAGCACCACGGACTGGCACAGGCCGGGCAGGGTCAGCTCCGCGCCCAGCGTGGCGGCGGCGGCCGCGAACGAGGGCACGCCGGGCGTGACGGTGTAGGCAATGCCGGCCTCGCGCAGGCGGCGCAGCTGCTCGCCCATGGCCGACCACACGGACAGGTCGCCCGAGTGCAGGCGCGCCACGTCTTCGCCACGCGCCTCGGCGGCCTGGATCTCGGCCACGATGTCGTCCAGGCTCATGGATGCGGTGTTGACGATGCGCGCGCCCGGCGGGCAGTGCGCCAGCAGTTCCGAGGGAATGAGCGAGCCCGCATACAGGCAGACCGGGCAGGCCGCCATGAGGTCGCGCCCGCGCACGGTGATCAGGTCGGCGGCGCCGGGGCCGGCGCCGATGAAATGCACGGTCATGCCGTTGCTCCTTGTTTCTTGGCCTGGCTGGCGTGGGCCAGGCAACAGTTCAGAGGTCCGCCCTGGCCCACGGCCAGGGCCAGGGTGGCGCTGCCGTCGTCCGCCACCAGGCGGGTCACGCTCAGGGCGGAGTGCGGGCCTGCGGCGGCCAACGCCGCCGCCTCGGCCACGCTGCCGGTGCCGTAGCGCGCCAGCATGCGCGGCGATTGGGTGACCACCGGCTGGCCCGGCAATTGCGCGGACGGCACACGGACCAGGACGGCCGAGGGCACGACCGCCGACATCCAGGCCTCCAGCGCCGGATGGCCGGCCTTGGTGTCCAGCACGGCCACCGCGCAGACGGGCTGCGGCGCGCAGGCTTGCTGCAGCAGGTGCGCCTGGGCCCGCTGCCACAGCGCCTGCAGCGCATCGGGCAGTGCGTCGGTGTGCAGGCCCAGGCCCAGCACGCCGCAGCGGTGGGGGATGGCTTCGTCCGGGTTCACCGCTGCCAGCTCCACTGCACCAGCGGCCGCGCAGCCTTCCAGCTGCGCATGCGGCCCAGCGGCTCGGCGCTGGAGATCTCCAGCCGCAGCAGCTGGCCGCCATGCTGGGCCTGCAGTTGCACCAGCAGGGCCTCGGTCTCCAGCGTCACGGCATTGACCACCAGGCGGCAGCCTGCGGGCATGAGGGCCTGCAGGCGATCGAACAATTCGGCGTCAAAGCCCCCGCCCACGAACACGGCCTGGGGCCGGGCCAGCGCCTGCAGTTCGGCCAGCGCCTCGGGCGCCACGCCCTGCACCACGCGCAGGCGCGCCTGCAGTCCGAAGCGCCGGGCGTTGAGGCGGATGTTGTCCGCACGCGCCGCATGCTGCTCCAGGCTGATGGCCGAGCCACCGGCCAGGCACCACTCCACGGCCACCGAGCCCGAGCCGCCGCCCACATCCCACAGGCATTCGCCGTGGCGCGGCGCAAGAGCCGCCAGGGTCAGCGCGCGGGCCGGGGCCTTGGTGATCTGGCCGTCGTTGGCGTACCAGTGGTTGGGCCGGCCCGGCACCAGGGGCAGGGCCGCGCCGCCCTGGGCGAGCACGGCCACGGCCACGGGCGCGCAGGCAGGGTCGGCGGCCAGGGCCTGGGCGGCTTCGGCGGCGCGCCATGCACGGCGGCGCTCGCGCGGGCCGCCCACGGATTCCATGACCTCCAGGCGGCTGTCGCCCCAGCCTTCCTGCACAAGCCAGTCGGCCAGTGCGGCCACGGCGGCGCCATCGCGCAGCAGCACCAGCGACTGGCGGCCTGGCGACAGGTGCGGCAGCAACTGCTGCACATGGCCGGCATGCAGGCCCAGGCAGACCGTGTCTTCCAGCTTCCAGCCCAGGCGGGACGCCAGCAGCGAAAATGTCGAGGGTTGGGCGTGGCAGCGCCACTCCTGCGGCGCCAGATGCGCCGCCAGGCTGCCGCCCGCCCCGAACCAGAACGGATCGCCCGACGCCAGCACCACCGTGGGCCGGCCACGGCAGGCCAGCACGGGAGCCACGTCAAAGGGCACGGGCCAGGGACGGCCCCGCTCGCCGGCACCGGCCAGCGCCAGGTGGCGCGGCCCGCCAAAAACGGTCTCGGCCGCGTCCAGCGCGCGCAACGCGGCGGGCGCGAGGCCGTCCAGGCCGTCTTCGTTCAGGCCCACCAATGTCAACCAGGGATCAGTCATGCCCCATGTTCTCCTGCTGGGCGGCACCAGCGGCGCCAGCCAGCTGGCCCAGGCCCTGCACCGCGCCGGCATTGCCGCCGTGTTCTCGTATGCGGGCGTCACGCAGTCGCCCGTGGCCCAGCCCCTGCCCACGCGCGTGGGAGGCTTTGGCGGTGCCCAGGGCCTGGCGCAATTCCTGCGCGGGCAGGCCATCAGCCATGTGGTCGATGCCACCCACCCGTTCGCCGCACAGATGAGCCGCAATGCCTGCCAGGCCTGCGCCGCCACCGGCACGCCGCTGCTGGCGCTGGAACGCGAGCCCTGGCAGGCCAGTGCCGGCGATGCCTGGATCGACGTGCCCGACATGCAAGCCGCCGCTGCCGCCCTGCCCCAGGCAGCCGCCCGGGTGTTTCTGGCTGTGGGCCGCAAGCAGCTTGCGGCCTTTGCGGGCCAGCCGCAGCACCACTATCTGCTGCGCCTGGTCGATGCGCCCGGGCCCGGCAGCCTGCCCCTGCCCCACACCACGGTCGTGCTGGGGCGCGGTCCTTTCAGCGCGGACGACGATGAAGCCTTGCTGCGCACGCACGGCATCGAATGGCTGGTGGCCAAGAACGCGGGCGGCGAGGCCACGCGCGGCAAGCTCGATGCCGCGCGTGCCCTGGGCCTGCCCGTGGTGATGGTGCAGCGCCCGGCGCTGCCGCAGCGCCAGCGCACCGGGTCGGTGGCTGCGGTGCTGCACTGGATTGCTCATGGCGTGCTGCCGACGGCGCTGACAGCACCGCCCGCGCCGCCATCCATGCCGTAGTGGCGTGGCGTGTAGACCCAGCGGCCCACGCGGCGCGTGGCGCTGTTGCCCACCAGGACCACGGTGCGCATGTCGGCCATCTCGGGCGTGGCCTCGGCCAGCGTGCATACGTGCAAGTGTTCCTCGGGCGTGGACACGGCCCGCGCGAACACCAGCAGGCGCTGCGGCTCGCAATGGGTGCGCAGCAGCTGCAGCAGGCGCACAAAGCCTTCGGGCCGGCTCTTGGAGCGCGGGTTGTAGAAGGCCATGGCGAAGTCGGCCTCGGCCGCCAGTTCCACGCGCCGCGCGATCACCGGCCAGGGCTTGAGGTTGTCCGAGAGATTGATGCAGCAAAAGTCATGGCCCAGCGGCGCGCCAGCGCGCGCGGCGGCGGCCAGCATGGCGGTGATGCCGGGCAGCACCTGGATATCGAGCGCCTGCCAGGCGGCGGCCTGCACCGCATCGGCCGATTCCATGGCCTCGAACACGGCCGACGCCATGGCGAACACGCCCGGGTCGCCCGAGGACACCACGACCACCTGCCGCCCCTGCGCGGCCAGCGCCAGCGCCTGACGCGCGCGCTCTAGCTCCACGCGGTTGTCCGAGGCATGCCAGGCCACGGCCTGGCCCTGACCCGCCTGCGCCAGCAGGGCCTGCGCGCGGGACACATAGGGCAGGTAGCCGACCACATCGTCGGCCGCGTGCAAGGCGGCTGCGGCTTCGGGCGTGATCTGGTCCAGGGCGCCCGGGCCCAGCCCCACCACCGTCAGGCGGCCGGCGCTCACCATGCGGCCTCCGGCCGGCGGCCCTGGCCGTGCACGAGCACGATGGCGAAATAGGGGCAGGCGTCGTCGGACACATCACCCAGGCGCGCGACCTGCTCGCTGTCCGTGGTGCCGTTCTGCACCAGCCAGGCGGCGTCAAGCCGGCCCGTGCGCTGCAGGGCGCGGCGGATGCGCGGCAGGTTGCGGCCGACCTTCATGACAACCAGGGCCTCGGCCGTCTGCATGCGGCGCACCAGCTCGTCTTCCGACAGGGTGCCGGTCATCACGCTGAGCACGTCGTCGCCCCAGGTGATGGGCTCGCCCGTGGCGTGCCAGCAGCCCACCATGCCGGGGATGCCGGGCACCACGTCCAGCGGCACCTGGCCGCGTTCGCGCAACCGGGTGTACAGATGCATGAAGGAGCCGTAGAGGAAGGGGTCGCCCTCGCACAGCACCACCACCTGCCCGGTCTGCGCCAGCGCTTCCAGGCGCAGGCACCAGTCGTCGTAGAAGCGCGCCAGCAGGTCCACATAGGCGGGGCTGTCCACGGGCAGCTCGGTGGTCACCGGGTATTCCATGGCGTGCTCGGCAGCGCCTTGGGCCAGCAGGCCGTCCACCAGCTGGCGGGCCTTGCCGGGCCGGCCCTTCTTGCGGAAAAAAGCCACCTGGCGGGCGCCGCGCACCAGGCGGTCGGCCTTGACGCTCATGAGTTCGGGGTCGCCCGGGCCCAGGCCCACGCAGACAATGCCGGGCCCGCCCTGGCTGGGACGCGGCTGCCTACTCGACATGGCTGGCCAGTGCGTTGATGGCGGCCACGGTAATGGCCGAGCCGCCCAGGCGGCCATGCACGGCCATGCAGGGAACGGGCAGGTCCTGCATCAGCGCCTGCTTGGATTCCATGGCGCCCACAAAGCCCACGGGGCAGCCGATGATGGCGGCCGGCCGGGGGCAGGCCGGGTCCTGCAGCATGTTGAGCAGGTGGAACAGGGCCGTGGGCGCATTGCCGATGGCCACCACGGCCCCGGCCAGGTGCGGGCGCCACAGCTCCAGCGCGGCGGCGCTGCGCGTATTGCCCATGTCACGGGCCAGCGCGGGCACGCGCTCGTCCTGCAGCGTGCAGATGATGGGGTTGGCGGCGGGCAGGCGCGAGCGCGTGATGCCCTCGCTGACCATGCGCACGTCGCACAGCACGGGCGCACCCTTTTGCAGGGCCTGCGCGGCGGCCTCGGCCATGCCGGGCGAGAAGGCCACGTGCGGGGCCAGCTCCACCAGGCCAGCGGCGTGGATCATGCGCACCACCACGCGTTCCTCGACAGGCGTGAAGCGTTCCAGCGCCGCCTCGCGGCGGATGGTGGCAAAGGACTGCCGGTAGATCTCGGCGCCATCGGTTTCGTAGCGGTGCAGCATTATTCTTTTGAAAACAGCAATCCCGGATTGTCTCGCACCGAGGCCAGGGTCCGCTGCTCCTGCGCCCTATCCCCGGCACGGCCGTGGCGCACTACGGAATAGACAGGGCCTTCGCCCTCGTCTTGACCTTCTGCCCGCAGCACCACCGTGGCCGGCGCCTGCCGCGCGCAGCCCTTGGCGCATCCGGTCACATGCAGGTGCGCGCCGTGGGGCACCTGCGGCGCCAGCTCCAGCGCCAATGTCTGCGTGGGACCCAAGGCCTGGATGCAGCCAGGCGCGCCGGTACAGGCGGATACGCGCAGGCGCGGGTCATGGGCGTGGGTGATCCAGTCAGCGGCGTCGTCCAGCCCTGCAGCCGCCCACCAGCGGGGCAGCGCCGCGCCGGCTCCGGCGTCTTCCACCAGCAGCATGCGCCAGGGTGTCACACGCAAAAAGGCCTGCTCAGGCAAGGCGCGCACCAGCCGCGCCAGCGCCACGGCCGGCAAGCGGCCCAGCGGCGCGCCCAGCAGCCAGCCCAGGCCGGGCACGGCACCGGGCGCCGGTCCTTCGCTGTGGGCCGGGGTTTCTGTCTCCACCCAGTCCAGTCCGGGGAGCGGCTGCAGTTGCGCCGCCACCGCGGCCATGCGTCCGGGCCGCAAGCCCTGGGCGCGGCGAAGGGCGGCCTGACCGGCAAACCAGCGCGCCAGTGCCAGGCCTGCGGCCACGGCCTGGCTGGCATCGGCCACGGCCAGCGCCTGCTGCCGTCCATCGGGCTGCACCAGCCAGCCGGTGGAGGTGCGCTGCAGGCGGATATCGGCGGACACGCCGGCCAGCCGGCCCGGCGCGCCCTCCACCGACCAGCCGAACTTGGCCGGCAGGCTCGCCAGGTCGTCGGCCGCATCCAGCGCCTGCTGCAGGGCCTGGCCCAGCGCATGGACCGACTCCTGCGGCCGGCACAGCGGGTCGATCACCAGGTTGCGGCGGCGCTCGCGGCCCGCGTCGGCGTCCAGCAGGCCCACGGCCGCCAGGGCGCGCAGCACGGCGGCGTGCCGCCCGGGCGCAATGCCGCGCAACTGCACATTGGCGCGGCTGGACAGCTCCAGCGCGCCGTTGCCATGCACCCAGGCCAGGCGCGCCAGCCGCCGCGCCTGGGCCACCGTCAGGCGGCCCAGCGGCGGGCGCACGCGCAGCACCAGCCCATCGCCGGAGGCCATGGGCTGCCAGGCGCCGGGGCACCAGCCTTGGATGTGGGGAGGGGTATGCATGGGTAGGGGCCCCGACTGTAGCGCCGGCGCACCCGGCATCCCAGGTGCAAGACCCGCATGCGTTCATGAAATGCGGGCTTTCTTGATCCAGCCCGCCCGGGAAGCGGGCTGGTGACGCCTGGCCCCACCTAGCCTGAATTTGTCAATTCAAGTTGAAATTTAACAATTCACCCTTAGGGCTTTATCAAATAAATCATTTATTTTTGATAGAAACTGATACTTGCACCACCTACCTGGAAAGCGCCATGAATCTCCGCACCTGGACCGTCAAGACCAAGCTCTACGCCGCCTTTACCGCCCTGGCTTTACTGGTCGCACTGGTTTCCGTATCTGCCCTTCATGCGTTGGACGGTTCCGACCGCAACCTGACCCAGTTCGTCGACGGTGTGAACGCCCGCGCCCATCTGGCCGAACAGGTGCGCGCGGCCGTGGACAGCCGCGCCATCGCGGCGCGCAACCTGGTGCTGGTGAACACGCCAGCCGATCTGGACATGGAAAAAACGGCCGTGTACGCCGCCCATGCCGCGGTCAAGTCCCACCTGGACCAGCTCAAGGCCCTGGTGGCCGCGCCCGGGGTGGGCGAGGAGGCTCGCGCCCTGGTCGCCCGCATCGACCAGATAGAGCAGCGCTACGGCCCGGTGGCGCTGGACATCGTTTCGCTGGCGCTGCGCCAGCAAAGGGACGAGGCCATTGCCAAGATGAACAGCGAGTGCCGGCCGCTGCTGGCCCAGCTGATCGCGGCCACCGACGAGTACAGCCAGCTCACGCGCCAGCACGCCCAGGTCATGGTGGAGCAGGCCACGCAGTCCTATGTGCAGCAACGCAACATGCAGATCGGCGTGAGCGCGGTCGCCTTCGTGCTGGCCCTGCTCATGGGCCGGCTGATCGCACGCGGCCTGACACGCGCGCTGGGGGCCGAGCCTGCCCAGCTCGGTGAAGTCGCCCGCCAGATCGCCGATGGCAACCTCGACCCCGGACTGGTGCGCAGCGAAGCGCCCGCAGGCAGCGTGCAGGCCTCGCTCAACGCCATGCACCAGAGCCTGGCCAGCGTGGTCAGCGATGTGCGCAACAACGCCGACAGCGTGGCCGTGGCCAGCGAGCAGATCGCCAAGGGCAATGCCGACCTGAGCCGGCGCACCGAGCAGCAGGCCAGCGCGCTGCAGGAAACCGCAGCCTCCATGGACGAGCTGTCTTCCACCGTGCAGCAGAACGCGGACAACGCACGCCAGGTCAACCAGCTCGCGCGCGGCGCCAGCCAGATCGCGGCCAAGGGCGGCACCGTGGTGCAGGAAGTCGTGGGCGCCATGCAGGACATCCATGCCAGCTCGCGCCAGATCGGCGACATCGTGGGCGTGATCGACTCCATCGCCTTCCAGACCAACATCCTGGCCCTGAACGCCGCCGTCGAGGCCGCACGTGCCGGCGAACAGGGCAAGGGCTTTGCCGTGGTCGCCGCCGAGGTACGCACTCTGGCCCAGCGCAGCGCGCAGGCGGCCCGCGAGATCAAGCAGCTCATCACTGACAGCGCCACGCGCGTCAGCCAGGGCGCGGAGCTGGCCGACCAGGCCGGCACCACCATGGCCGAGGTGCTGCAATCCATACAGCGCGTGACCGACCTCATGGGCGAGATCAGCAACGCCAGCGACGAGCAAAGCACCGGCGTGGCCCAGGTCGGGCAGGCTCTGAGCCAGATGGACCAGGTCACGCAGCAAAACGCCGCCCTGGTGGAGGAAAGCGCGGCGGCGGCCTCCAGCCTCAAGTCCCAGGCCCAGCGCCTGGTGCAGGCCGTGGCCATCTTCCGCCTGGGCCATCAGGGCAATGTGCCCCAGCAGCCGCGTTTGCAGACGCCGCTGCCGGCGTCCGTGCCCACGCGCGCGGCCACGGCATCTGCGCTGGCGCCGGCCAGGCCGGCACCGGCACGACCCGCAGCTGGCGCGCGCCCTGCAAGCCCTGCACGCCTGGCTGCGGCCAAGCCGTCCGCCGAATCGCAGGACTGGACCAGCTTCTGAAACCGGCAAGCCGCACGCATGCGCCGCCACCGCTCCTGCACCGCGCCCCTGGACAAGGCTGCGCAGGTGCGCGAACTGGAAGAGTTCCTTCGCGGGCGCAACCCCATCGACGTGGCTGCGGCCGACTGGCACATGCGCCGGCAACAAGGCCTGACCGCTGCCGAGGAAGCCGAATTCACGCAATGGCTGCAAGCCAGCACGGCGCACGAGGCAGCCTTGCGCCACCTGGGACACCTGCATCACCTGGACCGGGGCCTTCCTGCAGCACAACGCCCCTGCCCTGAAGGGGACAAGGGCTGCGGCCAGGGCTGGGGATGGCGCTGGCCGCACCTGCTGCCGCGCCCGGCGCTGACGGCCCTGTGCTGCACGGTGGCCCTGGCCATGGGCTGGCCGCAGCTGCCTGCGCCTACCGGCAACCCCTTGACTGCACACGGGCAGGCCAAGACCGTCACGCTGCCCGATGGCAGCCAGGCCAGCCCGGGCCCTGACCGCCGGTCCGAGCGCCAGGGCGAGACTGCCGCCGCGCCCTGATACCCAAAAACTCCGCGCCAGCGGCCTGCCGCCCTGCCGTCAGCGCCCCCGCAGCCGGCGACGGTGTTCAATCACCGTGCCCAGCAGGACCAGCCGGTTCCTGTCGCTGCGCAGCACGGCATGGTCATCATTGAGCGGCACCAGATCGAACACCTCGGTGCCGTCCTCTCCCACACCGCGCACGCGGTACTTTCTGAGCAGCAGCTGCCGCTTGCCATTCCTGGCCAGCACATGGTCGCCGGGCCGGGGGCTGGCCTGGGGATCGATCAGCACCCGGTCGCCTTCGCGCAGCTCGGGCAACATGGCATCGCCTTCCAACACAAGAAAGAACGCACCGGGCGATGCATCGTCCTTGCCGAATTCGATGTCCAGGCTTTCAGGGGGCTCGGTAAATGCGCCGTCATCTGCCAGGGCCGCAGCCTGGGCATGCGAGAGAACGGGGTATTGGCGCAGTTCTTTGGGAATCCTGGGCAGGTTGGTGCCGGGCGTGTCCCCCTCTGGAAGCAGGGGCGGCAGATCGGAAACCATCTTCACCAGCCTGGGGCTGATCTCGAAAAGCGAAACCTTCAAACCCTTGGCATAGGCAATGCCCGCCTCCAGGCTGATGGGCCGGTTGCCGCTCTGGTGCTGGGAGACCATGGAGGAGCCGCCAGGAATGCCGGCCTTCTCTGCGAACTCGGCCTTGCTTTTCACGGTAGAGAGCAGGCGCTTCAGGTTCGCTGCCTCTTGCTCGGTGGTCCAAACTTTCATGTAGCGATGCTAATAATCGAAACCATTAGCAATGCTTTTCATTTTTCGATAGCTATGCTAAATTTTTCCCATGAAAAATGCAGCCAGCAAAACCCTGTTCCACCGTTTCATCCCCGGCCTGCGCTTCCACTCGTTCTGGTACTACCAGGCGCGCGGCTCCACGGGCAGGGTGCGCTGGGCGCGGCTGCCCATGGTCTCCGACGCCTGTGCGCAGGCCGATCCCCATGGCGCATGGTGGTGTGCGCAGCGGTGCGCCGCCGTTTTGGCGCAGCGGCCATGGCGGCTCATGCAACTGCCGCCCGGCCTGCCTGCGCAGCCGGATGCCCGCCAGATGGCGCATGTCCTGCAGCAATGGCTGCCGGGCTGGAGCGCTGCGCCCGCCAGCGTGCAGGTCTGTACCCACGCGCTTGAGAACGGCGGCAGCGCGCTGCTGCAGCTGCATGTCCGGGCCAGGAGCGCGCCCAGCATTCTTTGGGCATGGGTGGTTGGGGTGGAGGTCCAGGCGCGCCAATCCCTTCAGGGGCTGGCGCCTGCGCCAGGCAACCTGCAAGCCGGGCACCTGTCGCCGCGAGCCCTGCTGATCGTTCCCTTCGGCCAGGACATGCCCTGGGCCACCGGCCATACCGCCCGGGTACGCCTGCATGCACGGGGGCCTCAACTGCGCGGGCCGCATGAAGTGGTGGCGCAGGATGGCTGCTGGTTTGAAGACAGTGGCCTGGATGCCGTGTTGCTGAAGCCGGTCTTGCGCGTTCAGGATGAGCGCGTATCCCTGTGAAGGGCCAGATGGGGCCAGATGGCGCAAGCGATTTCCTATAACGATGGAACGCGGCGGATGCACTCCGACTCACACCGTCCGCCGCTGTTGCCACAGCACCAGGCGCTGCACCCTTGTCGCGCAGCGCCGCCCCCTCATTCATTCAACCGTTTCAAGGAGTTCCCATGCATCTTCAACGCACCGTCCTTTTTGCAGGCATGGCTGCCAGCCTCTTTCTGGCGGCGGGATGGGCCACGGCCGCAGAAGGCCCTGCCACGGCCCAGGCGCCACAGGCCAAGGTCCAGGCCCAGGTCCAGGCCCAGGTCCAGGCCGCCAAGCCGGCGGGCGACACCGTGCAGTCGCAACTGGAGGCCTCCACCTGGGTGCCCGACGGCAAGGCCGATGCGCCGCGCGTGATCTATACCTTCACCGACCCCAACTGCAAGTACTGCCACAAGTTCTGGGAGGCCGCGCGTCCCTGGGTGGACGCAGGCAAGGTGCAGCTGCGCCACATCCTGGTGGGCGTGATCCGGGACGACAGCCCGGCCAAGGCCGCCGCCATCCTGCAGGCCCCGGACCGCGCGGCCGCACTGATGGAGCACGAGAAGAAGTCCGCCCAGGGCGGCATAGCGCCCGCCTTCAGCGTCAGCCCCGACGTGCGCAAGACGCTGGAGGCCCACCGCAAGCTGATGATGTCCCTGGGCTTCCGTGGCACGCCGGGCATCGTGGTGATCGACAGCCAGGGCGGCACCAAGAGCTATGGCGGCATGCCGCGCGATGCGGCCTTGCCCGAGGTGTTCGGGGCACTGTGAACGCGCTGCCGTGAACGGGACGCCAGGTGATGCCCACACCTCGGCAGCCACGAGTAGCATGGCCGGCAGGATCACCACTGCGGAGAACGCCACCATGCTCAAGCTCTACGGTTTTTCCAGGGTCAATGCCGGCGCACGCGGCCGCACGCGCGATCTGCGCGTGCTGTGGGCACTCGAAGAGATGCAGCTGCCCTTCGAGATCGCGGGCATGGACCATCCCGCGCACGACCTGAACACCGAGGCCTACCGCCGGCTCAGCCCCTTCGAGCAGATTCCGGCGCTGGACGATGACGGGCAGGTGATTTCGGAGTCGGCCGCCATCGTGCTGCATCTGGCCAGGAAGTGCGGCCGGCTGATGCCCTCCGATGCAACCGGCGAGGCACAGGTGCTGCGCTGGTGCTTTGCAGCCATGAACACGGTGGAGCCGCCGCTGCTCAGCCTGATGGTGCTGGACTGGACGGCCGATGGCAGCTGCGGCAAGCACCGCGAATTCCTGGTGGGCTGGGCGCATCGCATGCTGGGCAACCTGGAGCGCTGGCTGGACGGGCGCCGCTTCATTGCCACCGACGAATTCACGGTGGCCGACATCCTGATGGCGCATGTGCTCGCCTGCATCCCGGACCGCACGCTGACCGCGCCCTGCCCCGCCGTGGTCGCCTACCGCGACAGATGCCTGGCCCGGCCCGCCTGGCAGCGGACCCTGGCGGCCTACAACGCGCGGGTGGAGGCGGCGTAGCCGGGGCTCAGGGCTGCTCGGTGCTCAGGGCTGCTGGAAGGCCGCCACAGGCTGGGACTGCGGTGGTGGCGGCGGCGGCGCAGTCCAGCTGCCGCCGAGCACGCGGAACAGCTGGGCCAGCGCCAACTGCCGCTGGGTCACGGTATCGATGTAGGCGCTTTCATTGGCGAAGGCGTTGCGCTGGGCGTCCAGGTAGCGCAGATGGTCGTCCACCCCCGCCTGGTAACGGGCCTGCGCCAGCCGCAGGCTTTCGCGGCTGCTGTCGCGCAGCGCCAGGTGCGCGGCTTCCTCGCGGCGCAGCGTGTCGGTGGCGGCCAGCGCGTCGGCCACTTCACGGAAGGCGGTCTGGATGGCCTGCTCGTAGGCTGCCACGGCCATGTCCTTGCGCAGCACGGCCAGGTCGAGGTTGGCGCGGTTGCGCCCCCCGTCGAAGAGGGGCAGCGTGACCTGGGGAGTGAACGACCAGGCGCGCTGGCCCGAGCGGAACAGGTCGGACAGATCGGCGCTGGACGATCCCAGGAAGCCGGTGAGCGAGATGCGCGGGAAGAAGGCCGCGCGCGCCGCACCAATGTCCGCGCTGCGCGCGCGCAGCCGGTGCTCGGCCGCCTGGATGTCCGGGCGGTGGATGAGCAGTTCGGAAGGCGTGCCGGCCGACAAATCCTGCAGCAGCATGGGTACGTCGGGCGACTTTGCCGACTGTGCAGACCCTGCGGACCGTGCGGACAGGTACGGCCCCAGATCCTCCACGCCCGTCAGCAGCAGCAGGGCGTTGCCGGCCTGGCGCAGCTCGCGTTCGCTGCGCTCCACGTCGGCGCGGGCCTGGGCGGCCAGGCCCAGGGCATCCTGGTGGTCCAGGGCCGTGGCCGTGCCCGCATTGCGCCGCTGCGCGGTCAGGCGCAGCGAGGATTCACGGCTTTGCAGCGTGCGCTGCGCCAGTTGCAGGCGGCGCAGGGCCCCGTCGCGGGACAGGTAGGCCTGCACCACTTCGGCACCCAGGCTGATGCGGGCGGCGCGCGCGGCCTCTTCGGTGGCCAGGTACTCGCCCAGGGCGGCTTCGGACAGGTTGCGCACGCGGCCGAACAGGTCCAGCTCGAAGGCGGCCAGCCCCAGGCCGGCCTGCCAGCTGCCCTGCACCTGCGGCTGGCCCGTGGCATTCATGTCGCCCGGCAGGCGCTGGCGCGTGCCGCCGCCCTGCAGGCCCACGCCCGGCAGCCGGTCGGCGCGCTGCACCTGGTACAGGGCGCGTGCCGCCTCCACGTTGAGCAGGGTCTGGCGCAGATCGCGGTTGTGGGCCTGGGCCAGGTCCACCAGCTGGCGCAGCTGGCGGTCGGCGATGAAGCTGTTCCAGTCCAGCGTGGCCGCCGACGAGGACAGCACGGGCGCCGCATCCTGCTGCGGCCACTGCGTGGGAATGGGCGCCTGCGGACGCTGGTGGACCGGGGCGAGGGAGCAGCCGGCCAGCACCAGGCTGGCGGCCAGCGCACACAGGGCGCGTGGGAAGAAGTGCATGGACATGGCGCTTACTCCGTGGAGGTTGCCGGGGCCTGCAGGGCAAGCGGGGTGCCGGCCGGCGCCTTGCGCCGGAACAGGGACAGCACCCAGACGAAGAAGACGGGAACGAAGACCACCCCCAGCAGCGTGGCCGACAGCATGCCGCCGATCACGCCGAAGCCGATGGCGGCCTGGCTGGAGGCGCCCGCGCCCGAGGCCAGCGCCAGCGGCACCACGCCCAGGATGAAGGCCAGCGAGGTCATGACGATGGGCCGAAAGCGCAGCCGCGCCGCCTGCAGCGCGGCCTGCGCCAGGCTGTGCCCCTGCGCATGCAGGTCCCTGGCGAACTCCACGATCAGGATGGCGTTCTTGGCCGCCAGGCCGATGATGGTGATCAGGCCCACCTTGAAGTACACGTCGTTGGACAGGCCCACGGCCGAGGTGGCAAGCACCGATCCCAGCGCGCCGATGGGCACGATCAGCATCACGGCGGCGGGAACGCTCCAGCTCTCGTACAGGGCCACCAGCAGCAGGAACACCACCACGATGGCCAGCGCGAACAGCTTGGGCGCCTGGGCACCGGCGGCTTTCTCCTGGAAGGACAGGGCCGTCCACTCGTAGCCTATGCCGCGCGGCATCTCGGCCATGATGCGTTCCAGCTCGGCCATGGCCTCGCCCGTGGTGTGGCCGGGCCTGGCGTCGCCCGAGATGCGGAAGGCCGGATAGCCGTTGTAGCGCGAGATCTGCACCGGCCCGCTTTCCCAGCGCACCGTGGCAAAGGCAGACAGCGGCACCTGCTGCCCGCTGGCGTTGGGCACGTGCAGGCGCAGGATGTCCTCGGGCCGCGCGCGGGCCTGGGCATCGGCCTGCACCACCACGCGCTGCAGGCGGCCCGCGTTGGGGAACTCGTTGATCACGGCCGAGCCGTAGGCGGTGGACAGGGCCGTGTTGATGGCGCTGAAATCCACGCCCTGGGCCTGCGCCTTGCGCCGGTCGATGTCCAGCCGCAGCTGAGGTGCATCCTCCAGGTTTTCCATCATGGCGTAGGCAATGATGGGCGAGGCATTGGCCTTGGCCAGCAGCTGGTCGCGCGCGGCGATCAGCGCCTCGCGGCCCAGGCTGGCGCGGTCCTGCAGGCGCAGCGCAAAGCCGCCGGAGTTGCCCAGGCCGTCGATGGGCGGCGGGTCCACGGCCATGACGGTGCCGTCGGACAGGCTGGCAAAGCGCTGGTTGAAGGCCTGCACCTCGTCCCACGATGCCTGCCCGGCGCCGCGCACCGACCAGTCCTTGAGCGTGACGAAGGCCAGGGCCGCGTTCTGCCCCATGCCCGAGAAGCTGTAGCCCATCAGGAACTCGGCCTGGGCCGTGGCGGGGCGGCTCTGGACATAGTCCTCCATGTCCTTGACCATGGCCTTGGTGCGCTCCGTGGTGGCGCCCGGCGGCAGCTGCACGCCGACGATGTAGTAGCCCATGTCCTCGTAGGGCACGAAGGATTCGGGCATGCGCATGTACGCCACGCCCAGCCCGGCCACGATGGCGGCATACACCAGCATGCAGCGCCCGGCGCGGCGCACCAGCCGCTGGTTGAGCAGGTCGAAGCGCTCGGTCAGGGCCGCGAAGCGGCGGTTGAACCAGCCGAAGAAGCCTTTGCGCTCGGCGTGGTGGCCCTTGGCAACGGGCTTGAGCAGCGTGGCGCACAGCGCCGGCGTGAAGGTCAGCGCCAGCAGGCCCGAGAACAGGATGGACACGGCCAGCGACAGCGAGAACTGCCGGTAGATCACGCCCACCGAGCCGCTCATGAAGGCCAGCGGCAGGAACACGGCCACCAGCACCAGGGTGATGCCGACGATGGCGCCCGAGACCTGCTGCATGGCCTTGACCGTGGCCGCCAGCGGCGACAGCCCCTCCTCGGCCATGAGGCGCTCCACGTTCTCCACCACCACGATGGCGTCGTCCACCAGGATGCCGATGGCCAGCACCATGCCGAACATGGTCATCATGTTCACCGAAAAGCCCAGCGCATACATCACGCCCAGGGTGCCGGCCAGGCACACGGGCACGACGATGGTGGGAATCAGCGTGTAGCGCAGGTTCTGCAGGAACAGCCACATCACCAGGAACACCAGCGCCACGGCCTCCACCAGGGTCTGGATGACCTTGCCGATGGCCACTTCCACGAAGCGCGAGGTGTCATAGGGCACGGCGTACTGGATGCCGGCAGGGAAGTTCTGCGACAGCTCGGCCAGGCGCGCCTTGACGGCCTTGGCGGTCTGCATGGCGTTGGCCCCGGGCGCCAGCTGCACGGCGGCGGCCACGCCCTGGCGGCCGTCCTCGCGCGAGGAAAAGCTGTAGTCCAGCTGGCCGACCTCCAGCCGCGCCACATCGGCCAGGCGCACGGCCGAGCCATCGGCCCTGGCACGCAGCACGATCTGTCCGAACTCCTCGGGCGAGGCCAGCGTGCCCTTGACGGCAATGGTGGCGCTCAGCTCCTGGCCGGGCCCTGCGGGCGAGGCGCCAAAGCTGCCGGCCGGCACCTGCGCGTTCTGGGCGGCGATGGCCGCGTTCACGTCCGCCACCGACAGGCCGTAGCCCAGCAGCTTGTTCGGATCGACCCACACGCGCATGGCCACATCGGCCGCGAAGAACTGCACCTTGCCCACGCCGGGCACGCGCCGGATCTCGTTGTTGATGTTGCGCACGGCGTAGTCGGACAGGGCCACCTCGCTGCCGCTGCCGCTGCCGTCCTTGTAGGTCAGCGAGTAGATCATCAGGAAGTTGGCGCTGGCCTGCTCGACCTGCAGGCCCATCTGCATCACGGACGCGGGCAGGCGCGCCTCGGCCTTCTTGATGCGGTTTTGCACCTCCACCTGGGCCAGCGCGGGCTCGGTGCCCGGGGCGAAGGTGGCCGTGATCTCGGCCAGGCCCGTGGAGCCGCTGGAGGAGTCGAAGTACAGCAGCCCCTTGGTGCCGTTGAGCTCCTCCTCGATGACGCTGGTCACCGACTCCATCACCGTGGTGGCGGAGGCGCCCGGGTAGTTGGCGGTGATCGAGATCTGCGGCGGCGCCACGTTGGGAAACTGGGAGACGGGCAGCGCCGGTATGGCCAGCAGCCCGGCGAGCATGATGAAGATGGCCACCACCCAGGCGAAGTTGGGGCGGTTGATGAAGAACTTGGACATGGTCTATTCCTTGGGCACGCGCCGGCTCAGTCGCTGGACGTGGCGGAGCTGCCGGAGGCGCTGAAGGTGCCGGACAGCCCCGCCGTAGGGGAGGCCGCGGCATCGGAAAGGGCCGTGGCCTGAACCCGCGCCCCGGGCTGCAGGCCCGCCATGCGGCCCACCACCACGCGCTCGCCGCCCTTGAGGCCTGCGCTGATCTGCCACTGCGCGCCATGCATGGCCGCGGTCTGCACGGGGCGCATCTGCAGCGTGTCCTGGCCATCCACCACCAGCACGTGGGCCTGCCCGTCGGTGCTGCGCTGCACGGCCCGCTGCGGCACCAGGATGGCGGCAGGGTCCACGCCCTGGCCCACGGTCACGCGCACATACATGCCGGGCAGCAGCATGCCGTCGCGGTTGTCGAAGCGCCCGCGCAGCGCCATCTGGCCGGTGCCACGGTCCACCGTCACATCCGAGAACAGCAGCTGCCCCGTGCGCTGCAGGCCCGTGCCGTCCACCTTCAGGGAAACCGGCGTGCCGTCCTTGCCCGCCGTCTGTGCCAGGCGGCCCTCGGCCAGTGCCGCGCGCAGGCGCTGGGCCTCGGCCACGGGCTGCTGGAAGTCGGCATAGACCGGGTCGAGCTGCTGGACCAGCGCCATGGGCGTGGCCTCGCCCTGGCCCACCAGGGCGCCCTCGGTGACCAGCGCACGGCCGATGCGGCCCGCGATCGGCGCCCTGACCGTGGCGTATTCCAGGTTCAGGGCGGCCGCCTGCACCTCGGCCTGGGCGGACTGCCGCGCGGCCTGGGCCGCCTGCAGGCGGGCCTGCATGGCCTCGAAGTCCTGGCGGCTGACCGCCTCCTGGGCCACCAGCGGCGCGTTGCGGCCGACCACGGCACGCGCTTCGATCAGGGCCGCCTCGGCGCTGGCCAGCTGGCCCTGGGCGCGGGACAGGGCGGCGCGCAGGGGCGCCGGGTCGATCTGGAACAGCACCTGGCCGGCCCGGACATCGGCGCCTTCCTCGAAATGGCGGCGCAGCACGATGCCGGCCACCCGCGCACGCACCTCGGCCACGCGCACGGGCTCGATACGGCCCGGCAGCTCGCTGGACAGTGCCAGCGGCGCGGGCTGCACGGTGACGGCCTGCACCACGGGCAGCGCGTCACCCGCTGCGGCCGGAGCCTCGTTGCGGCCGCAGCCCGTTGCAAGGGTGGCCAGGGCGGCCAGCACCAGGGCCGCCAGCGGCAGGCCACGTCGCTTGTTCAGACGCATGCTCATGTTCACAACCTGATTGAGTTCGATACGAAGGCCGCGATGGTACATATCAGAATCAAATGAGTCAACATCGATTCATTTGATTCTTTAAAACATCAACAGATAAAATCCATGCACTTTCCAAGGAGGCATGACAAGCGATGACGAGCACCAAGCAAGAGGACGAAGGCAAGCTGCTGGGCGCACTGGCACTGGCGCTGCTGGACGATCCCAAGGCCAATCTGCAGGAGCTGGCACGCGCCATCGGCATCAGCAAGGCCACGCTCTACCGCTTCTGCCCCACGCGCGACCAGCTCATCGACCGGCTCATAGGGCATGCGGCCGACACCCTGTCGCGCGCCATGCGCGCGGCCGAGCTGGAGCGCCACGCGCCGCTGGAGGCGCTGCGCCGCCTCACCGCCCACTGCCAGGACCACCAGACGCTGCTGCTGTTCCTGATGTATTTCTGGCGCTCCGACATCTCGGTGGTCGGCCAGATAGAGAGCGAATGGGTGGCAGCCATGGATGCCTTTTT
This sequence comes from Delftia sp. WSY_12, assembly GCF_043104645.1. Lineage (NCBI taxonomy): Bacteria > Pseudomonadati > Pseudomonadota > Betaproteobacteria > Burkholderiales > Comamonadaceae > Delftia > Delftia sp. WSY_12. Next base: position 138,091 of record NZ_JBICKW010000054.1, read on the forward strand.
CCTGCGCGGCCAGCAGGCCGGCGTGTTCCGCATCGACATCACGGCCGCGGCGATGACCGAGCTGTGGCTTTCCATGGCCGTGGGCCTGCTGGATGCGGAGCGGCGCGGCCGTGTTGCGCGGGCCAGCGTGGCGGCCGTGATGGAGCAGTCCTTCCTGCACGGCGCCCTGCAGCCCGGCGCACCGGCTGCGTAGCACGCCGGGCGCCGATGGGAAACCGAGGTGATGAATGATGGTCATGCACTGCTTTCAATCGATGAAGGCAGCCATGGAATGGATCCACATCAATGAACTAGAATTTTTCTAGTTCAAAAATCCATGAATTTTTCTCACCAAAATGCTCGAACGCACCCACCTCGCCATCGTCCGTGAAGTCGAAAAACAGGGCTCGCTGACGGCGGCGGCCGGCGTGCTGTGCGTGACGCAGTCGGCGCTGAGCCACAGCATGAAGAAGCTGGAGCAGCAGCTGGGCACGGACATCTGGCTGCGCGAAGGCCGCAGCCTGCGCCTGACGCAGGCCGGCCAGTACCTGCTGGCCGTGGCCCAGCGCGTGCTGCCCCAGCTGGACCTGGCCGAGGAGCGGCTGCGCCAGTTCGCCCAGGGCGAGCGCGGCGCGCTGCGCATCGGCATGGAGTGCCATCCCTGCTACCAGTGGCTGCTCAAGATCGTCGCGCCCTATCTGGCGAGCTGGCCCGATGTGGATGTGGATGTGAAGCAGAAATTCCAGTTCGGCGGCATCGGCGCGCTGTTCGGCTACGAGATCGACCTGCTGGTCACGCCCGATCCGCTGTTCAAGGCGGGCCTGGAGTTCGTGCCTGTGTTCGACTACGAGCAGGTGCTGGTGGTCTCCAGCGCGCATGCGCTGGCAGGGGCCGATTTCGTGGAGGCCGCCCAGCTCGCGCCCGAGGTGCTGATCACCTATCCCGTGCCCATGGACCGGCTGGACATCTACAACCAGTTCCTCATGCCGGCCGGCATCACGCCGCGCCGCCAGAAGGCCATAGAGACCACGGACATCATGATGCAGATGGTGGCCAGCGGCCGGGGCGTGGCGGCCCTGCCGCGCTGGCTGGTGCAGGAGTACGCGGGCAAGCTGGACGTGGTGCCCGTGCGCCTGGGCGCCAAGGGCATTGCCAAGCAGATCTTCCTGGGCGCGCGCGTGGCGGACCTGCAGACCGACTATCTGCAGGCCTTCATCGAGCTGGCGCGCCAGCCGCTGGCCGCTGGCACGCTCCCTGCTCAGGCTGCCTGAGCCTGCGCCAGGAAGTCCTGCGCAAACCGCTGCAGCACGCCGCCCGCTTCGTACACCGATACCTCCTCGGCCGTGTCCAGCCGGCAGGTCACGGGCACGCGCAGCGTCTGGCCGTTTCTGCGCTCGACCACCAGCGTGAGTTGGGTGCCCGGCGTGCGCTCGCCTTCCACGCCATAGACCTCCGTGCCGTCCAGGGCCAGGGTCTTGCGGTCGGTGCCAGGCAGGAACTGCAGCGGCAGCACGCCCATGCCGATGAGGTTGGTGCGGTGGATGCGCTCGAAGCCCTCGGCCACCACCGCCTCCACGCCCGCCAGGCGCACGCCCTTGGCGGCCCAGTCGCGGCTGGAGCCCTGGCCGTAGTCGGCGCCCGCGATGATGATCAGCGGCTGGCGGCGGTTCAGGTAGGTTTCCATGGCCTCCCACATGCGCACCACGCGGCCTTCGGGCTCGATGCGCGCCAGCGAGCCCTTGTGCTGCACGCCGTCGATGACGGCCATTTCGTTGACCAGCTGCGGGTTGGCGAAGGTGGCGCGCATGGCCGTCAGGTGATCGCCGCGGTGGGTGGCGTAGGAGTTGAAGTCTTCCTCGGGCAGGCCCATGCGCGCCAGGTATTCGCCCGCCGCGCTGTCGGCCAGGATGGCGTTGGAGGGCGACAGGTGGTCGGTGGTGATGTTGTCGGGCAGCAGGGCCAGCGGCCGCATGTTGCGCAGCGTGCGCGGGAAGGCCGCCAGCGCGCCCACGCCTTCGGTGTCCCAGTAGGGCGGGCGGCGGATGTAGGTGGACTGGGGGCGCCAGTCGTACTGGGGCCGGGCCCGGTCTCCATCGTCCTTGCGGATGGCGAACATGGGTTCGTAGACGGCGCGGAATTGCTCGGGGCGCACGGCCTGGGCAACGATGGCGTCGATCTCCTCGTCGGCGGGCCACAGGTCCTTGAGGCGGATCTCGCGGCCGTCCACCACGCCCAGCACGTCCTGCTCGATGTCAAAGCGCACCGTGCCCGCCAGCGCATAGGCCACGACCAGCGGCGGCGAGGCCAGGAAGGCCTGTTTGGCCTGGGGATGGATGCGCCCGTCGAAGTTGCGGTTGCCTGAGAGCACGGCCGTGGCGTAGAGATCGCGCTCGACGATTTCCTGCTGGATCCTGGGGTCCAGCGCGCCGCTCATGCCGTTGCAGGTGGTGCAGGCAAAGGCGACGATGCCAAAGCCCAGCTGCTCCAGCTCGGTGAGCAGCCCGGCCTCCTTCAGATACAGCTCCACGGCCTTGGAGCCCGGCGCCAGCGAGGATTTGACCCAGGGCTTGCGCACCAATCCAAGACGATTGGCGTTGCGCGCCAGCAAGGCGGCGGCGATGACATTGCGCGGGTTGCTGGTGTTGGTGCAGCTGGTGATGGCCGCGATGATGACGGCCCCATCGGGCATCAGGCCTTGCGCCTCCTGGGCGCGGGCGGCCTGCAGCTTGGCCGCATCGGCAATGCCGCGCTCGGCCAGGGCCGAGGTGGGCAGGCGCCGGTGCGGATTCGAGGGGCCGGCCATGTTGCGCACCACGGTGGACAGGTCGAACTGCAGCAGGCGCTCGTACTGGGCATCGGCCAGGCTGTCGCTCCAGAAACCTGCGGTGCGCGCATAGGCTTCGACCAGGCGCACCTGGGCCTCGTCGCGGCCGGTCAGGCGCAGGTAGGCCAGGGTCTGGTCATCAATGGAGAACATGGCCGCCGTGGCGCCGTATTCGGGGCACATGTTGGAGATGGTGGCGCGGTCGCCAATGCTCAGGCTGTCGGCGCCCTCGCCAAAGAATTCCACATAGGCGCCGACGACTTTTTGCTGGCGCAGGAATTCGGTCAGGGCCAGCACGATGTCGGTGGCGGTGATGCCCGCCTGGCGCCGGCCCGTGAGGCGCACGCCCACGATCTCGGGCATGCGCATCCAGGAGGCGCGGCCCAGCATGACGTTCTCGGCCTCCAGCCCGCCCACGCCCACGGCGATCACGCCCAGGGCATCGACATGGGGCGTGTGCGAGTCGGTGCCGACACAGGTGTCCGGGAAGGCCAGGCCATCCTGCACTGTCACCACGGGGGACATCTTCTCCAGATTGATCTGGTGCATGATCCCGTTCCCTGCAGGGATCACATCCACGTTGGCAAAGGCTTTTTTTGTCCACTCGATGAAGTGGAAGCGGTCCTCGTTGCGGCGGTCCTCGATGGCGCGGTTCTTCGCAAAGGCGTCGGGATCGAAGCCGCCGCACTCCACGGCCAGCGAGTGGTCCACGATGAGCTGCACGGGCACGACGGGGTTGACCTGGGCCGGGTCGCCGCCTTCGGCCGCGATGGCGTCGCGCAGGCCGGCCAGGTCCACCAGGGCGGTCTGGCCCAGGATGTCGTGGCAGACCACGCGCACGGGGTACCAGGGAAAGTCGATGTCACGCCGGCGCTCGATGAGCTGCAGCAGGTAGCCGTCCAGCTGCGCGGGATCGGCGCGGCGCACGAGGTTCTCGGCGTGGACGCGGGCGGTGTAGGGCAGGCGTGCCCAGGCGCCGGGCGAGAGCGCATCGACGGCGGCGCGGGCATCGATGTAGTGCACCGTGGTGCCGGGCAGGGGTTTCTTGTGGTCGTTGTTCATGGGGCGGATGCAATGCGGGCAGGCCTGCAGCCCGCCCGCCAGGTTCAGGACAGCGGCGGCTCAGGCGCGCGCATCGAGGGGCACGAACTTCTGGTCATCCGGCCCCGTGTAGTTGGCGCTGGGGCGGATGATCTTGTTGTCCTGGCGCTGCTCGATCACGTGCGCGGCCCAGCCGCTGGTGCGCGCGATCACGAACAGCGGCGTGAACATGGCCGTGGGCACGCCCATCATGTGGTAGCTGACGGCACTGAACCAGTCCAGGTTGGGGAACATCTTCTTGACCTCCCACATCACCGATTCCAGCCGGTCGGCAATGTCGTACATGCGGGTGGTTCCGGCCTCGTCGGACAGGCGCTTGGCCACGCCCTTGATGACCACGTTGCGCGGGTCGCTGACGGTGTAGACCGGGTGGCCGAAGCCGATCACCACTTCCTTGGCATCGACGCGGCGGCGGATGTCGGCCTCGGCCTCGTCGGGCGTGTCGTAGCGCTTCTGGATCTCGAAGGCCACCTCGTTGGCGCCGCCATGCTTGGGCCCGCGCAGCGCGCCGATGGCGCCCGCGATGGAGGAATACATATCGCTGCCCGTGCCCGCGATCACGCGCGCCGTGAAGGTGGAGGCGTTGAACTCATGCTCTGCATAGAGGTTGAGCGAGGTGTGCATGGCGCGCACCCAGCCTTCGGACGGACGGTGGCCGTGCAGCAGGTGCAGGAAGTGGCCGCCGATGGAGTCGTCGTCGGTCTCCACCTCGATGCGCCGGCCCGAATTGCTCCAGTGGTACCAGTACAGCAGCATGGAGCCCAGGCTGGCCATGAGCCGGTCGGCAATGTCGCGGGCACCCGCCAGGTTGTGGTCGTCCTTTTCCGGCAGCACGCAGCCCAGGGCCGAGACGCCGGTGCGCATCACGTCCATCGGATGGGCGCCGGCAGGCAGCTGCTCCAGCGCCTGCCTGACGCTGGCCGGCAGGCCGCGCAGCGCCTGCAATTTGGTCTTGTAGGCCTGCAGCTCGGGGCGCGTGGGCAGCTTGCCGTGCACCAGCAGATGGGCGATTTCCTCGAACTCGCAGACCTCGGCAATGTCCAGGATGTCGTAGCCGCGATAGTGCAGGTCGTTGCCCGAGCGGCCCACGGTGCACAGCGCGGTGTTGCCGGCGGTCACGCCCGACAGCGCGACGGATTTCTTGGGCTTGAATGCGGACGCAGATGGCGCGTCGATGGTCGTGGTACTCATGGAAGGGTCTCCTGGTTCAGATAGGAATGGGCAATGGCCGCAGGAAGGCCGTTGTGGTCGACAGCCACCATCTCGAACAGGCCCTTGAGCACGTCCTCGCAGGCAATGCCCGGAGCCTGGGCCGACGCGGTGACGCAGACCGTCATGGAGCTGTGCCCCACGCGGCTGACCCAGCCGCGCAGGACGATCTCATGGCCCACGGGCACGGGTGCCAGGAAGTCCACGCCGGTGACGGCGGCCATCACGACCTCGCGCTGTGCCAGGCTGCGCGCAGCGAGAAAGGCCGCCTTGGCCATGAGCTGCAGGCCCTGGCCCGCGAACAGCGTGCCGTGGTGGTTGGCCAGCGCGGGCAATACCAGTTCATGCAGCTCGGCGGTTCCGGTGGGTGTTGTCATGTTTCGCAATTTACGCAAAATAGCGCCCCTGCCATAGTGCTGAAAAGGCGAATTCTTGCGAAACGAAGTCCGCGAATTTGCAAATTCTGCGAATAACAGCCACCCGAGGAAACAGCCATGAAGAAGACGTTCATGGGCGTCAAGCTGCGCAAACTGCGCGCGGAGCACGGCCTGTCCCAGATCGCCCTGGCCCACGCGCTGGGCCTGTCGCCCAGCTACCTGAACCAGCTGGAGCAGAACCAGCGGCCGCTGACGGTGTCGGTGCTGCTCAAGCTCAACCGCGCGCTGGGCGTCGATATCCAGCAGTTCTCGGAGGACGAGGAAGCGCGCCTGGTCGCCGGCCTGCGCGAGGCCCTTGCCGAGGCGCCCGAATCCATTGCCCTGCCCGAGCTGCAGGAAGTCGCCGCGCAGATGCCCGCCCTGGGACGTGCGGTGATGGCGCTGCACCGCCGCCATCTGGAAGCCCTGGAGCGCATCGAGAGCATGTCGCTCAGGCTGGGCGATGACCGCTCGGACATGCCGGTGGCGCGCACCATGCCGTTCGAGGCCGTGCGCGATTTCTTCTTTGCGCACCAGAACTACTTCGATGAAGTGGACCGCGCGGCCCAGGCCCTGGCCGGCGAGGCGCGTGCGGACCCGGGCCATCTGGCGGACTGGCTGGTCCGGCGGCTGCAGCAGCGCCACGGCGTGCAGGTGCATCGCCTGGAAGACTCCCGGCAAAGCCAGCGCCGGTTCGACCCGGCCACGCGCTCGCTGTGGCTGTCCTCGGCGCTGGAGCCTGCGCAACAGGCCTTCCAGCTGGGCACGCAGCTGGCCTTGCTGGAGATGGGCGACACGCTGGACCGGCTGATCGCCACCGCCGCCTTCCAGGGCGACCCGGCCTCAAGCAAGCTCGCCCGCGTGGGCCTTGCCAACTACTTTGCGGGCGCGCTGCTGCTGCCCTACGACCTGTTCCTGGAATCGGCCGAGCAGCTGCGCTATGACATCGACCTGCTGGGCCAGCGCTTTGGCGTGGGCTTTGAAACCGTCTGCCACCGGCTGAGCACGCTGCAGCGGCCCGGCGCGCCCGGCGTGCCCTTCTTCTTTGTGCGCGTGGACCGCGCGGGCAATATCTCCAAGCGCCAGTCGGCCACGCATTTCCACTTCAGCCGCACCGGCGGCACCTGCCCGCTGTGGACGGTGTACGAGGCCTTCGGCCAGCCCGACCAGGTGCTGCGCCAGCTCGCCAGCATGCCCGACGGGCGGCGCTACCTGTGGATTGCACGCTCGGTCTCGCATGGCCAGCGCGGCTATGGTTCGCCGCGCAAGACCTTCTCCATCGGCCTGGGCTGCGACATACGCCATGCCGCGCGCCTGGTCTATGCCAAGGGGCTGGACCTGGGCGATCCGGAATCGGCCACGCCCATCGGCATGGGCTGCAAGGTCTGCGAGCGCGACCAGTGCACGCAGCGCGCCTTTCCCTATGTGGGAAAGGCGCTGCATGTGGATGAGAACGCCAGCCGCTTTGCGCCGTACGGCGTAGGCGGCTAGCAACCCCCAGGCATGCTGTGCCGGGTCAGGAGGCCGCGCGCATGCGGTCGCGCAGATCGCGCACTTCGTCGTGGTTGCGCTGCGCGCCCTGGGCCTGGCGCTCCACCATCACGCGGATGGCCGGAGGCAGCGGCTGCTTGAGCGCCTTGCGGTACTGGGCCACGGCGGAATCCTCGCCGCGCTCGCACTCCTCCAGCACGGCCTTGTCGTCCTGCGAGGTCAGCGCCGTCTTCACCGACACCCAGCCCCGGTGCAGCGCGCCGGCCACCGTGCCGCCCGATGCGGGCTCGCGGCCCAGCTTGCGGATCTCGGCCTCCAGCTCCAGCGCGGCGGCGCCGCACTCGGCGCTATGGCGCAGGAACAGGGTCTTGAGGTCCGGCGAGTCGGCGTTCTCGGCCGAGGTGCGAAAGCCGTACTCGCCATCGCGGCAGGATTCGAGCAGGTCGTTGAGCACGTCGGCCACATCGTCGTTGTCGATGTCGCCGGTGTAGGCCGGTGCCACGATGGTCCCCGTGTCATCACGGACATCGCGAACGCCTGCGCGCTCCCAGGCTGCGCGCGCTGCGGGCCGGGCCTGGTCCCAGTCCAGATGGCTGGCGCCACGGCGCGTGGTCCATTCGCGCTCCCATTCGGCGTCGAAGGCATCGAAATCGGCATCGCGGCGCGCGGCGGCCGCGTTCCAGCCCAGCTCGTAGGCGGGGCGGTACTCCTCGTAGCTGCGGCCGGCCACGTAGTAGGGCTCGTTCTGGTAGGCGTCGCGCCAGTAGGCGTCCTCGACCGTGGGATTGACGGCTTCGGCCGCGCCCGTGCCGGCCAGCCCGCCGACCACGGCACCGGCCACACCGCCCACGGCAGCACCGATGGGGCCGCCCATTGCGCCGAATGCAGCGCCGGTCACGGCACCGCCTGCAGCGCCTATGCCGGTGCCCACGGGATGTGCGCCGGGCGCGTCGGACAGCGGGTCACGGTTTGCGGGATTCGATTGCGTCATGGAATGTGCTCCTTGGCAGTTGAAAGTGATGTCTATCGTGATCGCCGTGGCGCGCCGCCGGCGTGCGCGCTTGCGGCCATGTGCCGTAGGAACGCGGCGACCGGGCCTTGCGGACATCGCGCCAGTGGCCTGTGGCCATTTTTCGCACCCCGGCACAGGGCAATCGGCGTGCCTGAGAACGGCGTTCATGCGCGAGGCATCTTTTCGTTCCTGCGCTTTCGGCGTGGTCCCACGGCGGCTGCGAAAGGGCCAAGAGACCATGGCCCAAGCGCCGCCTGCGCAGGCCCGCGAATGAAAGGAAGACGCCATGAAAGACAAGACCGCATCCGCATCCAAGTCCTCTGCACCCACACAGGCGAAGCCGTCGGGCGATGGCCAGACCAAGCTGCCCGGACAGGTCGGCAAGGCGCCCCATGCGCCCGGTGAATCCGATGCATCCGACGCATCCGAACAGGGCCTGCGCCTTCCGCACGAGCGCGACCAGAGCCTGGACGCTACCAGCGATGCGCCCGATCCGGTGATGCGCCAGGCCCATGACGACCTCGCCTCCGGCCAGGTCGATACCGACATGCGCCAGACGCCGGGCCTGGATGCCGAACGGCGCAAGAAGATGGTGCGCAAGCAGCCTTGATTGCACCTGAAGCTTGCACCTGAAGCGCAACGAGCTGCTGGCAGCCAACAACATTGCCAGCAACCGCATGACCGGCATCGAAGGGCTCTGGACGGGGAGCAGCTGCAGCAAGGGGCGGCCTTCCACGTCAATCTGGCCGCCCGCGCGCACGAAAGCGGAGCCTGCAAGGAATGCCACTCCATCGACAAAGACGACCCGGCACGGCCCTGCAACTGAGGTGCCCGCGCTTTACTCCATACAGGAGCAACCCCATGCCCGACATTCCCGACTGGCTCCAGTGGCCTGCCTTTCTGGCCTCCATCGCCGGCGCCTGGTGTGTGGGCTCGCGTTCTGCGCAAAGGCGCAACCTGGGCTTCTGGATCCTGATGCTCAGCAATGCGCTGTGGGCGCTGTGGGGCTGGTCCACGGCGGCCTGGGCGCTGGTGAGTCTGCAGTTCTGCCTGGCCATCACCAACATCCGCGGCTCCATCAAGGCCGAGCGGTGAGCAGGCCATGGCAGCAGACGCTTTCCTGATGTCGATCCACGAAACCGGCAACCCATACCCTGGCGCCCCCATGGAAACACCCCCATTCCCCACCTGCAGATCCGCCCTGTTCCTCGACTTCGACGGCACGCTCGTGCCGCTGGCCGAGACCCCGGACGCCATTGCGCCAGACCCCGTCCTGATCCCCATGCTGGCCAGGCTGCAGGGTCTGTTGGGCGGTGCGCTGGCCATCGTCACGGGTCGGCAGGTCGAGATGCTGGACCACTTTCTGGCGCCGCTGCATCTGCCCGCCGCCTGCGAGCACGGCCTGCAGCGGCGGGATGCCGCAGGCCGCCTGCACATGCAGGCGTCGGCCATGCCAGAGACCGTGCTGCAGATGTGCAATGCCTTGGCGGCCGACCATCCCCGCCTGCTGGTGGAGCGCAAGCGCTCCTCGGTCGCACTGCACTACCGGCGTGCGCCAGAGCTGGCGACGCTGTGCCTGGACATGTTGGGCCGCGCACTGCGGCACCAGCCCGGGCTGGAGCTGCTGCACGGCAAATGCGTGCTGGAGGTCAGGCCCGCAGGCGTGGACAAGGGCCACGCCATTGCGGCCTTCCTGCGCGAAGCGCCGTTCGCCGGCCGCACCCCGGTGTTTGCCGGTGACGATGTCACGGACGAGAGCGGCTTTGCCGTGGTGCAGGCGCACGGCGGCATGGCGATCAAGGTGGGCGAAGGCGCAAGCAGGGCCCGCCACCGGCTGGGCAGCCCGCAGGCCGCGCATGCCTGGCTGCGGTCCGCATGCATGCACCTGGCTGCGCAGACCTGCGCGGAGGTGCTGCCATGAGCCGGCTGGTGGTGATCTCCAACCGCGTGGCCGATCCGCGCAGGGCCGCGGCCGGGGGCCTTGCCGTGGCCATGGGCGATGCGCTGCGGCAGACGGGCGGCCTGTGGTTCGGCTGGAGCGGGACCGTCACCGACGACGGTGCCCAGGCCGCGCCGGCCGGCCATGTGCACCGCACCCAGGCAGGCAACGTCACGCTGGCCACGGTGGACCTGGACCGCGCGGATCATGACAGCTACTACGCGGGCTACAGCAACGGCGTGCTGTGGCCCGTCTTTCACGGACGGCTGGACCTGGCGAGCTTCGACACGGGCCATGCGGCCGGCTACCGCCGCGTGAACCAGCTGCTTGCGCGCAGGCTGCTGCCCCTGCTGGCGCAGGACGACATCCTCTGGGTGCATGACTACCACCTGATCCCGCTGGCGGCCGAGCTGCGCGCCCTGGGCTGCCGCCAGCGCATCGGCTTTTTCCTGCACATCCCATTGCCCCCGCCGACCCTGCTGGCGGCCATTCCCGAGCATGCATGGCTGATGCGCTGCCTGTTTGCCTACGACCTTGTGGGCCTGCAGACCCGCCAGGACGTGCAGCATTTCGAGCGCTATGTCTGCGACGAGGCCGGGGGCCAGTCGCTGGGCGATGGCGCCTTGCGTGCCCATGGGCAGCGCCTGGTGTGCCGCGCCTTCCCCATCGGCATCGATGTGGAGGGCTTCGCGGCGCTGGCCCTGTCCGGCGCATCGCAGGACATGCATGCGCGCATGAAGCACGAGTACGCACAGCGTCGCCTGCTGCTGGGCATAGACCGGCTGGACTACTCCAAGGGCCTGCCGCAGCGCCTGCGTGCCTTCCGGGAGCTGCTGGCCCGCCATCCCGAGCAGCGCCGGCGCGCCACGCTGATCCAGATCGGCTCGCCCACGCGCGAGGGCCTGGACGCGTATGCCGACATACGGCGGGAGCTTGAATCGCTGTGCGGCGCCGTCAACGGCGACTACGGCGAGCTGGACTGGATGCCCGTGCGCTACATCCACCAGACCCTGCCGCGCGATGGCATTCCGGGCCTGTGCCGCGCGGCGGCCGTGGGCCTGGTCACGCCGCTGCGCGACGGCATGAACCTCGTGGCCAAGGAATATGTGGCGGCCCAGGACCCGGCCGACCCGGGCGTACTGGTGCTGTCGCGGTTTGCCGGCGCGGCCGAGCAGCTGCAGGAGGCGCTGCTGGTCAATCCCTACGACGTGCACGGCACGGCCGCCGTGGTGCAGCAGGCCCTGCAGATGCCGCTGCAGGAAAGGCGCCAGCGGCACCAGCGGCTGCTGCAGCGCATCGCCGAGCAGGACGTGCACTGGTGGCGCAAGGCCTTTCTGTCTGCCTTGAAAGAGGCCAGGCCGCTGGAGCACAGGGAAAGGGAAGCCTTCGGCATCCCCGTTCCCTCGATCAGGCAGGAGCAGGCACCGCTGCGCCTGGAGCTGGCCGCCTGCCCTGCCGACGGCGTGGAACGGGACGCCTGCCGGTCGGTGGTCTCCGACAGGTAATGCCTTCCTGCTCCTGCGGCGCCGCGTTCATCCTCCCGGCACCATGGCATCGCCCGGCCCCACCCCCATTTCCAGGGCTGCGCACGACACACAAAAGGAAGGCAAGCGGCGATGGCCCAGCACGACAACGAGCACGCCCATGCGTGGACATGCAGCGACACGCTGGCGCAGGCCTTGCGCGGCCACACGGACCTGTCGCCAGCGGACCAGTTGGCCCTGCTGGTGGCGCAGGGCGCCGACCGCCTGCCGCTGCCGGGCCATGGCCACACGCTGCAGCGCTGGCGCGCACTGGCCGAGGTGGCCGCCCACAGCCTGAGCCTGGCCAAGCTCTATGAAGGCCATACCGATGCCCTGGCCATCCTCTCCGAGCTGCAGGCAGACCTGGCCACCGAAGGCCTGCGCTGGGCCGTCTGGTGCGCCGAGCCGCCGGGCGAGCGCGTGCAGGCCACGGCGGCATCTCCCGACGCCACGCAACGCACGACCCTGCAGGCAGGCTCGGCGGTTCGCCTGTCCGGCCACAAGCCCTGGTGCTCCGGCGCCCGCGCCGTGGACCGCGCCCTGGTCAGCGGCTGGCTGGCAGACGGCCAGCGCTGCCTGATCGCCGTCACCATGGACCAGCCCGGAATCCGCAGGGACGACAGCCACTGGCAGGCCGTGGGCATGGCCGCCAGCGCCAGCGCCGACGTGCATTTCGACGGCGCCACCGGCGTGCTGGTCGGCGAACCGGGCCAGTACCTGAGCCGCCCCGGCTTTCACCATGGCGGCGCGGGCGTTGCGGCCTGCTGGCATGGCGCGGCAGCGCGCATCGCCAGCCATCTGCAGCAGGCCGTCGGTCAAGGCGAGGACCCGCACCGCCAGGCCCACCTGGGCGCGCTGGATGTGGCCCTGGCCGGCGCGGCCGGCCTGCTGCGCGACGCTGCGGCCCGCATCGATGCCACGCCCTCGGACCCCTGCCTGCTGGCCGTGAGCCGCGCCCGCCTGGCCGTGGAAGCCGCCGCCGAAGAGGTGCTGCGGCGCGTGCCGCGCGCCATCGGTCCCGGCCCGCTGTGCAAGAACAGGGGCCTGGCGCAGCTGATGGCCGACCTGCCCGTCTTCATCCGCCAAAGCCATGCCGAGCGCGACCAGGCCGCGCTGGGCCGCCTGCTGGCCGACAAGGCACAGGCCTCGCAGGCACCGGGAGGCGCGGCATGGATGCTGTGAAGCCGCGCCTCATCGAGGGCCGGGGCACGCCGGAATCGCGCTGGCAGGCCTGGTTTGCGCAGCGCCGGCCAGCGCAGGTATCCATGGACGACCTGCTGGACGGCCGGCGCCGCGCCGTCATCGTCGCGCCGCACCCCGATGACGAGATCCTGGGCTGCGCCGGCCTGCTGCGCCGCTGTGCCGAGCGGGGCATGCCCTGCCTCATCGTCTCCGTGACCGATGGCGGAGCCAGCCACCCCGACTCGGCGCTGTGGCCACCGCAACGTCTGGTGCGCGAGCGCGTGCAGGAGAGCACCCAGGCCCTGGCCCTGCTTGCGCCGCAGGCGCAGGTGCTGCGGCTGGGCCTGCCCGACGGCCATATCGCCGAGCATGCAGCGCAGTTGCTGCAGCGGCTGGAGCCGTTGCTGCAGCCCTCGGATGCGCTGCTGTGCACCTGGCGCGAGGACGGGCACCCGGACCACGAGGCCACGGGCCAGGCCTGCGCCACGGCAGCCCGGCACGCGGGCTGCCGGCTCTTCGAGCTGCCGATCTGGGCCTGGCACTGGGCCGAGCCCGGCGACGCGCGCGTGCCCTGGCACCGCGCCGCCGCCATTGCGCTGGCGCCGCAGGAGCTGGCGCTCAAGCGCCAGGCCCTGTCGTGCTTTCGCAGCCAGCTGCTGCCCGACCCGTCCACGGGCCGCGACGCCATCCTGCCGTCCTGGGCCACGCAGCGCCTGCTGCGTCCGTTTGAAGTGGTGTTTCTATGAACGGCGCCCGGCAGCACTTCGAGCAGATGTACCAGGCCGACCCCGACCCCTGGCAGGTCGCATCACGCTGGTACGAGCGGCGCAAGCGCGACCTGCTGCTGGCCGCCCTGCCGCGCGAGCGCTATGCCCACGGCTTCGAGCCCGGCTGCGGCAATGGCGAGGCCACGCAGCGCCTGCTGCAGCGCTGCGACCGGCTGTGCGCCGTCGACTTCTCGGACAGGGCCGTGGATCTGTGCCGCCAGCGGATTGCGCCGCAGGACCGCGCCCGCCTGGACCTGCAGGCCCTGCCCCTGCCCTGGCAATGGCCACAGGTGCCCCAGGTGCCGCAGCAAGGCTTCGATCTCATCGTGGTCTCGGAGCTTGCCTACTACTTCGACGACGCGGCACTGGCGCATTTCAACCGCCAGTGCCTGGCCTCGCTGCAGGGCGGCGGCCACTGGCTCATGTGCCACTGGCGGCATGGGGCGCACGATCACCTGCAGACCACTCGCACCCTGCATGACAGCGTGTCGGCCCATGCGCAGCTGCACTTGCTGCTGAGCCACAGCGAACCGGATTTCCAGCTGGACATCTGGCAGAAAACCCCTGAAAGGACGGACAGATGATCGGCGTGTGCATCCCAGCCCATGACGAGGAAGACCTCATAGGCCGCTGCCTGGACAGCGTGTTTTGCGCGGCCGCCCATGCCGACCTGCAAGGCGAGACCGTGGCCGTCGTGGTGGTGCTGGACAGCTGCCAGGACGCCACCGAATCGGCCGTGCGCCGCTGGCCCGCCATCCCATTGTCCATTGCCGCGCGCAACGTGGGCAAGGCGCGGGCCCTGGGGTCGGAGTACCTGCTGCTGCTGGGCGCCCGCTGGCTGGCCTTCACGGACGCCGACACCACCGTCTCGCCGAGCTGGCTGGCCGACCAGCTGGCGCTTCAGTCCGACGTGGTCTGCGGCACGGTGCAGGTGGCCGACTGGTCGGCCCACGGCGTCCAGGCGGACACTGCGCGGCGGCACTTCGAGACCACCTACACGGACCGCGACGGCCACCGCCACGTGCATGGCGCCAACCTGGGCATCTCGGCCTGGCACTACCGCCAGGCCGGCGGGTTCGACGCACGCACCTGCGGCGAGGACCAGGACCTGGTGGACCGCCTGGCGGCCGGCGGCGCCCGCATCGCCTGGTCGGCCCGGCCCCGGGTGATGACCAGCGGCCGCGCCTACTCGCGCGTGGCCGACGGCTTTGCCGGTGCGCTGCGCCAGGGATGGGCCCTGCCCGGCGACGCGCCGCCTGAGCTGCCCGTGCTCCAGGGCGCCCTGGCGCAGCAGGCCCTGGCCCTGCCTCAACCGCAGGCCGGCTCGTCCACGCGGTAGCAGTCCCTGAGGAACACCGGCAGGTCGTTGGCCGGCGGCACGAAGGGCACCTGGTACATCATGTCGCTGACAAAGCCACGGTGGTAGCTGCCATGGTTCACCACGTGCAGCACGATCTGCTCGCGCGTCATGGCGCCCTGCCCGCCGCCCACGAACTCGAAGTGCACGACCTTCGCCAGTTCCTCGTCCGGGCATGCGTCGACGAACTCCACATACCAGCGGTCCATTGCCTGCACGGATTCCCACAGCGCCTGCAGCGTGGGCGTGTGGTCGGTGTTGCGCATGGTGTAGCCATGCTTGCGGCCCTGCAGGTGGTGCCTGAAGATGTCCTCCACCACAAGGACGTGGTTCAGCGTGCGCACCATGTTGCCGAAGCTCGTGGGCCGCTGCTTCAAGGCCTCGCCTTCGGGCAGCTCCATCACGCTCTTGAAGGTCAGGCTGTTGGCCCAGGCCTTGTAGCGCACCAGCATTTTCAGGTTGGCCCTGGCCGATGAGACGGGAGCGCGCAGGCTCTCTTGGATCGCTGTCATTCGTGGGTTCTTTCGGTGTGGATCAAAGGCCGCTCAGTGCGCCTTCGACATGGGTGCGCGCCGTGCCGCCCACCCAGACCTGGCCCGTGCCGTCACGGGTCAGGAAGATGCGGCCGTCACGGCCCAGACAGCGGCCCTGGGCGGCAACGTAGTCGCTGTCCATCACTCCCGTCGCAAACAGCCACTGCGCCAGCGAGGCGTTGAGGCTGCCGGTGACGGGGTCTTCGACGATGGCGCCCTGGTGATCGGAGAAGAAGGCGCGCACCTCGCAGGCGGCAGGGCTGGCACCGCCGACACCCCTGGCATAGGGCCCCACCACGCCCACGTCCATGCGCGTGGGCCACTGCCGGGCCGGGTTCAGCGCCAGCACCTGCTCGGCCGAGGCCAGGCGGATGCCCAGCCAGCCGGGGCCGTTGTCTATCCACGAGGCGGCCTGCACCTCTTCGGCGGTGATGCCCAGCATGCGCAGCGCGGCATCCAGCTCGTCGGCGGTGGGCGCGCCAAAGCGCAGCATGGGCGGCGCGGCGAATGCCAGCCGCCCATGCTCCTGCCGTATCTGCACCAGGCCCGCCCCGCACTCCTGGACGATGTGGCCTGCGTTCCTGGGCGCACCGCGCTGGGACAGCCAGGCATGGCAGCTGCCCAGGGTGGGATGGCCGGCAAAAGGCATCTCCCGGTCCAGCGTGAAAATCCTCACGCGGTAGTCGGCCTGCGCCTGCGTGGGCGGCAGCAGGAACGCGGTTTCGGAGAGATTGAACCAGCGCGTCAGCTGCTGCATCTGTGCGGTGGTCAGCGCCTGCCCACCGGTGATCACGGCCAGCGGATTGCCGGACAGCGGGCCGCTGGCGAAAACGTCGACCATATGAACGGCAATGCTCATGAAGACAGTCCTTGTTGCATGGGAAGGAAAAGAAGGGGAAACGGGCGGCGGGCCCGATCTGCGCTAGGGCCGCACATCGGCGCGATGCACCACATGGACCTTGTTGCCGTCGGGATCGCGCAGGTAGGCACCGTAGTAGCCATCACCGTAATGCGGTCGCGGGCCGGGCGGGCCTTCGTCGCTTCCGCCACGCGCCAGGCCGGCGGCATGGGCCGCATCCACCGCCTCGGGCGATGGTGCCAGAAAGGCCGCCATGCTGCCGTTGCCCGCCGTGGCCGGCTCGCCGTTGAAGGGGCTGTAGACATAAAAGCGCGGCAAGGAAGCCTGCGGCGTCACCCAGCACAGCGCGGCCGGCCCGCCATCGGGCTGGACGGCGCGGCGCTGCAGTCCCAGCGGGGAAAGCACCGCGTCATAGAAGCGGCCGGCCCGCTCGAGATCACGGGCGCCGACGGTGATGTGGCTGAACATGGGGTGAACGTTACACTATCGAGAAATGAAATAGTGTCACGGCACACTCTTTTTTTCCTTGCCCCGACCATGCTCCTGCCCTCCCCCTGGACACCCCGTCTTGCGCGCATTGAAGCCAGTGCCGCCGAGCGGCTGGCGCGCGCCCTGGCCGACGACATCGTCGAAGGCCGGCTGGCCGGCGGCGACCGCCTTCCCGCCCACAGAGACCTGGCCGACAGGCTGCAGATCGGCCTGGGCTCGGTGACCAGGGCCTATGCGCTGCTGGAGCGCCGGGGGCTGACGCGCAGCGTCAAGGGCAGGGGCACCTTCGTGGCCGCCCGGCGGACGCAGGGCGGCGAGGCCATCGACCTGTCCTCCAACGCGCCGCCGGCCGCCATCAGCGAACGCCTGCTGGCGCGCACGCTGACCGCGATTGCGCGCCGCATCGATGCCGATCACTTCAATTCCTACGCGCCGCCGGGCGGACATGCGGAGCATCGCCGCGTGCTCGCGCGCTGGCTGCAGACGCTGGGCCTGAACGTGGAACCCGGCCACATGGTGCTGACCAGCAGCGCGCGCCAGGCGCTGTCCCTGGCCCTGGACCTGGTCTGCCAGCCCCGGGGCCGGCTGCTGACCGAGCGCATCACCTACCCCGGTGCCATTGCCCTGGCCCGGCGCAAGGGCTGCGCCCTGCAGGGCCTGGCCATGGACGCGCAGGGCCTGCTGCCGCAGGCGCTGGCCGAGGCGCTGCACGGCATTCCCGCCGCCGAAGGCAAGGTGCTCTACCTCACCCCCACGCTGCACAACCCGACCACGGCCACCATGGGCGCGGAGCGCAGGCGGGCGATCGTGGATATCTGCCGGAACGCAGGCGCCTGGATCATCGAGGACGGCGTGTATGCCGCCTGCTCGCCCGATCACGCGCGCCTTGCGCACTTGGCGACCCTGGCGCCCGAGATCACCCTGCATGTGAACGGGCTGTCCAAGTCGCTGGGCCCGGGGCTGCAGGTGGGCACGCTGGTACTGCCGCCAGCGCTGTGCGGCGCCGCGCTGGCGACGCTGCAGGAGCTGTCCATGGCGCCTTCGGCCCTGTCATGCGCCGTGGTCGATGAATGGCTGTCCCAGGGCGTGGTCGCCTCCCTGCAGGCCGACCTGCGCCATGAGGCACAGCGGCGCGTGCGGCTGGCCGCATCGCACCTTGCCCCACACCTGGGCGACAGCCGCCTGGTGCTGCACCCCGAGGCCTACAACGCCTGGCTGCCCATGGAGCGCGAGGCCGCCGACCGCCTGGTGTCGGCCGCAGCGGCGCTGGGCGTGACGCTGACCGATCCGGGCTCGCTGATGGTGGAGCCGCACGACCGTGCCAGCGGGCTGCGCATCTGCCTGGGCGCCCCAGGCCTGGACGACCTGGACGGCGCCCTGGCGCAATTGGCCAGGCTGCTTACTGCGGAGCCCTGAGCTTGTTCTGCAGCGCCCTGGCCACGGCACCCAGCACGGGCACCTTGGCAAAGATTTCCTCCACCGGGTCCCAGAAATCGCGGTGCACTGCCACCAGTCCCTGCGCATCGAACTCCAGGTAGCTGGTGCCGCAGATGTGCATGGGCTGGCCCGATGCCCTGACAAAGCCCAGCTCCCACAGCAAAAAGCCGCTGTCCCCCTGCACCGCGCCCTGGCTGACGGCGAAGCGGGGCCGGTCCAGTTGCTCGAACATGTGGGCGAACACGCGCTGTATCGCTGCGTGGCCGCGCACATCGTTGAACGGGTCCTTGAACCGGGCCTGTTCCGCATAGAGGGCCAGCAGCGCCGGCAGGTTGTCGCGGCGCAGCGCCTCATAGGCCTGGGCCAGCCGGTCCAGTCGGGGATCGCCGAGGGCAGTGCTCATCGGTTTCAGGCTCCTGTGATGCGGCGAACCGCCGAGAAATACCAGGCATCGGGCAGGCAGCGCAGCAGCCGCACCCAGCGCGTGAAGCGGCGCGGAAAATTCATCTCGAAGCGCCCCTGTGCCCAGCCCTGCAGCATGTGCCGGGCGGCCTCGTCGGCACCGATCAGGGCCGGCATGCTGAAGCTGTTTTGCGCCGTCAGCGGCGTATCGACAAAGCCGGGGTTGATGATGGACACGCCCAGGCCCGGGCCGTGCAGGTCCAGGTAGAGGTTTTCTGCCAGGTTGTTGAGCGCCGCCTTGGTAGGACCGTAGGCCAGGGACATGGGCAGCCCGCGATAGCCTGCTACCGAGCCGACCAGGGCCAGATGCCCCTGGCCGGCCTCCAGCAGCATGGGCAGCACCGCATCGAGCAGGTGCAGCGCGCCGCCATAGTTCACGGCCAGGTGGCGCTGCATCTCGGCCAGGTCGAACTCGGTGGCGCGCTGGGGCCGGTAGTGGCCGGCGCAGTACACCACCAGGTCGGGCGCCCTGCCCACATGGGCCCGCACGGCACGGGCTGCCTGTGCCACGGCCTGGGCATCGGTCACGTCCAGCGGCAGGGCCAGGCAGCCTTCGCGGCCGCGCACGAAATCCTGCAGCGCACCGCCATGCCGCGCAGAGACAATCACGCGCGCGCCCTGGCCGTGCAGCGCTTCGGCCGTGGCGCGCCCTATGCCCGAGGAGGCGCCCAGAAGCCATGCCGAGCGGCCCTTCCAGTCGCGCAGCGGCGGGTTCAGCCGGCGGGATAACAGTGGCATGGCCATCACTCCTTGATGATGGCCAGCGTCACGTCGCCCAGGTGCAGGCCGAGCTTGCTCATGGCCGTGCGGTTGAGCAGGGTGCGCCCGTCCATCAGGTACATCCAGTCGTCCATGCTGACGTTCCAGACCCTTCCGTCCACGGGCAGGGCCAGCACGTAGCTCCAGCGGATGGCATTGCCCGCGCTCTGGCCCTGGGCCTCGCCCACCACGTCGTCGGCCCGGCCGCTGTAGCGGCCCTCGCCCAGGTGGCGGATATGCCAGATGCGCTGCTGCGTGCTGCCGTCGCTGTAGACGAAGTGCTCATCGAGCGTGCCCTCGTCGCCATTCCAGCGGCCCGTCATGCGCACGGTGAATCGCTTGACCACCTTGCCCGAGCGGTCCGTGAACATGCCGTGGGCCGTCAGCGGCCCGTTGAAGTACTGGCGCAGGTCCAGCGTCGGCTGCTCCTTGGCGTAGTCCTGCACGGAAGGACCGGCGCAGCCCGCCAGAGACAGCGCCAATGCCGCCCCCAGGCAGGCGCGCCGCAGTGGTGAAAACGAAGCGCAGTGGGTGATGTGGCTCATGTGTGCCTCCAGGAAGAATGCAGTCGCTCGGCGCGCCAGAGCAGCCCGGCCGCCGCCAGTTTGAGCAGGCAGGGCAGCCCGCCATAGGCCCAGGCCAGGGCCTGCAGGCCGGCCGGATCGGTGCTGCCGCTGCGGTAGCCCGCAACGGACAGCAGGGGCAGGGCCAGGCCCGCAGCCAGGGCCAGGTTGAGCTTGGTGGCGCAGGTCCACCACCCCAGGTAGCGGCCCTCGCCCTGGCCGCCCTGGCCGGACTCGTGGATCACGCCCGTGAGCAGTGCGCCCGGCAGGGCCAGGTCCGCGCCCAGGGCCAGCCCGCTGGCCAGGCAGATCACGGCGAAGGCCAGGCCGTCGCCCGTGCCCAGCCAGGGCGTGAAGCCGAAGGCCAGCACGCTGGCCAGCATGCCCGCGCGCCAGCTGGGCGCCAGGCCCCAGCGCGAGACGGCCTTCACCCACAGCGGCAGGCCCAGGGCCGCCGCGCCAAAAAAGCACAGCAGCAGCAGGGGCTGCATCCCGGGCACCTGCAATCTGTCGGCCACGAAGAAGGGCAGCAAGGTGGCCGGAATGGCCGCGGCCACGCCGTTGACCATGAAGACGGCCAGCAGCCGGCGAAAGCCGGCATCCGCCCATGGTGAGATCCGAGAGGTGTCCGCCGTGGCCTGCTGCGGCAGCGTCACCGGAGCCTTGAGCCGGTACAGCCCCACCAGCCCCAGCGCCAGGCCCAGCGCCAGCACGGCGCTGGTGGCGTCCAAGCCCAGCCAGGCCGGCAACACGCTGGCCAGCAGCACACCGCCCAGCGTAGCGCCCTCGCGCCAGGCCGTGACGCGGGCCCGCCAGGCGGGCTGCCCGCCCCAGCGCGTGCCCCAGGCCTGGTGGACGATGGTGACGAAGCTGTAGGCCAGCGTGCACACCAGCAGGCTGCAGGCCAGCCAGCCCAGCATGGCGGCCTGGGCACCGCGCGGCGGATGCCACAGCGCCCAGAAGCCCAGGACCATCAGCAGGCTGGCCAGTGCAGCCGCCCACCACGCTGGCCGCATGCCCCGGCGCAGCAGCCGGTCGGCCTGGCGGCCGATGGCGGGGTCCACCAGGGCATCGAAGGCACGCGTGGCCAGCAGCACCGCGCCCAGCCCCGCCAGCGGCGCACCGGCCACGCTGGCGTAGTGGTAGGGCAGGTTCACATACAGCGGCAGGGACACGAACGCCAGCGGCGCGGCCAGGCCGCCATAGGCCAGCCCTGTGCGCCAGGGCAGCAAGGGGGCGGCGGCAGGGTGCGAGGCCATGGCGTGGTCCCGGGCGCTCAGGATTGGCCCAGCAGCGAGCTGCGCATGGCAGGTGCCGAGGTCTGGGGCGCGAGCCAGATGCCGAAGAACAGGCGCGCATAGTCGGCATCGCGCAGCTGTGCAGTCTGGCGGCCGTTGTGGAAGAAGCGCACCTCGCCCTGGCCGTCGTTCAGGCCCAGCAGCCGGTCCTGGGCCGCCACATCGGGAAACGCCTGCTTCATCAGCGCCAGCCATTGGCGGGACTGCTCCTCGGTGAAGCCGTCGACCCTGCGCATTTCGGCGATGGAGCGCTCGGCGATGGCCGCGCCTTCGAGCTTGCGGTCATAGACCAGCTCCAGCGCGAACGGGTGGCGGGCGTAGTCTTCGGGCACAAAGCCCGGTGCGGCCCACAGCCGTGCCTCGTACACGCGCAGGCCGAAAAAGCGCAGCACGCCCGTGCCCACCAGGCGCGCGGCCGGCAGGGCGCTGCGCAGTTCGGCCGGAAGGTCGGCAGTCGGAGTCTTGGCGTGGAGTTCGTTGGGCATGGCGATCAGTGAAGGGACAAGGGCGCAGGCGGCGCCCCAGGCCAGCGCCTGGCGGCGCGGCATGTGACGTGGTGGCGATTTCATGGCAGGGGCCTGCGCAGCGTGAACTGGACGACATCGGTGTTGCCGGTGTCGAAGGCCGCCTCGCAGTAGGCGAGGTAGAAGGTCCAGATGCGCACGAAGCGTTCGTCAAAGCCCTGGGCCCGCACGGCGTCGAGGTGGTGATCGAAGGCCTGGCGCCAGCGCCGCAGCGTCTCCGCATAGTCGCGGCCGAAGGCCATGCGGCGCTCCACCACCAGGCCGGCGCGCCGTGCCTCCTGCTCGAAGGCAGGAATGCTGGGCAGCAGCCCGCCCGGGAAGATGTACTGCTGGATGAAGTCGGTGGAGCGCAGATAGCGCGCGAACAGGTCCTCGCGCAGCGTGATGGTCTGTATGCAGGCCAGGCCCCCGGGCTTGAGGCAGTCGCGCAGCGTCTGGAAGTAGCCGCGCCAGTATTCTCGGCCCACGGCCTCGAACATCTCGATGGAGACGATGGCGTCGAAGGGCTCGCCAGCATGGCGCGCGGGCAGGTCGCGGTAGTCCTGGTAGCGCAGCTCCACGGCGTCGGCCAGGCCGGCCTGCCGCATGCGCTGCTGTCCCCAGGCCAGTTGCTCGCGCGACAGCGTCACGCCCGTGACCCGGGCGCCGAACTCCTGCGCCGCCGCCTCGGCCAGCCCGCCCCAGCCGCAGCCGATCTCCAGCAGGCGCTGGCCGGGCTGCAGCCGCACCTCGTCCAGCGTGCGCCTGAGCTTGGCCTGCTGGGCGTCCTGCAGGTCGGCGTGGCGCAGCGATTCACCCGTGCGCCCCTGGAACCAGGCGGCGCTGTAGCTCATGCCGGGGTCCAGCCACAGGCGGTAGAAATCGTTGCCCAGGTCGTAGTGGGCATGGATGTTCCTGGCGCTGCCGGCCCGCGTATTGCGCTGCAGCAGGTGGCGCAGGCGGTAGCCCAGCCGGCCCCACCAGCTGCCGTAGACCAGGCTTTGCACATGGTCGCGGTTGGCCATGCACAGGCGCAGCAGGGCGGCCAGGTCGGGGCTGTCCCATTCGCCGGCGATATAGCCCTCGGCCAGGCCGATGTCGCCCGATTTCAGGGTGCGCTCCAGCGCCCGCCAGTCGTGCAGCACGCAATGCGCGTCGGCAGCCCCCGACGGCGGACGGGGCAGGTGCAGCAGGCGGCCATCGGGCTGCTCCAGGTCCAGCTGCCCGTAGGGCAGGCGTTCGAGCAGGTTCAGCACACGGCGTGCCCGCGCAGGCGTGCGGCGCGGCGCTGCGGCGGTGGGGCTCAGCAGGGGGGCGGCGGTAGTGTTCATCTTGTGACGAAGCGCTTGGGCGCGGAGGGTTTGCCATGGAAAGGCACGCGCTTGGCCCAAAGGCGCAGCGCGTGCCAGTGGATGCGGGCGACCACGCCCAGCGTCATCAAAGGGGTGCCGAAGAAGGCGCGGCGCACGGCGGCGGCATCCAGCACCTGCAGCACGCCGCCCACGCTGGTCTGCAGCAGCGGGCCGTCCTCGTCATGCAGGTCCACGCGCGCCAGGGTGCGGTCTTCGCCGCGCTCGAAGCGGAAGCGGTACTCGCCGCGCACCTCGCAGAACGGCGAGACATGGAATTGCTTGCGCGCCACCTGCTCGCGGCCCCAGGCCAGGTCCGGCCCCGCCAGCAGATAGGCATGGCGCTCGCCAAAGGTGTTGTTGACCTCGGCCAGCACGGCGGCCAGCGACCCGTCGGCGCGGTGCGCATACCAAAAGCTCACGGGCTTGAACACGTAGCCCAGCACGCGCGGAAAGGTGTGCAGCCAGACTTCGCCATCGGCGTCGCCAATGCCTTCGCTGTGCAGCAGCTGCTCGAACCAGGCCAGCGCGTCGCAGCCGCCCTCGCCGTGGTCGCTGTCATGGAAGCTCAGCCAGCCACGGCGGTTGCGCCTGAGCGCGGCGTCCGGCTGCGTGCGCAGGCTGCGCATGGGCAGCATGAGGAAATAGCCCGGGTAGCGGAAGGCATGCTCCACCGGCCGCAGGCGGCGGTGCCAGACATGGCCGAAGCCGATGAGCGGCCGGGCCGTCATGCGACCCCCTCGAAGGCCGCGCTGGCGGGCAGGACGGGCAAGGTCGGCAGGGCATGCAGCAGGCCGTCGGCCGCGACCAGGCCCGAGCGCAGGCCGTCCTCATGGAAGCCGTAGCCGCACCATGCGCCGCAGAACCAGGTCCTGCGCTGGCCTTGCAGGGCATCCACCCGGCCCTGGGCCTCGATGGCGGCCAGGTCGAACACCGGGTGGCTGTACTCGATGCGCGCGTGGACCTGGCTGTCATCGATGGGGCGCACCGGGTTCAGCGACACCATCACGGGCTGCTGCCACGGCAGGGGCTGCAGGCGGTTGAGCAGGTAGTGCAGGCAGACGCCGGCCTGGTCTTTTCCGGGATCGGCGGCGCGTTCGTAGTTCCAGGCGGCCCAGGCCGCCGGGCGGCGCGGCAGCACGCCGGCATCGGTGTGCAGCACGGCCTGGTTGGGCTGGTAGCGGATGGCGCCCAGCACGCTGCGCTCGAGCGGCGTGGCATCGGAGCCCAGCAGGCGCAGGGCCTGGTCGCTGTGGCAGGCCAGCACCACGGCGTCGAACCGCTCCGTGCCGTGCGCCATCTGCAGCAGCACGCCGTGCGCGGCGCGGCGCAGGCCCAGCACGGGCGCGTTCAGCCGGACCTCGTGGCGGCCGTCCTTTTGCAGCGCGGCCACCATGCGCCGCACATACTGGCGCGAACCACCGCGCACGGTGCGCCACTGCGGCCGGTCCGTGACCTGGATCAGGCCGTGGTTGTGGCAAAAGCGGATCAGCGTGGCCACGGGAAAGCGCAGCATCTGGTCGGTGGGGCAGGACCAGATGCAGCCCATCATGGGCAGCAGATAGTCCTGGCGAAAGGCCGGCCCGAAGCCGTGGTCGTCCAGGAAATCTTCGATGCAGCTGCGCAGCCGCGCTTCATCGCCTTCCTCGGCGATGCGCGTGGTCAGGCGGTTGAAGCGCAGGATCTCGGCCAGCATCTTCAGGAAACGGGGCCGCAGCAGATTGCTGCGCTGGGCGAACACACCGCCCAGCGAACTGCCGCTCCACTCCAGGCCCGCCCGGCCGCCGGCCTGCGGCACCTGCACGGAAAACGACATCTCGGCCTCCGCCGTGGGCACCTGCAGCTCTTCGAACAGACGGGTCAGCAGCGGATAGGTGCGGTGGTTGAACACCAGAAAGCCCGTGTCCACCCCCTGACTCACGCCGCCCAGCGCCAGATCGACCGTGTTGGCATGGCCGCCGAAATGGCTGCCTGCCTCCAGCAGGGTCACGCCATGCCCGCCCGGCGCGCCGGCCAGCCGCCGTGCTGCGGCCAGCCCCGCAATCCCCGACCCGATGACTGCAATGCGATGCATGGGAGCGTCCTTCCTGGTTGAATCGATCAGTCAGACCATGAAGATCAAACTGTGAACTGATGAGTTCAAACTATATACCAAACGTATCCGCTTTGCACTATTTGGTATCGGATATGACCTGTCGGGTCTAAAATATGGCTATGACAAGCCGCTCCTCCATCAAAGAACAGATACAGCGCGTGCGCGAGCAGGCCATCGTGGCGGCCGTCAACCGGCTGCTGGCCACCAAGGGCTACGACGCCATGACGGTGGACGAGGTCGCGGCCGAGGCCGGCATGGCCAAGGCCAGCCTGTACAAGCTGTTCACCTCCAAGGAAGAACTGGCGGGCGCCGCCATGGTGGGCGTGCTGGACCGCGCCCTGGCCTTTGTGGACGGCCTGCGCGACACGGCGGCCCAGGCCGCCGAGGCCGGCACGCCGGTGCGCCCCCTGGACCAGCTCAAGGCCGTGACGTGCTGGGCCATGCAGACCCAGCTGGAAGGCGAAATGCCCTCCCTGCCGGCGCAGAACTCCAACCTCAGCGCCTCCCTGCAATCCAACGATGCCTACATGGACCGGCTGATCGCCCTGAGCAACCGCCTGAGCATCTGGATCACCGAGGCCCAGACCAGCGGCCAGCTGCAGCCCGCGCTGCCGGCCGAGCTGGTGCTCTACACGCTGTTCGCGCGGGCCTGCGATCCGGTGGTGGCCCTGCTCAAGGAATCGGGCCAGTACACGCACGCGCAAATCATCGACTGGGTCACGAGCACCACGTTCGACGGGCTGGCCGCAGCCCGTTGAACGGCCGGCCCGGGCCGCTGCGGCCTCAATGCAAATGAGAATTCATATCAACTGGATAAAATGCCGGGAGTTCTTTGACGCACAAGAGGAAAGGCCCGGCACGTGCATCCATCCACCGACAGTGGCGCCAGCCAGGCTCTGGGCAGCATGTACGCGCAGCACAACCATTGGCTGGTCGCGTGGCTGCAGCGCAGGCTGGGCAACCGCTGCGATGCGGCCGACCTGGCCCAGGACACGTTCACGCGCATCTGGGTCAGCGCCCGGACACAGGCCATCGAGGACATCAAGGAGCCCCGCGCCTACCTGACGACGGTGGCCCGGCGGCTGCTGGTCAACCACCTGGAGCGCCGCTCGCTGGAGCAGGCCTACCTGGCCTCCCTGCACCTTCTGCCCCAGGCCACCGTGCTGTCCGTGGAGGCGCGGGCCATCCTGCTGGAGACGCTGCAGGAGCTCGATGCGCTGCTGGACGCCCTGCCCGCCAGGGTGCGCACGGCCTTTCTCATGTCCCAGCTCGAAGGCCTGTCCTACGAGGACATTGCCGACCGGATGCAGCTGAGCGTGCGCACCGTGACGCGCTACATGGCCCAGGGCTTTCGGCAATGCCTGCTGGTGATGCTGGAGCGCTGAGCATGCAGGCCGCAGACGCACGCATCCTGGACGAGGCCGCCCGCTGGCTGGCCCGCAGGCACGCCTCGGACTTCAGCGCGGCCGAGCAGGCCGAGCTGGCGCGCTGGCGCAGCCAGAGCAGCCGGCATGAACAGATCTGGCAATGCGCCGAGCAGCTCAAGGGCCGCTTCAACACCGTGCCCGCCGCCGTCGGCATGGCCACGCTCAACCGCGCGCGTCCCTCGGCGGCACGGCGCCAGTTGCTGCGCTCGGCCGTGCTGGCCCTGGCCACGCCTGCGCTGGGCTGGCTGGCCTGGCGCCATCTGCCCTGGCAGGACTGGACGGCCGACTACCGCACGGCCAGGGGCGAGCGCCGCGCGGTCACGCTGGCCGACGGCAGCCGCGTGCAGCTGAACACGGCCTCGGCCATCAGCGTGCGCATGGATGGCACGGCGCGGCGCATCCGCCAGCATGCCGGGGAAATCCTGGTCGAGACCGCGCATGCGCCGCCCTACGCCTCCCAGCCTTTCATGGTGCAGACAGACGACGGCCAGATGCAGGCCCTGGGCACGCGCTTCATCGTGCGCAAGCTGGAGCGGGGCACGGCGCTGGCCGTGCTGGAGGGCGCGGTGCGCGTCACGCCGGCAGCATCGGCCACGGCCGTGGTGGTGCATGCGGGCGAGCAACTGCAATTCGATGGACAAGGCGCCAGCGCCACCCGCCCGGTGGCGCCGCGGGACTCGGCCTGGACGCTGGGCGTGCTCTATGCCGAGAACCTGCGCCTGCAGGACTTCCTGGCCGAGCTGTCGCGCTACCGCGAGGGCCTTGTGCGGTGCGACGACGATGTCGCCGACCTGCGCGTTTCCGGCACCTACCAGCTGCATGACACCGACCGCATCCTGGCCCTGCTGGCCCAGACCCTGCCGGTGCGCGTGCACGAGCGCAGCCGGTACTGGGTGACGGTGGCGCGGCGCTGATTCGATTTTTTTCTGCCGTGGCTGTCCGGTTTTTCGCTCTCGCCTGTCAAGGCTTGCGAAGACCACTTTCATCGACAGCCCAGAGGACAGAACACCATGCACTCCCCTTCTTCCACCGCCGGACCAAGCGCCAGCCTGCGCGCCACCGCCTTGGCGGCCCTGGCCGTCAGCACCTCGCTGCTGCTGCACGCGCTGCCAGTCCAGGCGGCCGAGCCGGCCGCCAGCGCCGCTGCCAGGAGCTACCAGATCCAGCCGGGTCCGCTGGGCCCGGCGCTGATGGCCTTTGCCGCGCAGGCAGGCGTGAACCTGGGCATGGACCTGCAGCAGCTCGTCGGCATGGAGACACGCGGCCTGTCTGGCACGTTCTCCGTGGAAGACGGCTTTGCGCAGCTGCTGAACACTTCAGGCTGGACAGCGCGCCGCGTGGGTGCGGGCAACTACGCGCTGGAGAAGCTGCCTGCGGCGGCCCGCCAGGCGCCGTCCGCTGCAGCGGCCGTGCCCGCAGCGCCGGCCGCAGCCCTGGTCGCAGCACAGGCCACGGAGCTTGCCGCCATCACGGTGACCGCACGCACGCAGAACAACCTGGTCGCACCCTCGCGGCAGGTGACGATCCTGGAAGGCCAGGAGGTGGAACAGCTGCGCCAGGGCTCGGACAGCCTGGCCACCATGCTCAGCAAGGTGGTCCCCGGCATGGCGGACTCCAGCCACACCATCACCGACTACGGCCAGACGCTGCGCGGCCGCAACATGCTGGTGCTGGTGGACGGCGTTCCGCTGAACACCAACCGCGACTCGTCCAGGAACCTGGCCAACATCAACCCGGCCGACATCGAGCAGATCGAGGTGCTGCGCGGCAGCAGCGCCATCTACGGCAGCGGTGCGGCGGGCGGCATTGTCTCCATCCGCACCAAGCGGCCCTCGGGCGAGACGCGGGCCGAGACCATCGTCACCGGCTCGGCCCCGCTGTCCCGCCTGCGCGGCGCAGGACTGGGCGGCGAGGTGCAGCACTACCTGTCCGGCGGTGGCGAGGTGGTCGACTATTCGGTGAGCCTGGGCGCCAGGCACATGGGCGGCGCCTTCGACGCCAAGGGCAACCGCATTGCGCCCGAGCCCAGCCAGGGCGACCTGTTCGACTCCAACATCTACAACGCCTCGGCCAAGATCGGCTTCAAGCTCGATGCCGACCAGCGCCTGCAATTGACCGCCAGCCACTACAACGCGGCCCAGGACACGGACTACGCCTCCGACCCGTCGGTGGCGCGGCTGTCGGCAGGAACGGCGGCGGCCCGCCCCATCAAGGGCCTGGTGCTGGCCGACCAGAACCAGATCAAGAACACCATGCTGGGCCTGGACTACGAGAACCGGGACATCGCAGGCAGCACGCTGGCCGCCCAGCTCTACTACCGGGACTTCTTCACGCGGTTTGCGCCCTTCGACGCACGCGCGGTGCCGGTGCGGGGCGCCAATGTCGACCAGTCCATGCAGAACTCCGAGGTCTTTGGCGGGCGCCTGACCCTGAAGACGCCGCTGGGCGCCGGCAAGAAGAGCCTGCTGATCTGGGGTGCGGACTTCAACCAGGAGCGCACCGACATGCCCATCGACATCTTCGATCCACGGGCCTATGACGCCAGCGGCGGCCTGGTCTTCCACAAGACGGGCCAGCTGATCTACATGCCGCCCGTCACCACGCGCAGCATCGGCGCCTTCGCCCAGCTGCAGCACCGGTTCAATTCGCAATGGTCGGCGGAAGGCGGCCTGCGCTACGACCGCGCCCAGGCCAGCTTCAATGACTTCACGCCGCTGTCGCAGTCACGCGCCCCCAGCCCCCAGTCCGTGAACGGCGGCACCGTCAGGTACAACGCCTGGACCTACAACCTGGGCACGGTCTTCACGCCGGTCCCCGGCCAGGAGCTCTATGCCTCGTACAGCCAGGGCTTCGAGCTGCCGGACATCGGCGTGGTGGTGCGCAATGCCACGCCGGCCTTCAACCTGGGCAACTCCAACCTGCAGGCGGTCAAGACCAACACCTATGAAATGGGCTGGCGCGGCAAGTTCTCCAACGTGATGGCCAACCTCAGCGTCTTCCAGTCGCGCTCCAACCTGGGCGCCGTGCAGAGCTTCAATAATGGCCTGACCCTGCTGCGCACCCGCGAGAAGATCCATGGCATCGAAGGCGGCCTGGACTACTTCAGCGACGACGACCACTGGAGCGTGGGCGGCAGCTTCACCTGGATGAAGGGCCGCGAGCTGCCCCAGGCCGCCAGCGGCTACCAGGACATGACGGGCTTTCGCATCCCTCCGCTCAAGCTCACGGCCTATGTGGAGTACCGGCCCGACACGCGCTGGAGCCACCGCCTCCAGGCCACCGCCTATGCCTCCAAGGACTACCGCCTGGACGGCAAGACCGGCTTCGGCCGCTATGACACACGGGGCTACACCACGGTGGACCTGATCAGCCAGTGGAAGATCGACCCCAAGAACCGTGTGTCCCTGGGCGTGGAAAACCTGTTCAACCGCCATTACTTCCCGCTCTACAGCCAGCTGCTGCGCAGCAACAACAACACCAGCCGCCTGCCAGCGGCCGGCACGGTGCTGAAGATCAGCTACGCGCACACCTGGTGACCCCATAGGCAGGCACCGGTCGCCGCAGCCCGCCAACAACCGGCCGGGCACGGAAAGGGCCTCCACCCGACGCAGCCGATCAACGACCATCGACCATCGGCCATCGGCTGCGCCCGGACCTCAAGGCCCCTTGCGCAGCGAGATCGGCGTGCCCCAGATCGGATCGGCGGCGCCCTGGCGGCCCAGCGTGGTGACCTGCATGGGCGCCAGCCGCGCCATGAGTTTTTCCTGGTCAGGGGTCAGGTTGGCGCGGGAGGCCAGATAGGTGCGCGTGAATTCCATGGGCACCGGCAGCGTGTGGACGGTGAAGTCCTCCAGCGGGCATTCGACCTTCTCGGCCGCCACCTTGCGGCAGCCCGCCTGGCGGAACTGGTAGCTGGGCGTCTTCAGATACGAGCGCTGGCTCAGCACCAGCTGCCCGCCTTCCAGCGTGAAACTGGCCAGGGCCTGCCGGGGCGGCACGCGCACCTGGACCTTGAGCGCAGGGATGTCGCGCGAGTCCGTGTCCTGGTAGTAGCCCGCACCCATGCCCGGCGTACTGTCCGTGACCTGCCGCTCGCCCCAGGCCACGCAATGGCCCGAGGCACGGTGCACCGTGGTGCAGTACTTCTCGGTGCGGGTCTGCGTGTGCGTGGTGGCCTCCTTCCAGTTCATCTCGGTATAGAACTCGCGATAGGTCTCGGGCGCCAGGGACACCGTGCCGCTGGCGCCGCGGCCTGCGCCCGCAGTGCCCGCCTTGGCCCCCAGCTGGTCGAGCCGGGCATTGAGCCAGTAGTCATCGCCGCCCGTCAGCAGGTACTTGCCGGGGGGCAGGACATGGACCTCGAAGGCCTTGAAGAGGTAGGTGGTCTTGGGATCGCGCTGCAGCGCGTTGTTCTGGAACTTGCGGCCGAACACGATCTCCGGCCTGTCCTGGTGGGTCCACAGCACGTTCGAGGTCCATTTGGACATGCCGTCGGCGTCGGCCAGCGACTTGTGCGGCGTCAGGTCAGCCACCAGCACCACGGCCATGTTGGCCTTCAAGGCCTCGCTGATCACCCACAGCGTCTTCGCCTGCTCCGCCTCCTCCTTCTCGAGCTGCCCACTGGAAGGCGGCGCGGCACACCCCGACAATCCCAGGGCGAGCACCAGGGTCGGCAAAACGAAGCAGGGGCGCTGCAGTGTCATCGTTGAAATCCTTGGAGGTTGATGCTGGAAAGGCGTCATTGTGCGGGGAGATCTCCGGCGGCCCCGGCCAGGGCAGGCCCTCGACACGGAAAAGCCGCCCGAAGGCGGCCGGTTCCAGGGAGCGCTGCACCAGCGCTGGCTGCGATCAATCAGCGTTGCTGTGGCTGGCGCAAAGGCTGCCCTTGTTGGCGGACGTTCGCCTTGCACTGCATCTGGCTGTAGTTCCTGTCCGTGATGGGTTGCCCCATCTGCATGGGAACATAGGCCGGATGCTGCGGGCCTCTCGTGGGAAGAAGCTGTTTCATGGTTCCATCCTCACGTCAAACGGAACGCCGCCCAGCCTGTCAGCGGGGCTGATTGGGCTGCTGCTGGCCTGGCTGGTTCTGGCCAGGCTGCTTGTGCTGGGGGTTGTCCTGCTGCTGCTGTCCCGGGTTTTGCTGGTTCGGGTTCTGCTGCTGCGGGTTGTTTTGCTGCTGTTGCTGGTCGTTTTGCTGAGCCATGGGTATCTCCTTCACATGGTGGTCAAAGAGGCGCGTCAAACGAAGCGCCCGACTGCAGCGCAGATATGCACTGCGCTGGTAACCAGTGTGGGCCCGGACATGCGGCTCAGCCGTAGGACCGGCCAGAGCGTGCGCAGCCCCATGTTGCGACACCGCAGGTAGGCCAGCCGCCGGGTGTCCGACGGACATTTCGCACAGGGGGCAACGAAGGACCAGGGCAGGCCACGGCCTGCGCCCTACCCCGGCCCCCGCCTCACTCCACCGTCACGCTCTTGGCCAGGTTGCGCGGCTTGTCCACATCGGTGCCGCGTGCGCAGGCCGTGTGGTAGGCCAGCAGCTGCAGCGGGACCACGTGCAGGATGGGGCTGAGCGCGCCGTAGTTCTCGGGCATGCGGATGACATGCATGCCTTCGCTGCTTTCGATGTTGGTCTTGGCATCGGCCAGCACATAGAGCACGCCGCCACGCGCACGCACTTCCTGCATGTTGCTCTTGAGCTTTTCCAGCAGCTCGTCGTTGGGCGCCACCGTTACCACGGGCATGGCGCTGTCCACCAGGGCCAGCGGGCCGTGCTTGAGCTCGCCGGCCGGATAGGCCTCGGCGTGGATGTAGCTGATTTCCTTGAGCTTGAGCGCGCCTTCCAGCGCAATCGGGTAGTGGATGCCACGGCCCAGGAAGAGCGCGTTCTCGCGCTTGGCGAAGTCCTCGGACCAGCTGATGACCTGGGGCTCCAGCGCCAGCACGGATTGCAGGGCCACGGGCAGGTGGCGCATGGCGGCCAGGTATTGCTGCTCCTTTTCCTCGCTCAGCCGCCCTTGCGACTGGGCCAGGGCCAGGGTCAGCAGGAACAGGCCTGCCAGCTGGGTGGTGAAGGCCTTGGTGGAGGCCACGCCGATCTCCACGCCGGCGCGCGTGATGTAGGCCAGCTCGCATTCGCGCACCATGGCGCTGGTGGCCACGTTGCAGACGGTCAGCGTGTGCTTCATGCCCAGGTTCTGGGCATGGCGCAGCGCGGCCAGGGTGTCGGCGGTCTCGCCCGACTGGCTGATGGTGACGACCAGGGTCTTGGGATGGGGAACGCTGGTGCGGTAGCGGTATTCGCTGGCCACTTCCACGCTGCAGGGCAGGCCGGCCAGCGACTCGATCCAGTACTTGGCCGTGCAGCCGCTGTAGTAGCTGGTGCCGCAGGCCAGGATGAGCACGCGGTCGATCTCCTTGAACACGCGCCAGGCCGAAGTGCCGGCCTTGCCGTCCGAGGCCACGCCGTCGAACAGCTCGGGCACGATGGCCTGCACGCCTTCCAGCGTGTCGGCAATGGCGCGCGGCTGCTCGAAGATTTCCTTTTGCATGTAGTGGCGGTAGGGACCCAGCTCGGCCGCGCCGCTGTGGGCGTGCACGGTGCGCACGGGGCGCTGCTCGGGCGCCAGCCGCTCGCCGCCCTTGCCCACCAGCCAGTAGCGGCCGGGCTGCAGGTCCACGATGTCGCCCTCTTCCAGGTAGACGATCTGGTCGGTCACGCCGGCCAGGGCCATGGCGTCGCTGGCCAGGAAGTGTTCGGCACCGTCCTGGCCCACGCCCAGGATCAGCGGCGAGCCGGCGCGCGAGCCCACCACGCGCTGCGGTTCGTCCTTGTGCATGACGGCGATGGCAAAGGCGCCATGCAGGCGCTGCGTGGCGGCCTGCACGGCCTCGAACAGGTCGCCGCCGTAGAGGCTGTCCACCAGGTGGGCGATGACCTCGGTGTCCGTCTGGCTGGCGAAGACATAGCCCTTGGACTGCAGCTCGGCGCGCAGGGCTTCGTAGTTTTCGATGATGCCGTTGTGCACCAGGGCCACGCGGGCCGGCTGGTCGGTGTCGGCCACGGGCGAGACGCCAGGGCCGTGGCTGAAATGCGGATGGGCGTTGCGCACCGCCGGCTCGCCATGCGTGGCCCAGCGCGTGTGGGCAATGCCGGTGTGGCCGATGACCTTGTCCTGTTGCACCTGGTCCATGAGTTCGGCCACGCGCGCCGTGGAGCGGGCGCGCCGCAGGCCCAGGCTGTGCACGCCCTGTGCGTCCAGCGCCTGCACGGCCACGCCGCAGGAGTCATAGCCGCGATATTCCAGGCGCTGCAGGCCCTGGACGAGAACGGGGACGATATCGCGGAAGGAAACCGCTGCGACGATGCCACACATGGACAAGCTCCTTGTTTCGAGATGACGACGGATGCTACGCAGGTTGAAAAGAAATTTCTCTCCAGATTTCCTTATCTATTGAACTAATATTTCACCATCAGGCATTCAAGAAATATTATTTCAATATAAATAATAAAATGAACCAAAATTCCATTCAACTGGACGCTACCGACCTGCAGCTGCTGCAGCTGCTGCAAGAAGACTGCAGCCGCAGCAACCAGGCACTGGCCGCGCTGCTGCAGCTGTCGCCGCCCACCTGCCTGCGCCGCGTGCGGCGGCTGCAGGAGTCCGGGCTGATCGAGCGGCAGGTGGCCATCCTGCAGCCCGAACGCCTGGCCGCCGCCCTGGGCCATGGGCTGCAGGCCATTGTGGAGGTCTCGCTGGACCGCCAGGACAGTGACGCGCTGGACGGATTCGAGCGCCGCGCCGTGGCGCTGGACGCCGTGCAGCAGTGCTGGCGCGTATCGGCGGGGCCTGATTTCATCCTCGTGGTGGCCGCGCCCGACATGCCGGCCTACCTGGAGTTGAGCCGGGCGCTATTCACGGGCGACGCCAACGTGCGCAATGTCAAGAGTTTTTTCAGCGTCAGGCGCGCCAAGTTCTCCACCGCCATGCCGCTGCCGTCGGCAAATCCCGGAACAGGCGCCCAATGAGGCCAGGACGCTTGATTTTGCGAGTAATTGTGCGCATCAGGAAACTGCGCGGCGGCGGGACTGCGTAGGACAGCAAGCCTGCAATGTGTCCCGAACGCCAACTTTGGGCAACGTTGGACTTTAAGGCGTTGCGCACGCACGGGGACAATGATACAAATTGATGCAACAACACTTTCTGACGCGCTAGGCAATCGGCGCGCACTCGGCTCGCACCGCCATGTCCTTGCGCCAGCGCATCCATCGCCGCACCTATCCCTTGCGCGTCTCCAGCATGGCATTGGGTGGCCTCGTCGTGGGCACGACCATGACCGAGCTGGGCGCCAGCACGGCTGTCTGGGGCTTTGTGCTGGTGAGCGCCCTGGTCTGGCCGCACATCGCCTTTCTCCACGCCCGCCACAGCCGTGACAGCCACCGCGCCGAACACGCCAATCTGAAGATAGATGCGCTGATCATCGGCAGCTGGATTCCCGTCATGCATTTCTGTGCATTGCCCAGCATTGCGCTGCTGGCCATCAGCATTGCAGACCGCAACCACACGGCCACGCGCGACGGCTGGCTGCAATCGCTGTTCGCCACCTTCCTGGCCGCCGCCGCGGGGGCCCTGCTGCTGCGGCCCGCGCCCGAGTGGGAGGCCAGCCTGGCAGTGCAGCTGAGCATGCTGCCCCTGCTCCTGCTGCACAGCGTGTTCTCCAGCTGGTCCACGCGCCAGCTGGTGCGCAAGCTGGCACGACAGAACGTGAAGCTGCAGGTGCTCAGCCGCATCGACCCCCTGACCACGCTGTACAGCCGCGACTACTGGTGGCAGAAGGCGCGCGCCGCGCTGCGCGACTACCGGCAGACGCAGACCTCGGCCTGCCTGCTGATCGTGGACATAGACCACTTCAAGCGCATCAACGACAGCTTTGGGCACACCGTGGGTGACGAGGTGCTGCAGGCCATCGGCCTGACCATCCGGCACTGCCTGCGATCGCATGACGCGGCCGGCCGCTACGGAGGCGATGAATTCGCCGTGCTGTGCATGCACACCCATCTGGACGATGCCTATGCGGTGGCCCTGCGCATACGCAACCAGCTGAGCCAGCTGCGCGTGCGCGAGCACCCGCATCTGCGCGTCAGCGCCAGCATTGGCGTGGCGGCGGCGGACCCCAGCTTTCTGTCGGTCAAGGACTGGATCAATGCGGCCGACAGCGCGCTCTACAGCGCCAAGGACGCCGGGCGCGACCAGGTGATACCTGCTGCGCCGCTGATGGCCGGCAGCGCGCCCACCAGATCGGGCACGGACGCGGGCAGCGAGGCCTCGCGCCAGGCACACCAGCCCGAGCCGGACGACACGCTGATCTGAGGGCTGGCGCCAGCGGCAGGCAGACTCAGAGCCCGCGATCCGTGCGCCGCACTTCGCCGCCGGGCCAGTTCAGGCATACGCTGCAGCCGCCCGCGGGCGTGGCGCGGATGGTGGCCTCGCCGCCGTGGCGGCGCATGACGCCGCGCACCAGGGCCAGGCCCGTGCCCAGGCCCGGAAACTCCGACTCACGGTGCATGCGCTGGAAGATGCCGAACAGCGCGCCCGCACGCGAGGGGTCGAACCCCACGCCGTTGTCCGTCACGCTGAGCGTGATGCCGCCGTCGGCATGGCGCTCCACATCGATGGCAATGCGCGGCTGGGCCACGGGCTGGGTGAACTTGACGGCGTTGTCCAGCAGCGCCTCCAGCACCTGGCGCAGCAGGGCCGCGTCGGCACGCACGGCGGGACTTTGCTGCGGAAGGCTCCATTGCAGCCGCGCCGCCGCGCCGCAGGCCGCCCAGCGCGGCTGCGCCAGCACCGCCGTGCGCGCCTGCTCCAGCAGTTCCTGCAAGGCAATGGGCTGCCACTGCATGGGCGTGCGGGCGGCGCGCGCCAGGGCCAGCAGGCCGTCGAGCATGCCGCCCATGCGTCGGGCGGACTGGTCCATGGTCTGCAGGAAGCCGCGTGCCTCCTGCAGTTCCTGCGGCGAAGGCGCGGCCTGCGACAGCAGCTCGTCCACCAGGGGGCCGAAGGACAGCACATGGCGCAGCGGCGCGCGCAGGTCGTGCGACACCGCGTGCAGCCATTCCTGCTGCGCGGCGCGCAGGGCCTGCAGCTCCTGCTCGCGCTGGGCCAGGCGCTCCAGCGCGTCCTGCAGCGTACGGGGCGGGCCTTGCAGGTCGGCAGCAGGGTCGGGCGGAGGGTGGGCGAAAGGTTCCGTCATGGCATGGACAGGGTCAGGAGATTCGGAAAATCGGCTTGCCCCGTACGGGACCCGCCGGCGATGCGGGCCCTCGAGCCCACGTGTCTCGGAAGTCTCAGGACTTGGGCAGTTTGACCGGGCGCTTCCAGCTGGTGATGCTCACCTGCCTGCCCCGCGATACCGTGAGCACGCCAGGCTCGGTGTTCTTGGTGACCGTGGAGCCGCCGCCCACCGTGCCGCCCGCGCCAATGGTCACGGGCGCCACCAGCACGCAGTTGCTGCCGATGTGCACGTCGGCCTCGATCACCGTGCGGTGCTTGTTCACGCCGTCGTAGTTGGCCGTGATGGAGCCGGCGCCGTAGTTGACGCGCTCGCCCACCGTGGCATCGCCCAGGTAGGCCAGGTGGTTGGCCTTGGCGCCATCGGCCAGCACGGAGTTCTTGACCTCGACGAAGTTGCCGATGTGCACTTCGCGGCCCAGCTGCGCCCCGGGGCGCAGGCGCGCAAACGGGCCCACCAGGGCGCCCTCGCCCACGCTGACGCCGGCCTTCTCGCCATCGACATGCGTGTACGGATGGATGACGGCGCCCGCCGCAATCGTGGCGTTGGCAATGCTGCAATAGGCGCCGATGCGCGCGCCTTCGCCAATCTCCACATGGCCGCTGAAGATGCAGCCCACGTCGATCTCCACATCCTGCCCGCAGACCAGGCGGGCCGCACGGCCGGTGCGCGGGTCGTCGCGCAGGTCAAAGCGCGCGGGGTCGGCCAGGCGCACGCCCTGCTCCATCAGCGTGCGGGCCTGGGCGCCCTGGTGGGCGCGCTCCAGCTCGGCCAGCTGCAGCGGGCTGTTGACGCCGGCCACCTGCACGGGGTCGGCAATGCAGTGCGCGACCACGGGCACGCCGTCGGCCACGGCCATGGCGACCACGTCGGTCAGGTAGTACTCGCCCTGGGCGTTGTCATTGGTCAGGCGGGCCAGCCAGCCGGCCAGGTGGCGGGCCGGCACGGCCATGATGCCGCTGTAGATTTCCTGGATGGCGCGCTGGGCGTCATTGGCATCCTTTTGCTCGACAATGCGCTGCACCGTGCCGTCTTCGCCGCGCACGATGCGGCCATAGCCCGTGGGATTGGGCAGGCGCACGGTCAGCAGCGCCAGCCGCTGGCCATCGGCCGCATCGACCAGGGCGCGCAGCGTGTCGGCCTGCGTCAGCGGCACATCGCCCGAGAGCACGATGACCATGCCGTCGCCCGCCAGCACAGGCACGGCCTGCTGCACCGCATGGCCCGTGCCCAGCTGCGGCTCCTGGCGCACGAACTTCAGCGCCATGGAGCCGCCCTGGCAGGCCGCCGCCATGGCGGGCTCCACCTGGTCCGCGCCGTGGCCCGTGACCACCACGGCCGAACGCGCATCCAGCTGCGCTGCGGTCGCCAGCACATGGCCCAGCAGCGGGCGCCCCGCCAGGCGCTGCAGGACTTTGGGAAGGCGGCTTTTCATGCGCGTGCCCTTGCCCGCGGCCATGATGACGAGATCCAGAGGTGCTGTCATAGGTGATTCATCCAAAACGCCAGAACCTGTGCCGGCAACGCCGCCGATTATCTGCCCGCCAAGGGCTGCGGCCGGTCACACGATTGACGTATGCTGGCGGCGCCATGCCCCATGCCACCACTGCACCCGTTCCCCTGCTGCGCACACGCGCCATCGGAGCCGGCCATCTGCGTGCCTTCCTGGCCGTGGCCCGGCACCTGAATTTCCGCGCGGCCGCCGACGAGCTGTCGCTGACGCAGTCGGCCGTGAGCCGCCAGATCCAGTCGCTGGAGGATGAAGTCGGCGTGCCGCTGTTCCTGCGTCACACGCGCGCCGTGGAACTGACCGGGGCCGGCGCCCAGCTGCTGCGCTCGGTGGCGCCCGCGCTGGAGCAGATCGACGCCTCGGTGCGCCAGATCCGCCAGACCGTGGGCCGCAAGAGCGTGGCCATCACCACCTGGGCCAGCTTTGCCGCCATGTGGCTGATCCCGCGCCTGGAGTCCTTCCAGCGCGCCTGGCCCGATATCGACATCCGCATCGACACCAGCGACACCGTGATGGACCTGGACACCACCGACGTGGACCTGGCCCTGCGCTACGGCCGCGCGGGCGACGGCTGGCCCCAGGCGCAGCGCCTGTTCGGCGAGCAGCTGGCCGTGGTGGCCAGCCCGCGCCTGCTGGCCGGCGGCCCGCCGCTCAGGACGCCGGCCGACGCGGCCCGCTACACGCTGATCGAGACCGGCGACGCCCACCGCATGCCCCAGCTGGAGTGGCTGGGCTGGCAGCGCTGGTTCGGCGTGCAGGGCTGCGACCAGCTGCAGCCGCCGCGCTGGCTGTACTTCAACTACGCCCACCAGATCGTGCAAGCCGCACTGGCCGGACAGGGCCTGGCCATTGCACGGCTGCCGCTGGTGGCCGATGCGCTGGCGGCTGGCGACCTGGTCGAGGTGCTGCCCGCGCACCGGCTGGAATCGCCGCTGGCCTACTGGCTGATCGTGGGCCCGCGCAGCGCCGCGCGTCCCGAGGTGGCCGCCTTCTGCCGGTGGCTGCAGGAGCAGGCCGAGGTCACGCGCGAAACCGTCGAATCGCCCCCGGCTTGAAAAATGCCCCCCACGCTCCCCGAGGGGGCCGTTTTCATCTTGGGGCGGCCCGGCGATGAAAAAAGGACGCGGGCATGCCGGCGTCCTTCATTGCTGTGCAGCCGGGCGCATGGCCCCGCGCGGGCATCAGCCCAGCGTCACGCGCGCAAACTTGCGCTTGCCCACTTGCACCACATAGGTGCCGGCTTCGAGCTTGAGGCCCCGGTCGCTGATGGCCGAGCCATCCACGCGCACGCCGCCGCCGTCGATCAGGCGGTTGGCCTCGCTGGTCGAGGGCGCCAGGTTGGCCTGCTTGAGCAGGGCACCGATGCCCAGCGGCGCGCCCGACAGGCTGACCTCGTCGATCTGGTCGGGAATGCCGCCCTTGCTGCGGTTGTTGAAATCCTGCTCGGCCGCATCGGCCAGCGCCGCGCTGTGAAAGCGCGCCGTGATCTCCTTGGCCAGCAGGACCTTGGCGTCCTTGGGGTTGCGCCCGCCTTCCACCTCGGCCTTGAGCGCGGCGATCTCGGCCAGGCTCTTGAACGACAGCAGGGTGTACCAGTTCCACATCAGCGTGTCCGAGATGCTCAGCACCTTGGCGAACATGGTGTTGGCGTCCTCGGTGATGCCGATGTAGTTGTTCTTGGACTTGGACATCTTGTGCTCGCCGTCCAGGCCCACCAGCAGCGGCATGGTGAGCACGCACTGCGTGTCCTGCCCGTATTCCTGCTGCAGGTGGCGGCCCATGAGCAGGTTGAACTTCTGGTCCGTGCCGCCCATTTCCAGGTCGGCGCGCAGCGCCACCGAGTCATAGCCCTGCAGCAGCGGGTAGAGGAATTCATGCAGGCTGATGGAGCTGCCCTCGGTGAAGCGCTGGTGGAAGTCGTTGCGCTCCATCATGCGGGCCACCGTGTACTTGGCCGACAGCTCGATCATGCCGCGCGCGCCCAGCTTGTCGCACCACTCGCTGTTGTAGCGCACCTCGGTGCGCGCCGGGTCCAGCACCTTGGCGGCCTGGGTGTAGTAGGTCTCGGCGTTGACCTTGATCTGCTCGGCCGTCAGCGGCGGGCGCGTGCTGTTGCGGCCCGAAGGGTCGCCGATCAGGGTGGTGAAATCGCCGATCAGGAAGATCACCTGGTGGCCCAGGTCCTGCAGCTGGCGCATCTTGTTGAGCACCACGGTGTGGCCCAGGTGGATGTCGGGCGCCGTCGGATCCAGGCCCAGCTTGATGCGCAGCGGCACGCCCGTGGCCTCGGAGCGGGCCAGTTTCTGCACCCAGTCGGCCTGGGGCAGCAGTTCATCCACGCCGCGCAGGGTGATTTCAAGCGCTTGGCCTACACCTTCAGTGACTGGGTATGTTGTAACAGCAGATTGATTCATAAGGGTTTTTCGCCAGGCCGCGTAGGACCGCGTCGGTATACTCCGGGGATTTTCCCGCTGCGGCGAATTCTAGACGCCCGCCTTTCCGCACCACAGAGCGCGGACTTGTTGCCCGTCTGGAGAGCGTATCCCGCCGCTGCGATGCTGTCCGGCCCCCAGGCCGGATGCGCGCAACCCAAGGATCTGATGTTGTGAAATATGGCTTGAACCATGCCAGCGGTGCTCTTGTTGCGCGGCTGACCTCCGTGATCCAGCAACACCCCAAGCGTGTCACCGCAGCACTGGCAGCCATCTTGCTCACGGGCGGCGGCGGCGCCTTCGCCGTGGCCAACCTGGGACCCGATCCGGCCGACCTGCCGGTGCGCATGCTCTCCACGCCCGTGGAATCGCTGGCAGA
The DNA here is from genome assembly GCF_043104645.1 of Delftia sp. WSY_12. Taxonomy (NCBI): domain Bacteria; kingdom Pseudomonadati; phylum Pseudomonadota; class Betaproteobacteria; order Burkholderiales; family Comamonadaceae; genus Delftia; species Delftia sp. WSY_12. Next base: position 179,279 of record NZ_JBICKW010000054.1, read on the forward strand.
AGGCCAGACCCTGGCCGAGCTGACCGACAGTGTGCAGGGCATGTCCCTGTACCGTTCCGAATACACGCGTGGCAGCGACACGGCCGAAACCCTGCTGCAGCGCCTGGGCGTGGCCGATCCGGCCGCCGCCGCCTTCATGCGCGGCAACGACCAGGTGCGCCAGCATGTGCTGGGCCGCGCCGGCCGCCTGGTGACGGCCGAGACCACGCCCGACCACCAGTTGTCCCTGCTGACCGTGCGCTGGGCACCCGACGAGGACGGCAGCTTCCGCCGCCTCGTGGTCGAGCGCAAGAACAATGAACTGAGCACACGCATCGAGACGGGCAAGCTGACCGCCTCGCCGCGCCTGGCCGGCGGCATCATCCGCAGCTCGCTGTTCGCCGCCACCGATGCGGCCTCCATTCCCGATGCCGTGGCCATGCAGATGGCCGACATCTTCCAGGGCGACGTGGACTTCCGCCGCGGCCTGCGCAAGGGCGACCGCTTCTCGGTGGTCTACGAATCGCTGGAAGCCGATGGCGAGCCGCTGCGCGCGGGCCGCGTGCTCAGCGCCGAGTTCCACAACAACGGCAAGGTCGTGCAGGCCCTGTGGTTCCAGGACGAAGGCAAGGCCAAGGGCGACTACTACACCATGGACGGCAAGAGCCGCCGCCAGGCCTATCTGACCTCGCCCGTGGAGTTCTCGCGCATCAGCAGCGGCTTTGCCATGCGCATGCACCCCATCCACAAGACCTGGCGAGCCCACCTGGGAACGGACTTCGCGGCGCCCACGGGCACCAAGGTACGCACCGTGGGCGACGGCACCGTCTCCTTCGCGGGAGTGCAGAACGGCTACGGCAACGTGATCTTCGTGGACCACGCCAACAACCACACCACGGTCTATGCCCACCTGAGCCACATCGGCGTCACGCGCGGCCAGCGCGTGGAACAGGGCGACATCATCGGCAACGTGGGCTCCACGGGCTGGGCCACGGGCCCGCACCTGCACTTCGAGTTCCGCGTCAATGGCGAGCACCGCGACCCCATGACCATCGTCCAGGCCACCGATGCCGCCCGCCCCGTCTCCAAGGCCGGCCGCGCCGCCTTCGACAAGATGGCCGCGCAGATGCGCATCGAGCTGCAGGCATCGAACGAGGCGCTGGCCTTGGCCACCGAGCGCTGAGCACTGCGCCCCCCTTCAAAGGCTGCCCTGGCAGCCTTTGTTGTTTCAGACGCATCCTTTTGTGATTGCCGGCCCGGGGTCCCGCAGGGCTACCATTGCCGGCATGAACCAGCCAGCCCCCTCCCCCATCGCCCACCGCTACTGCATAGGCCTGATGTCCGGCACCTCGCTCGACGGGGTGGACGGCGTTCTCGTGGACTTTGCCGAAGGCACGCAGGTGCTGTGGCATGCCAGCCGGGGGTTCGACGCCGCGCTGCGCGCCGAGCTGCTGGCCCTGAACACCCCCGAGGGCCGCGACGAGCTGCACCGCGCGGCGCTGGCGGCCAATGCGCTGGCGCGCAGCTATGCCGAGGTGGTGCGGGAGCTGCTGCAGGCCACGGGCCTGGCGCCCGGCCAGATCGCAGCCATCGGCGCCCACGGCCAGACCGTGCGCCACCGGCCGCAGATGTTCGACGGCACGGGCTACACGCTGCAGCTCAACAGCCCGGCCCTGCTGGCCGAGCTCAGCGGCGTTGCCGTGGTGGCCGACCTGCGCAGCCGCGACGTGGCCGCTGGCGGCCAGGGTGCGCCACTGGTGCCCGCCTTCCACCAGGGCGTGTTCGGCCGGCCCGGCGAGACGGTACTGGTGCTCAACATCGGCGGCATTGCCAATCTCAGCGTGCTGGCGGGCGATGGCACGGTGCTGGGCTTCGACTGCGGCCCCGGCAATGCGCTGATGGACGGCTGGTGCCAGACGCACACGGGCCAGCCCTATGACGACGGCGGCCAGTGGGCGGCCACGGGCCAGGTGCTGCCCGCCCTGCTCGACCGCCTGCTGGCCGAGCCTTTCCTGCAGCAGCCGCCACCCAAGAGCACGGGGCGCGACCTGTTCCACGCGGACTGGCTGGCCGGCCATCTGTCCGCCAGTGCAACCAGCGCCGCCGATGCCCGCCCCGCCGACGTGCAGGCCACGCTCACCGAATTCACGGCCCGGGCCTGCGCCAGTGCCGTGCAGCGCTTCGGGCGTGGCGGCGGCGAGCTGCTGGTCTGCGGCGGAGGCGCCTTCAACACGCAGCTGATGCAGCGCATCGCCGCCCTGCTGCCCGGCGTGGCCGTGGACACCACGGCCGCGCGCGGCCTGCCGCCGCAGCAGGTGGAGGCCGCCGCCTTCGCCTGGCTGGCGCGCCAGGCCCTGCTGGGCCTGCCCGGCAACCTGCCGGCCGTCACAGGCGCACGCGGCCCGCGCATCCTGGGCGCCATCCACCCCGCATAAAAAAACCGTGCAAGGCATCCGCCAAGCATGGGCCCACCAAACATCTTGCCTGAGCCCAAAGCCTATGAAACTGGCGCGGCCCAAAAGCAGGGACGCCGAGCAAGAGCCGCCTCGCGGCGAGGGCGTCGTCCCCCTCCCGCGAAGCGAGAGAGGGCGCCGTGCATACGGGGGAAGGCGCGTAAGCGCCTCAGGGGGTGCTATCCGCCTATATAGACGAACTTGAAGAGGAAGACGCCGCCGATCAGCCACACCATCCAGTGCACTTCCTTGGAACGGCCCGTAAACAGCTTGAGCACGGCATAGGTGATGAAACCGAAGGCCAGGCCATTGGCCACCGAGTAGGTGAAGGGCATGAGCAGGGCCGTGACGGCGGCGGGGATGGCCTCGGTGGTCTCGCCCCATTCGATCTCGGTCAGCTCCTTGAGCATCAGGCAGGCCACGAAGAACAGCGCGGGCGCCGTGGCGTAGCCGGGCACCACGCCGGCCAGGGGCGACAGGAACAGGCAGCACAGGAAGAGCGCGGCCACGGTCAGCGCCGTCAGGCCCGTGCGGCCACCCGCTTGCACACCGGCCGCGCTTTCCACGTAGGCCGTGGTGCTGGAGGTGCCCAGCAGCGAGCCCGCGAAGATGGCACCGCTGTCGGCCAGCAGCGAACGGTTGAATCGTCCCATGCGGCTGGGCACCAGCAGGCCCGCGCGCTTGGCCACGCCCATCAGCGTGCCCGTGGCATCGAACAGCTCGACCAGGAAGAACACCAGCACCACGTTGAGGATGCCGCCGGTCAGCGCGGACTTGATGTCCAGCTGCAGGAAGGTGGGCGCGATGGAGGGCGGCGCCGAGAACACGCCGTGGAACTCGTTGCCCGCGAAGAAGAACGAGGCCACGGTGACCACGACGATGCCGATCAGGATGGCGCCCGGCACCTTCAGGCGGTCCAGCACCACGATGATCAGAAAGCCCAGCGAGGCCAGGATGACTTCGGGCTTGTGCAGGTCGCCCAGGGTCACGAAGGTGGCCGGCGATGCCGCGACGATGCCCGCGCTCTTGAGCGCGATCAGCGCCAGGAACAGGCCGATGCCCACGGTGATCGCTATGCGTATGGACTGCGGTATGCCCTTGATGATCAGCTCCCGCAGGCCGAACAGCGTCACCAGCAGGAACAGGCAGCCCGAGACGAAGACCGCGCCCAGCGCGGCCTGCCAGGTGAAGCCCATGTGCAGCACCACCACGTAGGCGAAATAGGCGTTCAGGCCCATGCCCGGCGCCAGCGCGATGGGATAGTTGGCGTACAGCGCCATAATGGTCGTGCCCAGCGCCGCGATCAGGCAGGTGGCCACGAAGACGGCCCCCTTGGGCATCCCCGCATCCCCCAGGATCGAGGGATTGACGAAGATGATGTAGGCCATCGTCAGAAAGGTCGTCAGGCCCGCGACCAGCTCGGTTCTTACATTGGTGCCGTGCTCACTGAGCTTGAACACCCGTTCCATCCAGTTCATCGCATTGTCTCCGTGTTGTTTTCGCATGCGGGGCGCAACGGTTGTGAAAGCGCCCAGGGTTGAGCACCGGCTGTCCAGGCCGGCACAAGGCATGGCACCCTGCCGGGCGGCCATGGACCTGGTTGCGCGCATCGCTGCGCGCCGATTCAAGGAATGAGGGGGCGGCGCCGGTCCGCTCAGCTCCCGGCGGCCTGCACGGCCTCGATGGCGCGCAGGATGGATTCCGGCGTGGCCGGCGATTGCAGCGGCGGGTTGCTGCGGTGCCCGCCCGCGGCCGAGATGGCATCGCGGATGGCGAAGAACACCGAGAACGGCAGCAGCAGCGGCGGCTCGCCCACGGCCTTGCTGCGGTGGATGGAGTCCTCGAAGTTGTCGCCCTCGAACAGCCGCACGTTGAACACGGGCGGGCAGTCGTTGGCCGTCGGGATCTTGTAGGTGCTGGGCGCGTGCGTGGTGAGCTTGCCGCTTTGCGGGTGCCAGACCAGCTCTTCCGTGGTCAGCCAGCCCATGCCCTGGATGAAGGCGCCCTCGACCTGGCCCACGTCCACGGCCGGGTTCAGCGAGCGGCCCACGTCGTGCAGCACGTCGGCGCGCAGCAGCTTGAACTCGCCGGTCAGCGTGTCCACCACCACCTCGCTCACGGCGGCGCCGTAGGCGTAGTAGAAGAAGGGCCGGCCCTGCATGGTGTCCTTGTTCCACGACAGGCCGGGCGTGGCATAGAAGCCGTCGGACCACAGCTGCACGCGCTCGATGTAGGCCTCGCCCACCACGGCCTTGAAGTCCAGCACCTTGCCGTTGACGTGGACCTGGTCGTTGGCGAAGCGCACGTCCTCCGCGCGGCCGCCATGGCGCTCTGCGGCGCAGGCGGCCAGGCGCTCGCGGATCTGGCGCGCCGCGTCCTGCGCGGCCTTGCCGTTGAGGTCGGCCCCCGTCGATGCCGCCGTGGCCGAGGTGTTGGCCACCTTGGTGGTGTCGGTGGCCGTGACGCGCACGCGACCGAAGCCCACGCCCAGCTCATGCGCCACGACCTGGGCCACCTTGGTGTTCAGGCCCTGGCCCATCTCGGTGCCGCCGTGGTTCACGAGGATGGAGCCGTCGTTGTAGACATGGACCAGGGCGCCGGCCTGGTTGAAGTGCTTGACGTTGAAGGAGATGCCGAACTTGAGCGGCGTCAGCGACAGGCCGCGCTTGAGCACGGGGCTGGCCGCGTTGAACTCGGCGATGGCATCGCGGCGCGCGCGGTAGTCGCTGCAGGTCTCCAGCTCGGCCACCAGCTCGTGGATCACGTTGTCGGTCACGACCTGGCTATAGGGCGTGACATTGCGCTCGGTCTTGCCGTAGAAGTTGACGCGGCGCACATCGAGCGCGTCGCGCCCCAGCTCGCGCGCCACCGTCTCCATGATGTTCTCGATGGCGATCGCGCCCTGCGGGCCGCCGAAGCCGCGGAACGCCGTATTGCTCTGCGTATTGGTCTTGCCGGAGTAGCCGTGCATGGACACATCGGGCAGCCAGTACGTGTTGTCGAAGTGGCACAGCGCGCGCGTCATCACGGGGCCGGACAGGTCGGCCGAGTGGCCGGCGCGCGAGACCATGGAGATCTCGGCGCCGAGGATGCGGCCCTCGTCGTCGTAGCCCACCTCGTACTCGTACCAGAAGCAGTGGCGGCGGCCCGTGATCATGAAGTCGTCATCGCGGTCCAGGCGCAGCTTGACGGGGCGGCGCAGCCGCGTCGCGGCCACCGAGGCCACGCAGGCGAACAGGGCAGACTGCGACTCCTTGCCGCCGAAGCCGCCGCCCATGCGGCGGCACTCCACATGCACGGCGTGCGAGGCCACGCCCAGCGCATGCGCCACCAGGTGCTGCATCTCGCTGGGGTGCTGGGTGGAGCAGTACAGGTGGACGGCGCCGTCCTCCTTGGGGATGGCGTAGCTGATCTGGCCTTCCAGGTAGAACTGCTCCTGGCCGCCCACGTAGAACGAGGACTTCAGGCGGTGCGGCGCCTCGTCCATGGCGCGGCGCGCGCCGCCTTCATTCGTGCTGCGCGCCAGGTGCATGGGCGGCAGCACGTACTGGCCCAGCTCATGCGCCTGCTGGGGCGTGAGCACGGGCGGCTCGGCCGTGATGTCGGCCGCCGCCTTGGCCTGGGCCGCAGCCAGGCGCGCCGCCTCGCGGCTTTCGGCGATCACGGCGAACAGCGGCTGGCCCAGGTAGCGGATCTCGCCGCTGCACAGGATGGGGTCGTCGTGGATGATGGAGCCGCAGTCGTTGACGCCGGGAATGTCCTCGCCGGTGAGCACGGCCACCACGCCGGGCATGGCGCGGATGGCGTCGAGCTTGAGCGCATTGAGCCGGCCATTGGCCACGGGCGACAGGCCCAGCGCACAGTGCAGCGTGCCGTCCAGCTCGGGCAGGTCGTCGATGTAGGCGGCCTCGCCGGCTACATGCAGATGGGCCGACTCATGCGGGCGGCTGATGCCCACGCGCTGGCCCTGGGTGTGGGCGCCGGCCTCGGCACGCTCGTCCACGCGGAAGGCGGTGTTCTTCAGGTAATGCGCAAAGGCCTCGGACGAGTGCAGCAGGGAAGGGTCGATGGGGCGGTTCATTTCAGGCTCCTTGGTGCACTGCGTGGGGCATCACGCTCCAGACGCTGGTGGCCTGCAGCGGCAGCGGCTGCTGCGGACGTGTCTCCAGCCACAGGCGCTGCAGCAGGTTCTGCGCCACCTTGAGCCGGTAGTCGGCGCTGGCGCGCATGTCGGACATGGGCTTGAAGTCCTGGGCCAGCGCGGCCTGGGCGGCCTTCACTGCGGCCTGGTCCCAGGGCTGGCCCACGATGGCCGCCTCCGCCAGGGCCGCACGCTTGACCACGGCGGCCATGCCGCCAAAGGCCAGGCGCGCGGACTTCACCACCTCGCCATCGAGCTCGATGGCCAGCCCTGCGCACAGCGCCGAGATGTCGCAGTCAAAGCGCTTGCTGATCTTGTAGGCACGGGTCTGGCGCCGTGCAGCGTCCAGCGGCACGGCCAGTGCCTGCACGAACTCGCCCGGTTCCAGCTGGTTCTTCATGTAGTCCAGATAGAAGTCATGCAGCGGCATGCGGCGCACGCGCGCGCCCTTGCGCAGCTCGATCTGCGCGTCCAGCGCCATCAGCACGGGCGGGGAGTCGCCAATGGGCGAGCCATTGGCCACGTTGCCGCCCATGGTGCCCGCATGGCGGATGGGCACGGAGGCAAAGCGCAGCCACACATCGGTCAGCCCCTCGAAGCGCTGCGACAGCGCCGACCAGGCCGATTCCAGCGAGGCACCGGCGCCGATGTACAGCTCGCCGCCGTCCAGGCTGCCCGCGCCGCGGCGCTCCTCGACGCGCTTCATCTCGGCCACGTCGCCCACATAGACGATGTCGCCCAGGTCGCGGAACTGCTTGGTCACCCACAGCCCCACATCGGTGGAACCTGCCAGCAGGCGCGCGCGGGGCTTGGTCTCGCACACGGCGGCCAGCTCGTCCAGCGTGCGCGGAGCGTGGAAGCTGTCCACACGGCCGCCCTGGGCGGCGTTGGGAGCGGCGTAGTCCAGGCCGGCATCCTGCGCGCGCAGGCCCTGCAGCGCCTGCACCACGGGTTCGGTGGCCATGCGCGTGGCGGGCAGGTCGAACATGCGCTGGCCTGCGTCCAGGATGGGACGGTAGCCCGTGCAGCGGCACAGATTGCCCGACAGCTCGTCGGCCAGCTGCTGGCGCGAGGGACGCGTGCCGGCCTGCTGGTGGTGCTCGTAGGCCGACCACAGCGACATCACGAAGCCCGGCGTGCAAAAGCCGCATTGGGAGCCGTGACAGTCCACCAGCGCCTGCTGCACGGGGTGCAGCTCGGCACCACCTGCGGGCTTGCCCGTGGCACAGCCCTGCTTGCCGGCGCACTGGCCCTTGACGTCCTCCACCGTGAACAGCGCCTTGCCGTGCAGCGTGGGCAGGAACTGGATGCAGGCATTGACCGTCTGCAGCTGCAGGCCGCCCACGGCGTCGGGCGCGCCGTCTTCGGCCAGCTCGGCGATGACCACGGTGCAGGCGCCGCAGTCACCTTCGTTGCAGCCCTCCTTGGTGCCGGTGCAGCGCGCGTCGCCGCGCAGCCAGTCGAGCACCGAGCGCGTGGGATGCGGCCCCTGTACCTCGACGATCTGGCCGCGGTGATAGAAGCGGATGGGTTGGGAACTGGGGCTCTGGCTCATGCTCGTGGGGGCAACTGCTGGTGCGTGGACTGTTCGGATCACGACTTACGCAAATTCCGAGGAAGAAAGCCGCTGGCCCTGTGGCGATGGCGTGTTTGCGTTCTTGCTTGCGTAAGTCCTGCGGATGTACGCGAGATTAAGTCCAGCCCCGCCCAAACGCATAAGACGGCCTCGATATTTCCTATGCGGGCTGCCATATATCCTTGCCAAAAACAAGGGTAAACCCGCAACAAAAGTGTGGATTGCAGCGGTTCAGGGTGCAAAAGGCATGCACAGCCCTCACTCGTGCTCGGCCGGCACCAAAGGCTTGGGCCGCACATCCTCATCGTCGCCCAGCTGCGAGAAGATCATGGTCGAGGCCAGCGTCACCGCGCCCATGCAGACGAAGGTGGCGCGGAAGGCATTGAGGGTGTGCTGCGGCGTATCGCCGCCGAACCATTCGCTGAAACCGGCCAGCACCGCACCTGCGGCGGCCACGCCCATGCCCATGGCCAGCATCTGCACCATGGACAGCAGGCTGTTGCCGCTGCTGGCGTTGCCGGCATCGAGGTCCTTGAGCGTGACGGTGTTCATGGCCGTGAACTGCATGGAGTTGGTGGCGCCGAAGATCAGCAGCTGGACGATGACCACCCACAGCGGCAGCGCCGTGGAGACCGTGCCGAAGCTGGCAATCATCAGCGACAGCACCAGGGTGTTGCCCATGAGCACGCGGCGGTAGCCGATGCGCTGGATCAGCGTGGTGGTCTGGCGCTTCATGGCCATGCTGGCCAGCACCGTGGGCAGCATCATCATGCCGGCCTGCAGCGGCGAAAAGCCCAGGCAGACCTGCAGCACCAGCGGGATCAGGAAGGGCATGCAGGAGCTGCCCAGGCGCGAGAACAGATTGCCCAGCAGGCCCACGCGCAGGCTGCGCACGGCGAACAGCTCGGGGGCGAACAGCGGGTCTGGCCGGCGCAGCGCGTGCAGCCAGTAGGCGGCCAGGCTCGCCAGGCCGAAGATCAGCAGCACGAAGACCATGGCGCCGTGGATGCCCTTGCCCGACATGCTGTCCAGCGCCAGCGACACGGCCACCATGCCGAAGGCCAGCAGCGCATAGCCCACGCCGTCGAAGCGCTTGACGGCGAAGCGGTCGCCCACGGGCATGAAGCGCAGGGTAGCGGCCAGGCCGATCAGGCCCACGGGCACGTTGACCAGGAAGATCCAGTGCCAGCTCACGTACTCCACCATCCAGCCGCCCAGCGTGGGGCCGATCAGCGGCCCGACCAGGCCGGGAATGGCCACGAAGCTCATGGCCTTGAGGAACTGCTCGCGCGGGAAGGCGCGCAGCACGGCCAGCCGGCCCACGGGCATGAGCAGCGCACCGCCCATGCCCTGCAGCACGCGTGCAGCCACCATCAGCTGCAGGTTGGGAGCAATCGCGCACAGCACCGATCCCAGCACGAACAGCGCAATCGCCCACAGGTAGACGCGCCGCGTGCCGAAGCGGTCGGCCATCCAGCCCGATGCCGGGATCAGCATGGCCATGGTCAGCGAATAGGCGACGATGACGGACTGCATGCGCAGCGGGCTCTCGCCCAGGGCCTCGGCCATGGTGGGCAGCGCGGTATTGACGATGGTGCCGTCCAGCGTCTGCATGAAAAAGCCGATGGCCACGAGCCATAGGAGCACCGAACGCGAGGAGGATGTGGTGGAGGCGGAAGCGCTTTTGTCTTCAGGAATCATGGCAAGGCAGGGAGGGCGCAGGCGTTAAAAAACCGCCTGCGCATTGCTGCGCGGCGGTTGGTGGCGTGTTGTGCGGCGGGCTGCTGTGGGCTTCACTGCAGCGCGGCCGACAAGGCTTACACCGAGAAGCTCGATCCGCAGCCGCAGGTGGTGGAGGCGTTGGGGTTCTTGATCACGAACTGCGCGCCCTGCAGGTCTTCCTTGTAGTCGATCTCGGCACCCACCAAGTACTGGTAGCTCATGGCGTCGATCAGCAGCGACACGCCATTCTTGGTCATGGTCGTGTCGTCTTCGTTGGTGATCTCGTCGAAGGTGAAGCCGTACTGGAAGCCCGAGCAGCCGCCACCTTGCACGAACACGCGCAGCTTCAGGTCAGGGTTGCCTTCCTCGGCGATCAGATCGGCCACCTTGGCAGCTGCGCTGTCGGTGAAGACGATCGGGGTGGGCATTTCGGCGGTGGTGGTTTCGGTGATTTCTGCGACGGCGCTCATGGGGATACTCCGAAGTTCTCAATTGGCCCGAATGGTACAGCAAAGGGCTCGGGAATTCCGGGGGCTGCCGGCTTGACGACAGTGCAAGTGGGGGCATTGCCCACTGAATGAGAAAGGTTTGCATCGCCCAGAAAAAAACCGCCGGCAAAGGCGGTTTTTTTCTGGGGAAAGCCCCGGGGGACTTTCCTGCAGTGCCAGCGGATTAACGCTTGGAGAACTGCTTGGCGCGGCGTGCGGAGCGCAGGCCGACCTTCTTACGTTCGACTTCACGAGCGTCACGCGTCACGAAGCCGGCTTGGCTCAGGACGGGCTTGAGCGCTGCGTCATAGTCGATCAGGGCGCGGGTGATGCCGTGGCGGGTAGCGCCGGCCTGGCCGGATTCACCACCACCGTGGACGTTCACTTGAATGTCGAAAGCTTCCAGGTTGCTCGTCAGAGCCAGGGGCTGCTTTGCGATCATGATCGAGGTTTCGCGGCCGAAGTATTCCTGAATGTCCTTGCCATTCACGGTAATCTTGCCGGAGCCCTTCTTCAGGAACACGCGTGCGACGCTGGATTTGCGACGGCCGGTGCCATTGTTCCAATCACCAATCATCTAGGTCTCCTTAGATTTCCAGAGCCTTGGGCTGCTGGGCGGTGTGGGGATGCTCAGCACCGCCGTACACCTTGAGCTTCTTGATCATTGCGTAGCCCAGGGGACCCTTGGGCAGCATGCCCTTGACGGCCTTTTCCAGAGCGCGGCCGGGGAACTTGGCCTGCATGTCGCGGAAGTTGGTGGCAGTGATGCCGCCGGGGAAACCAGAGTGGCGGTAGTACACCTTGTCCAGGTTCTTGGTGCCGGTGACCTTGAGCTTGGAGGCGTTGATGATGACGATGAAGTCGCCGGTGTCAACGTGAGGTGTGTAAATGGCCTTGTGCTTGCCGCGCAGACGGAGTGCCACTTCGCTGGCGACACGTCCGAGCACCTTATCGGTGGCGTCAATCACAAACCACTCGTGTTGCACCTCAGCGGGCTTTGCGCTGAATGTAGACATGAGTTTTCTCTTTCAAGAAAGGTTTGGCGGGCCCTTTTCCGCGGTCGGTGCTTCTTCAAAAAGGAAGCCTCTTAGGCGGGGATGTAAACTTCGCCGCGGGACCCATAAAATCGCTGCGAAGCCCGCCATTATACAAAACTGGCGCAACCGCACCATCCCCCGATCCGCAAGTCCCCGGCAGCCCTCGCCGCGAGGCGCCAGCGCCGGGCAACCTTGCAGCCGCCATGGGTGTCCACCCGCCAGCGCGGCTGGTTACCATCACGCCTATGTTCAGTTACCGCCACGCCTTCCATGCAGGCAACCATGCCGATGTGCTCAAGCACACCGTGCTGATCGCCACCCTGCAATACCTCCTCCAGAAGGAGGCCGCCCTTACGGTGCTGGACACGCACGCCGGCGCCGGCCTGTACCGTCTGGATGGCGACTATGCCAACAAGAGCGGCGAGGCCGCAGACGGCATCCTGCGCCTGGCCCAGGCCAAGGAGTCCGAGCTGGCCCCGGTGCTGCAGGCCTACATCGCATCGGTGCGTTCCTTCAACCAGGGAGCGCAGCTGCGCAACTATCCGGGCTCGCCGTTCATCATCCAGTCCCTGCTGCGCGTGCAGGAGCGCGACAAGCTCAAGGTCTTCGAGCTGCATCCCACCGACATGCGCTCGCTGGCCGGCAACATTGCCCAGCTCGAAGCGGGCCGCCAGGTGGCCGTGCTGCACGAGGACGGCTTCGAGGGCATCAAGAAATTCCTGCCGCCGCCGTCGCGCCGAGCCCTGGTGCTGTGCGACCCCAGCTACGAGCTCAAGAGCGACTACGCCAAGGTGCTGGACATGGCGGCCGACAGCCTCAAGCGCTTTGCCACAGGCACGTATGCGTTCTGGTATCCGATCATCCCGCGCCCCGAGGCGCACGATCTGCCGCGCCGCCTGAAGACCATGACCACCAAGGCCGGCAGGAGTTGGCTGCATGTGGAGCTCACGGTCAAGAGCAACAAGACCTCGGAGCGCGGCGGCCTGCCGGCCAGCGGCATGTTCCTGATCAATCCGCCGTTCAATCTCAAGGAACAGCTCAAGCCGGCCATGCCGCAGCTGGTCAAGCTGCTCGGTCAGGACGAGAACGCGGCCTTCACGCTCGAATCCGGCGGCTGAGCCCGTTCAGCGCGCGTTCGAGGCCGCAGAGGCCACTGCGGTGGACGAGGCAGCGGCGGGCGCCGCAGCCTTCGCCACCGGCTTGGCGGCAGGGACGGCACGGCTGGCCACGGCCGTGCGTGCATTGGGCCTGGGGGCAGGCGCCTTGGCCTGGACACGCGAACGCACTGGCGCCTTGGCCTGAACCCGGGTCCGTGCCTGTGTTGTCTGTGCCTGTGCCTTGGCCTGCTGCGTCTTCTCGATGGACTTGGCCTTCCTGGCCGTGACCAGGGTTTCGGGGCATTCCTGCTCACCATCGTCGAGCTGCCACAGCTCCACGGGCTTGATGCCCAGGCCGACCATGCCCAGCTCCTGGGCTGCGGCCTGGCTCAGATCGATCACGCGGCCAGGCGCAAACGGCCCGCGGTCGTTGATGCGCACCACCACTGTCTTGCCCGTGGCGGCGCTGCGCACGCAGACGCGGCTGCCGAAGGCAAAGCTGCGGTGCGCGGCCGTCAATTCTTCCTTGTCGAAACGCTCGCCGCTGGCGGTCAGCCGGCCATGCAGGCCCGGGCCATACCAGGAGGCCAGGCCTTGCTGGTCGCTGTCGCGCGAGGGCACGAGGGCGAAATCGGGATTGGAGGGAGCCTCGGCACTGTCTTCGGGCGAGGCCGACTCGGAGGGCTTGGCATCCGGGGATTTGCTGGCCGGCTGCGCGGCCCGCGATGTGCGGCCACCGCGCTTGCCGGCCGAGGGCACGGCCGCTGGCGTCTGGCCTTCATCCATTGCCGCCGCACCTGCGGTCAGGGCGCCGGACTCGGCATCGCTTTGTGCCACGGGAGCCGGCGCGCAGCCGGCCAGGGTGGCGGTGATGGCGCACATGGCCAGCCAGCGCCAGTGCAGGCGTCGAAAACCACGATCCATGGGCAAAAACCTCCAGGGAACGCCTGACCGTTCCCAAGTTCTAGAGGGTCGCCCGGGGCCGGCGCAGTGGCTGCGCGCTCAAAGGCCCAATCGATCGCAGATTTCCAGCGTGGCGACGCTCTGGTTCATCGTATAGAAGTGCAGCCCGGGAGCGCCCTGGCTGCGCAACTGCTCGCATAGACGGGACACGACATCGAGGCCGAAGGCGCGAATGGACGCCGTGTCATCTCCGTAAGCCTGCAGACGCAGGCGGATCCAGCGCGGGATCTCGGCGCCGCAGGCGTCCGAGAAGCGCATCAGCTGCGTAGAGCTGGTGATGGGCATGATGCCGGGAACAACCGGTGCATCAAGCCCCATGCCGCGCGCCGCATCAACGAAACGGCAGTAGGCGTCGGCATTGTAGAAATATTGGGTGATCGCGGAATCCGCGCCAGCGCGCACTTTAGCCGCAAACGCATCCAGATCGGACTGTGGGGATTTCGCCTGCGGATGGACCTCCGGGTAGGCCGCCACCTCGATGTGGAACCAGTCGCCGAACTCGCGGCGGATGAATTCCACGAGATCGCTGGCGTACTGGAATTCGCCACCCAGGCCATAGCCGCTGGGCAGGTCGCCGCGCAGCGCGACGATGCGGCGCACGCCCATGGCCTTCAGCTCCTGCAGTTCGGCGCGCACCTTGTCGTGCGTGGCGCCCACGCAGGAGAAATGCGATGCCGCGCTGACGCCTTCGTTCTGGATGTCACGCACCATGGCGAAGGTGCCCGTCTGCGTGGAGCCGCCCGCGCCATAGGTGACGGAGCAGAACTGGGGCTTGCGCGCATAGAGGTTCTTGCGCACCTGCACATGCTTGGTCGCGCCCTCGGGCGTCTTGGTCGGGAAGAACTCGAAGCTGATCGGAAAGCTCATGTAAGACTCGCTGCTCAGTGTTTCATTCGTTGCGTTTGCGCAGCTTGGCGCGGCCCGGACCGGGCACGCCGAACTCGGTACTGGTGTCGATCACACGCTCGTTGCGCTGCTCGCGCAGCACGGTGCGGGACACGCGCTTAGGCGCGGCCGGCTTAGGCGCGGCCGGCTTAGGAGCGGCCTTCACGGCCGAGCGGGGCTCGTCGTCGTCCTGCGTTTCAGGCTGCTCTGGCTCCTTCACCACGGCCGCCTGCTGGGCATGCACGAAGAATTCGCGGTTGCCGTCGCCGCCTTCGATGGCCGACTCCATCCAGCCCTTGACCTCCAGGCCCAGCTCGCCCAGGCAGGTGCGGATGCGCTGCTCCACCTCGGTGAACAGGGCCGCATCGCGCACGATGCCGCCCTTGCCGACCTGGCCCGGCTGCAGCTCGAACTGCGGCTTGACCAGCATCAGCAGCTGGCCATGCGGCTTGAGCAGGCGCGTGACGGCCGGCAGCACCAGGGTCAGAGAGATGAAGGACAGATCGCCCGTGACGAAGTCGAACTGCGGCGTGATGTCCACGTCGGCAAACTCGGCGCGGCGGCGGCGCTGCGTGGCCACCGTGCCCTCATCGCGCGCCTTGCCCTTGGCCGCGCGCTCGGCCTTGAAGGCCTCGATCTCGTTTTCCTTGGCGTCGTCGCTGTCGTCGTAGTCCTCGTCGACCACGCCGCCGTTGCGCATCCAGGCATAGGGCGCCACGGGCTGGGTGTCGTTGTCGTCGGGATCTTCTTCCCAGCGTTCGGACAGCACTTCCTCGCAGGCCTCCTGCAGGCCCTCGGCCGTCACCGCGCGGGCATTGACGCCTTCGACGCAGATCACGCGCGCATCCGAGCGCAGCCGGTCATGCAGCTGGCCATGGCCCACGTCCACGCCGATGACCTGGGCGGCGCCTGCCTGCAGCAGGCAGTCGGTGAAACCGCCCGTGCTCTGGCCCACGTCCAGGCAGCGCAGGCCGTCCACCGACAGCTTGGTGGCCGCCAGCGCGCCTTCCAGCTTCAGCCCGCCGCGCGAGATGAACCGGGCCTCGGCCCCGTCCAGCAACTGCAGCTCGGCACCTGCGGGAATCTCGTCACCGTTCTTGGCGACCTTCTTCCACGGCGTCAACGGCGTCATGCGCCACTGCACGCCACCCGCAATCAGCCGCTGCGCCTGCGAGCGCGTGGCCGCATGGCCGGCTTCCACCAAAAATACATCTGCGCGCATAGCGTCGCTCCAGGAAATCTCAGTTGACTAATGCCCGAAACCGGCGCGACCCAACTCAGGGACGCCAAGCAAGGGCCGCCCCGCAGCGAGGGCGTCGCCCCCCCTCCCCCGCGAAGCGGATAGAGAGGGGGAAGGCGCGTCAGCGCCTCAGGGGGTGCTTAGTAGCGATAAGTTTCGGGCTTGTAGGGACCCTGCTTGCTCACGCCGATATAGGCAGCCTGGCCGTCCGTCAGCTCGGTCAGCATGGCGCCGACCTTCTTCAGGTGCAGGCGAGCAACCTTCTCGTCCAGGATCTTGGGCAGCACGTAGACCTTGCCGACCTCGTAGGCATCGGGCTTGGTGAACAGCTCGATCTGGGCGATGGTCTGGTTGGCGAACGAGGCGCTCATCACGAAGCTGGGGTGGCCGGTGGCACAGCCCAGGTTCACCAGGCGGCCCTTGGCCAGCAGGATGATCTTCTTGCCGTCAGGGAAGGTGATGTGGTCCACCTGGGGCTTGATCTCTTCCCACTGGTACTGCTCGATGGAGGCGACGTCGATCTCGTTGTCGAAGTGGCCGATGTTGCAGACGATGGCTTCGTTCTTCATGGCCACCATGTGCTCGTGGCGGATGATGTCGCGGTTGCCGGTGGTGGTCACGAAGATGTCGGCCTTGTCTGCCGCCCACTCCATGGTCACGACCTTGTAGCCTTCCATGGCGGCCTGCAGGGCGTTGATGGGATCGATCTCGGTGACCCAGACCTGGGCCGACAGCGCGCGCAGCGCCTGGGCGCAGCCCTTGCCCACGTCGCCGTAGCCGGCCACCACGGCGACCTTGCCGGCGATCATCACGTCGGTGGCGCGCTTGATGCCGTCCACCAGCGATTCGCGGCAGCCGTAGAGGTTGTCGAACTTGCTCTTGGTGACGGAGTCGTTGACGTTGATGGCGCGGAACTTCAGCGTGCCCTTGGCCGACATCTCGTTGAGGCGGTGCACGCCGGTGGTGGTCTCTTCGGTCACGCCGATGATGTGGGCGCTCTTGCGCGTGTACCAGGTGGGGTCCTGGGCCAGCTTGGCGCGGATGGCGGCGAAGGCGATCTTCTCTTCCTCGGAGGCGGGGTTGTCCAGCACGGACAGGTCCTTTTCGGCGCGCATGCCCAGGTGCAGCAGCATGGTGGCATCGCCGCCGTCGTCCAGGATCATGTTGGGGCCTTCGCCTTCGGTACCGGCGGCGCCGAATTCAAAGATGCGGTGGGTGTAGTCCCAGTAGTCGGCCAGCGATTCACCCTTGATGGCGAACACGGGCGTGCCCGTGGCGGCGATGGCGGCGGCGGCATGGTCCTGCGTCGAGAAAATGTTGCACGAGGCCCAGCGCACGTCGGCGCCCAGGGCCTTGAGCGTCTCGATCAGCACGGCCGTCTGGATGGTCATGTGCAGCGAGCCGGCGATGCGCGCGCCCTTGAGCGGCTGTGCCGCGGCGAATTCCTCGCGCGTGGCCATCAGGCCGGGCATTTCGGTTTCGGCGATCAGGATTTCCTTGCGGCCCCAGGCGGCGAGGGAAATGTCAGCGATGGCCGTGTCGGCGGAAACGGGACGAACAGCAGCGTTCATGGTTTTCTCCAAAAGATGAATGAAAAACCACGTTCTGCGGGAGACGAAAAAAAGCTCACCGCACAGAAAGCGTGGGCGAGCGTCGTTGCAGGTATGACTCCGAGCCTCGCAGACCGCATCTGGTGAATGGGCCTGCTGCAACGCTCCTCGGAGAGGCGCTGATTATACCGATCCCGGGGATGCCTCACCGCCCAGCCCCACAAGCCGGTAGCCCACCTGCAGCTCGGTCACCAGGTGGCGCGGCTGGGCCGGCTCGTCCTCGATCTTCTGGCGCAGATTGGCCATGTGCACGCGCAGGTAATGGGCACGGCCCAGGTATTCGGGTCCCCAGACCTGCAGCAGCAGCTGGCGGTGGGTCATCACACGGCCCTGGGCGGCGATCAGCGCCGCCAGCAGGCGGAATTCGATGGGCGTGAGGTGCACCGGCTGGCCCGCACGCCGCACCTCGTGCGTGGCCAGGTCCACCTGCACCTGGCCGAAGTGCACCTGGCTGGATGCAACTGCGCCGCCTGCGGCCCCCAGTTGCTGGCGGCGGCGCAGCATCACACGCAGCCGGGCCAGCAGCTCGGGCACACCGAAAGGCTTGACCAGGTAATCGTCTGCGCCGGCGTCCAGGGCGGCCACCTTCTCGTCCTCGCGCTCGCGCGCGGAGAGCACGAGCACGGGAACGGAGGACCATCCGCGCAGCTCGGTGAGAACCTGCTTGCCGTCGGCATCCGGCAGGCCCAGGTCGAGGATGACCAGATCGGGCTGGCGGCTCGCCGCCTCGATCAGGCCCCGGCGCGCGCTGTCGGCCTCGAAGACCTGCCAGCCCTCGTCCTCCAGCACCAGGCGCACGAAGCGGCGGATGCCGGGGTCGTCCTCGATCATCAGGATGCGGTTGGTGGGCGTGCTCATGGCGCAAGACTCTAATCGAGCAATGGCTGCTCCGGCACCGGAAAGCGCAGCGTGAACACGGTGCCGGGGCCTGGGCGCGCGGCAGCGGCCTCGATGCGCCCGCCATGGGCCTCGACAATGCTGCGCACCAGCGCCAGCCCCAGGCCTATGCCCGAGACGGTGGACTCGGCCGTGCCGCGCGTGAAGGGCTCGAACAGCGTCTCCACGGGCAGGTGTGGCGGCAGGCCGGGCCCGCCATCCTGCACGGCCACAAGCACCTCGCCGTCCTGTTCGCGTGCGTGGATGGTCAGCGGCGTGCCGGCCGGCGTGTACTTGGCGGCGTTGTCCAGCAGGTTGACCAGCACGCGCTCCATGAGCACGGGATCGAGCTGCAGCAGCGGCAGGCTGGCGGGCACGTCGGTGCTCACGGGATGCTCGTGCAGGCGCGCGCGCATCTGGCGCAGCGCGCTGCCGACCACTTCATCCAGCGGCAGCCATTCGCGCTGCAGGTGCACGCCGCCTTGCTGCAGGCGCGCCATGTCCAGCAGGTTCTCCACCAGTCGCTGCATGGCCTGGGCCTGGATGCGGACCTGCTCCAGCATGTCGGCTGCGCCGCCCGGCGGCACATGGCGCTGCGCGGCCTCGGCCGCGCCCAGGATGGTGGTCAGCGGCGTGCGCAGGTCGTGCGAGACGGCCGACAGCAAGGTGTTGCGCATGCGCTCGCCCTCCATGGCGATCTGGGTCTGCTGGGCCACGGCCACGAAGTGCTGACGCTCCAGCGCCAGCGCCACCTGGCTGGCACACGCCTCCAGCAGGCGCTGCTCCTCGGGCACCTCCAGGCGCTGGGGCGCACGCAGCTGCAGCACCAGTACGCCCCGCATGCGCACGGGCGCCGCCAGCGGCACGTAGCGGGCCGGCGCGGCCGGCAGCGTGTCCGTGCCCTGGCCGGCCTGCTGACCGTGGTCCATGGCCCAGCGCGCAATGCTGTCGTCCATGGGGCAGGAGCCGCCGCCGGCGGGGCGCAGGCGCTCGTCGGCATCGGGCAACAGCAGCCCGGCCTGGGCGTCGAACACGCCCGAGACCGTGCTCAGCGCAATCTCCACCACCTGCTCCTGCGTGAGCGCGCCCGAAAGGTCGCGCGCCAGCCGCGCCAGGGCGCCCGCGCGCCGCTCGCGCTCGGCCGCCACGCGCGCCTCGTGGCGCAGCCGCGCCATGAGCTGGCCGCAGACCAGGGCCACGCCCAGCATCAGCACGAAGGTGAACAGGTACTGCGTGTCGTTGACATGGAAGGATCCGCGCGGGGGCACAAAGAAAAAGTCGAAGCACAGTACCGACAGCAGCGCCGCCCAGGCGCCCGGGCCACGCCCCCAGCGCAACGAAGACAGCACGACGATGAGCAGGAACAGCATCACCACGTTGGCCGGGTCGAAGATGCGCAGCAGCTGCTCGGCCAGCACCGTGGCGGTCAAGCAGGCCAGGGTCACACCGGCATAGCCCTTCCAGGGCAGCGGCCTGCGCCGCAGCGGTGCGGCAGGCGCGGCCTCGGTCCGGGCCGCGCTGGAGCCCCCGGAGAGCACCAGCACGTCGATGTCGGGATGCAGCTGGACGATGCGGTCGGGCAGGCTGCGGCCCCACCAGCGCCAGGGCGACCATGCCGGGCGCGGCGGCTGGGCCAGCACCAGGCGGCTGGCGTTGCGCTCGCGCGCGAAGGCAACCAGGGCCTCGGCCACATCGGCGCCCGGCAGCGTGGCCGTCTCGGCCCCCAGGCGTGCGGCCAGGGCCAGGGTCTTGAGCACGGCGGCCTGCACGCTGCGTGGGCGGTGCTGGCGCTGGGGCGCGTCCACGTACACCACCATCCAGCCAGCATCCAGCCGGCGTGCCATGCGCGCCACCTGGCGCACCAGGGCGTCGTCGCCCGCATGACCTGCCACGGCCACCAGCAGGCGCTCACGCGCAGGCCAGACCGTGCCTATGGAGCGCTCGCGCCGGTAGTCGCGCATGTCCTCGTCCACGCGGTCGGCCGTGCGGCGCAGTGCCAGCTCGCGCAGCGCCAGCAGGTTGCCGCGCCTGAAGAAGTTGCGCGAGGCCCGCTCGGCCTGCTCCATCATGTAGACCTTGCCGTCCTTCAAGCGGCGCAGCAGCTCGTCGGGCGAGATGTCGACGACGATGACCTCGTCGGCATCGTCGAAGATCTGGTCGGGCACGGTCTCGCGCACCGTGATGCCGACGATGCCGCCCACCACGTCGTTCAGGCTTTCCAGGTGCTGCACGTTGATCGTGGTCCAGACATCGATGCCTGCGTCCAGCAGCTCCTGCACGTCCTGCCAGCGCTTGGGATGGCGTGAGCCTGGCGCATTGCTGTGCGCCAGTTCATCGAGCAGCAGCACGCGCGGACGCCGCGCGAGCGCCGCATCCAGGTCGAACTCGCGCAGCGTCCGTCCCTGGTGCGGCAGCTCGCGCAGCGGCAGTTGCTCCAGGCCATGCAGCTGCTGCGCCGTTTCCTTGCGGCCATGGGTTTCCACGAGTCCCACCAGAACCTCGCGGCCCCCCTGGCGTTCGCGCTGGGCGGCGGCCAGCATGGCGTAGGTCTTGCCCACGCCTGCATTCGATCCGAAGTAGATGCGCAGCTTGCCCCGCCCCTCCTGCGCCCGCTCATGGCGCAGGCGCGCGACCAGGGCGTCGGGATCGGGACGCGGCAGACCGGGCGGCGCCGGCTCGGCAGAGGACGAAATGGGCATGGTTCTCAGCCTAGCACCAGAGCGTGCCCCCACACTAGAACGCCGCCGACAGCGACAGCACCCAGCCGCTGCGGCCCAGGCTTTGCATCTGGCCTGCCGCATTGGCCGCGCGGTAGTAGCGCGTGTCGGCCGAGGTGCCGGCCCAGGCCAGCGTGGCCGTCCATGGCCCCCAGCTGCGGGCCAGCGAGACGCGCCAGTCGGCGTACGACAGTTCGCTGTAGTTGCGCACCTGCGTGTGGCCGGCATGCAGGCCCAGCACCGCCCAGTCACCCAGCGGATGCTGGTAGTTCAGGTCCAGATAGCTGCTGCCGCGTGAGCTGCCGCTGCCGGGAAGAGCCTCGGCAAAGGCCGTGGCCGCCGTGCTGTCGCGCAGGCCGAAGTAAGGCGTCAGCGCCAGCGACCATTTGGCGCTGAAGCCGCCGTGGGTGACGCCCAGATAGGCCTCGGTGGTGTCGTAGCGCACGCCGCCGCTGCCATCCCCGCGGGGCACGCGCGCGCCGGGGTAGTTGTAGTGCAGCAGGCCGATGTCGCCTGTCCAGCCCGGCAGCAGCTCGGTGCGCCAGCCGCCGTACAGGTCAAGCTCCAGCGCGCGGCCGTCCAGATAGCTGTGGCGCGACACGCTGGAGCCGGACACGCCCAGGTAGGCGCCGCGCGGCAGCGACAGCTCCAGCCCGCCCTGCAGCGCCGGCCCCATCCAGCTTTGCGAGATGCCACGGAAACGGTAGTCGCTGAGCAGCGCCACGCTGCCGGTGAGCGCGTAGGCGGGTGCGGGCGATTGCTGGGCATCGGCACTGGCAGCGTTGACGGGAGAGGTCTCGGCATGGGCATGGCAGGACGCAGCCGCCAGCGACAGCAGTGCAGCCAGCGAGGCACGGGTGAAGAAGCGGGGGACGGCACAAGCGGCCGTCATGGAAGAAGCGGATTTCATCTTGGTTTTTGTACAGAGAAAGCAAGGCGGTGCCTGCCCGGGCGGGCAGGCTTGCCGCCAAAGATCAGGCCAGGCCGAAAGCCACCAGCAGCATGTCGATCAGCTTGATGCCGATGAAGGGGACGACCAGGCCCCCCAGTCCGTAGACCAGCAGGTTGCGCCGCAGCAGGGCCGAGGCGCCGATGGCGTGGTAGGGCACGCCACGCAAGGCCAGCGGTATCAGGACGATGATGATCAGCGCGTTGAAGATCACGGCGCTCAGGATGGCCGAGCCCGGGCTGGCCAGTCCCATGACATTGAGCGCCGACAGCTGCGGATACGTGCCCACGAAGGCGGCCGGGATGATGGCGAAGTACTTGGCCACGTCGTTGGCCACGCTGAAGGTGGTCAGCGCGCCGCGCGTCATCAGCATCTGCTTGCCGGTCTCCACGACCTCGATGAGCTTGGTCGGGTTGCTGTCCAGGTCCACCATGTTGCCGGCTTCCTTGGCCGCCTGGGTGCCGCTGTTCATGGCCACGGCCACGTCGGCCTGGGCCAGGGCGGGTGCGTCATTGGTGCCGTCGCCGGTCATGGCCACCAGCCGGCCTGCGGCCTGGTGTTCGCGGATCAGGCGCAGCTTGTCCTCGGGCGTGGCTTCGGCAAGGTAGTCATCCACGCCGGCCTCGGCCGCAATGGCGGCGGCCGTGAGCGGATTGTCGCCCGTGATCATCACGGTCTTGATGCCCATGCGGCGCAGCTCGGCAAAGCGTTCGCGTATGCCGTGCTTGACCACGTCCTTGAGCTCGATCACGCCCAGCACGCGGGCGCCATCGGCCACCACCAGCGGCGTGCTGCCGCGCCGCGACACATCCTCCACCACCTTGAGCATGGCGGGCGGGAACTTGCCGCCCATGGCTTCGACGTGGCGGCGCACGGCGTCGGCCGCGCCCTTGCGCAGGCTGCGCGTGCCGCCGTCGGGCTGCGGCATGTCCACGCCGCTCATGCGCGTCTGGGCCGTGAAGGGCACGAAGACGGCATGCAGGGTTGCCAGGTCACGCTCGCGCAGGCCATGCATTTCCTTGGCCAGCACGACCACGCTGCGGCCCTCGGGTGTCTCGTCGGCCAGTGATGCCAGCTGCGCCGCATCGACCAGCTGCGCGGCCGTCACGCCGGGAGCGGGCAGGAATTCGCTGGCCTGGCGGTTGCCCAGCGTGATGGTGCCGGTCTTGTCCAGCAGCAGCACGTCCACGTCGCCGGCCGCCTCCACGGCGCGGCCCGAAGTGGCGATCACGTTGGCCTGCATCATGCGGCTCATGCCTGCCACGCCAATGGCCGACAGCAGGCCGCCGATGGTGGTCGGGATCAGGCACACCAGCAGGGCGACCAGCACCGTCAGTCCCACGACCTGCCCGCTGCCCGTCAGCTCCACCGCAAAGGCCGAATAGGGCCGCAGCGTGACGATGACCAGCAGGAACAGCAGCGTCAGTCCGACCAGCAAGATGGTCAGCGCCAGTTCGTTGGGCGTCTTGTGGCGGCGGGCCGACTCCACCATGGAGATCATGCGGTCCAGGAAGGACTCGCCGGGGTTCACGGTGATCTGCACCACCAGCCAGTCCGACAGCACGCGCGTGCCGCCGGTGACCGAAGAGAAGTCGCCGCCGGCCTCGCGGATCACGGGGGCCGATTCGCCGGTGATGGCGCTCTCGTCCACCGAGGCCACGCCCTCGATCACCGTGCCGTCCAGCGGTATGGTGTCGCCGGCCTCGACCAGCACCCACATGCCCGAGCGCAGTTCTTCCGCACCCACGGGATGCCAGCGGCTTTGGTAGCTGGCCTGCTCCAGCTTCTTGGCGACCGTGCTGCGCTTCATGCTGCGCAGGCTCGCGGCCTGGGCGCGGCTGCGCCCCTCGGCCAGCGCCTCCGCAAAATTGGCGAACAGCACGGTGAACCACAGCCACAGCGCAATGGCCAGGATGAAGCCCGCAGGCGCCTCGCCCTCGCCCGCCAGGGCCTGGGCCCAGAGCAGGCTGGTGAAGATGGCGCCCAGATAGACCACGAACATCACCGGGTTGCGCCATTGCGCGCTCGGTGCCAGCTTGCGGATGGAGTCACCCAGCGCCTGGCGCACCAGCGAAGGATCGAACAGGGACAAAGCAGTTTTGCGCGACATGGCTTACTCCTTGGCGGCATTGGCTGCCGCAGGCTGCAGCGTCGCGGCCGAGAGATCGTCCAGCGCCAGATTCAACTGCAGCACGTTCACGCGCGGCTCACCCAGCAGGCCCAGAACGCGCGGCTGCATCTGCTGGCGCAGCAGTTCCTGGACCTTGGCCACAGGCAACTGGCGCTCGCGTGCCACGCGCGGCAGCTGCAGCTCGGCATTGGCCACAGAGATGTGCGGATCCAGGCCGGAGGCCGAGGCCGTCACGGCATCCACAGGCACAGCGGCATCTGCCGCCAGACCATTGAGTTCGCGGTAGGCCGCCACGCGCGCCGCCACGGACTCCTTGAGCGCCGCGTGGGTCGACCCCTGGTTGGTGGCAGCCGACAGCGCGGCGTTGTAGGGCGCGGCCACCGTGGCATCGGCCTTGTCGGGATCCGGCGCCGTGGTGGCGCTGGGCCGACCCTGGAAATAACGGGGCGAAGCGAACTCCTGCCCGATCAGGGACGAGCCCACGACCGAGCCCTGGCGCGTGATCAGGCTGCCATTGGCGGCCTTGGGAAACGCGGCCTGGGCCACGAGCGTGGTGACCAGCGGATACGCCAGGCCCGTGACCACGGCGACGAACAGCGCCGACCGCAGGCTGGGGCCGAACAGCGAGCGCAGCCCGCCGGCATCGGTCTGGGATGGAACCTGCGCATCGGTGCGCAGCACCGGCAACGGGCCGGAAGTGTGTGTTTGAACTTGCATTTCGGAAACCTCCGCCGCGCTGCTGTGTCAGGCACAGCAGGCGGCCAGGAAAAAAACGGGCTCAGGGGTGCTCAGGGATAGACCTGTCCTGACAGCATCTGCAGTTGCTCGACCACAGGACCCAGGGCCAGCGAAGGCAGGAAGGTCAGTCCACCGACCACTACCACCACGAAGACCAGCAAGCCCATGAACAGCGGCGTGGCCGTCGGGAAGGTGCCCGGCCCCGCAGGCACGGTGGGGTTGGCCGCCAGGCTGCCGGCCAGGGCCAGCATGGGCAGCAGTGTCAGATAGCGGCCAGCCAGCATGGCCAGGCCGATGGTGGTGTTGAAGAACGGCGTGTTCGCATTCAGGCCCGCAAAGGCCGAACCGTTGTTGGCCGTGCCCGAGGCATAGGCATAGAGCACCTCCGAGAAGCCGTGCGGCCCCCGGTTGGTCAGACTGGCCATGGTGTCGGGCCAGACCGCAGCCAACGCCGTGAAGCCCAGGATGGAGATCGGGTGCGCCATCACGGCCAGCATCACCAGCTTGATCTCTCGCGCCTCGATCTTCTTGCCCAGGAACTCGGGCGTGCGGCCGATCATCATGCCGGCCAGGAAAACCGTGAGGATGGCGTACTGCAGCAGGTTGATCAGGCCCACGCCGTCGCCGCCGAACACACAGTTGAGCATCATCTGCGCCAGCGGCACCAGCCCGCCCAGGGGCGTCAGCGAGTCATGCATGGCATTGACCGAGCCCGTGGTCGCGGCCGTGGTCGTGGTCACGAACAGCGCCGTATCGGCGATGCCGAAGCGCAGCTCCTTGCCCTCCATGTTGCCGCCCGGCTGGGTGGCGCTGATCTGCTGGTCGGCACCTGCGGCCGTGAGCAGCGGATTGCCGGCCTGCTCGGCCGTGAACACCAGCGCCAGAAAGCCAACGAACATCACCAGGCAGGCGCCGAACAGCACCCAGCCCTGGCGACGGCGCAGCAGCATGGAGCCAAGCGCATAGGTCAGCGCCGACGGGATCAGCAGCATGCCCAGGATGTGGAATGCGTTGGTCAGCGGCGTGGGGTTCTCGAACGGATGGGCCGCATTCATGCCGAAGAAGCCGCCACCGTTGGTGCCGATGTGCTTGATGCTCTCCAGGCTGGCCACGGGGCCGAGAAGAATCTGCTGGCGAGCGCCCTCCAGCGTCGTCGCCCAGACCTGGCCATCCAGCGTCTGAGGCACACCCTGCCACACATAGACCAGGGCCACCACAAAGCTCAGCGGCAGCATCACGCGCCAGAGCATGCGCACATAGTCCACCCAGTAGTTGCCCAGGTCCGAGGCACTGGAGCGCGCCAGGCCGCGGATGACACCCGCCGCGGCGACCACGCCCGTGGTCGCGCCAGCGAACATCATGAAGGTGATGGCCACCATCTGCGTGGCGTTGGACAGGCTGCTCTCGCCCGAATACGCCTGCCAGTTGGTATTGGTCACAAAGGACACGGCCGTGTTGAAGGCCAGGTCCGGTGTCTGCGCCGCATTGCTCAGCGCATTGAGCGGCATCCAGCCCTGCAGGCGCAGCAGCGCATAGCCCAGCAGCAGCATGGCGCCGTTGGACAGCAGCAGCGCCAGCCCGTAGCGCTGCCAGCCCATGCGCTCGGCCGGGTTCACGCCCAGGGCGCGAAAGCTCAGCCGCTCGATCCAGGCATGGTGCTCACTCGTGAAGCAGCGTGCCAGCCACTGCCCCATGGGCACGGCCAGCGCCGTCATCAGCAGCAGCACCAGTGCATATTCCATCCAGGTCAACCACATGGCGGTCTCCTTTCAGGCAGTCAAATCCGGCCCAGCGCCGCCACGAAGGCCAGCAGGCCCCCGAAGCAGCCCAGGCTCAGGGCGATAAAGATCAGGTCTTGCATCTGCGCCACCTCAGAACTGTTCGGGCCGCAGCAATGCGTATCCGAGGTAGACAAACACAGCCAGGGCGCCCAGGGCGCCCAGCCATCCGGTGATTTCGGTCAGGGTCATAGGGATTTCTCCCGCATCGGCGCCGCATGGCGGCACCTGTTGTTGCGATGGGGAAAACTCTAGGGCCGGGGCTGTCAAAAGCGGATTGAGATTGCGACGTGCCGTATCAAGACGGCATCAAGATGTCCACCGATGCCTCTTGTCGAATGGTTCAGAACCCCGCCCTTCACGCTCTGCCATCCCACCCTTATGACTCCTGCACTCCAAGTGAAAAACACTTCTACGACAGCCCAGGCAACCGATGGCAGGACTTTCCTGGGTTTCTGGGGCTTGCTCAGCCTCCTGTACCTGGGATGGCTGCTGATCTTCTGGCCCGGCTTGCTGGGCGAGGACAGCGCGGCCGTCCTCATGGAAGTGGACAACCCGGACAAATTCCGTTCCGGCAAGGGTGTGCTGTGGTACT
The DNA here is from genome assembly GCF_043104645.1 of Delftia sp. WSY_12. NCBI lineage: Bacteria > Pseudomonadati > Pseudomonadota > Betaproteobacteria > Burkholderiales > Comamonadaceae > Delftia > Delftia sp. WSY_12. The sequence continues at coordinate 206,254 of NZ_JBICKW010000054.1, forward strand.
ACTTCGTACGTATTACCTACGGTGCCACCCACTTGGTGGAAGTACCCATCATCGCGCTGATATTGCTGTGCGCCATGTTCTTCGCCCGCATGCTGGCCTGGTACTGGACCTCGCGGCACCGCGCGCTGTGCGTTTTTCTGCTGCTCTTCATCTGCGCGGCGCCGCACATGGTCTATTTCACAGGCACGCTGTACCCGGACGCCATCTTCGCCGTGGCTTCTTGCGCGCTGCTCTTCGAAATATGGCTGCTGTGCAGCCGGCGCCAGCACAGCTGGGCGTCCCTTGCGATGATTGCCCTTGCCTTGCCCTTGGCCGTGTTCGTGCGCGCCAACGGGATCGTTTTCCTGGCACCTGCCATGCTCGCCCTGTTTCTCGCCGACCTTCGCAGCCGCTGGTATCTCGGGACCATCATCGCGTTCTGGTGCGCCACGGTCTATGCAGGAACCCAATTGCACAAATCGACCGCGCAAAGCGCCACGGATTCACTGGTCCTTTTCGAGACCGTCAAGCTACTCCAGCCCAGGGCCATGAACGATCTATGGCAAAAGCAGCCCCTCATGAACGACCCGTGGGTGCTGCAGGAGCCCAAGCTTTCCGCGCGCACCCTGGAAATCCTCGACAGCTATCGCCCGCGGGACCTGATGCTCGCATATTCGGATCCAGCCTATTGGGACATGCTCGTCTTCCATCCATCAGGACCCCAGCTCCTGGGCCTACCCGATGAGCAGCGCAAGGAGTTGGTACGCGAATTTTTCCGCTACAACCTGTGGCACAACCTGCCGGACGTGGCGGCCAGCCGTGTGAACGTTTTTTTGGCTGCAGCCCTTGCGCAGGGTGGTTTTCCTGCGCTCGACTATGCGCAATACGTCCTGAAACGCACCCAGGCACAGTCACAGATGCGCCGGTTCGGGCTGGACCGGGCAGAACAGGCACTGCGCACCGTGCACAGATATAGCTACGCGTGGCGGTGGCTGCTGTGGACACCTTGGCTGGGCATGGGCCTGCTGGCAATGCTGCTGTGGCGCAGTTGTCGCCGCAAGGAACTGCCAGCCCTGCTTGTGACAATTCCCCTGGCGTTGCAACTGGCCGGTATCGCTGCATTCGCCTCGGCGGGCGAGTATCGTTACTTATTGCTTTTCTTTGCCATGCCGCTGGCACTCATTCCCATATTGGTTTCGTCGGCACACGAAAGCAGGTCGTAACAGTCCCCAGGCAGCAGGTCAATGCACAGGCCAATCCGGGACACCATGCAAAAGCCATCTCTTGCCCACGCTCTGTAAAATGCTCCGATTCGCCACGGGTGCCAGACGCCCGTGCGCTCTCGACAGCCCATCTCCTGGATTCCCCCTTGACTTACGCCCTGGAAACCCGGCGCCGCCGGACTTTTGCCATCATTTCCCACCCCGACGCGGGCAAGACCACGCTGACCGAGAAGCTGCTGCTGTTCTCGGGCGCGATCCAGATCGCGGGCGCCGTCAAGGGCCGCAAGGCCAGCCGCCACGCCACCTCCGACTGGATGGAAATCGAAAAGCAGCGCGGCATCTCGGTGGCCAGCTCGGTCATGCAGATGAGCTACCGCGACCATGTGGTCAATCTGCTCGACACCCCGGGCCACAAGGACTTTTCGGAAGACACCTACCGCGTGCTCACGGCCGTGGACTCGGCGCTGATGGTGATCGACGCCGCCAACGGCGTGGAATCGCAGACCCGCCGCCTGATCGAGGTCTGCCGCCAGCGCGACACGCCCATCATCACCTTCGTCAACAAGATGGACCGCGAAGTGCGCGATCCGCTGGACATTCTTGACGAAGTGGAGCGCGAGCTGGGCATGCCCTGCTCCCCCGTCACCTGGCCCGTGGGCCAGGGCAAGCAGTTTGGCGGCATCATCAACCTGCTCACCCAGACCATGACGGTGTTCCAGCCTGGCAGCGAACGCCGCCCCCAGGACTTCGAGGCCATCCCCCTGGCCGAGGCCGACAAGCTGCGCGCGCGCTTCGGGCAGGCCTTTGACGACGCGCTCGACAGCATGGAACTGGCCCAGGGCGCCTCGGCCCCCTGGGACCATGAGGCCTTCCTGGCCGGCAAGCTCACGCCGGTCTTCTTCGGCTCCGGCGTGAACAACTTCGGTGTCATGGAAGTGCTGGATGCCGTGGTCGACATGTCGCCCCCGCCCGGCCCCCGCAAAAGCTCGCTGCTGGTCAACAAGCAGCCTGTGGAAAAGATCATCCACCCCGAGGACGAAGGCTTCTCCGGCGTGGTCTTCAAGGTCCAGGCCAACATGGATGCCAACCACCGTGACCGCATCGCCTTCGTGCGCGTGGCCTCGGGCAAGTACACGCCCGGCATGAAGATGAAGGTGCAGCGCACCGCCAAGGAACTGCGCCCCACCTCGGTCGTGACCTTCATGAGCCAGCGCCGCGAAGCCGTGGAAGAAGCCTATGCGGGCGACATCATCGGCTTCACCACGCACGGCGGCGTTCAGTTGGGCGACACCATCACCGACGGCACCAACCTCCAATTCACGGGCCTGCCCTTCTTCGCCCCGGAAATGTTCATGACCGTGGTGCTCAAGAACCCGCTGCGCACCAAGCAGCTGCAGCAGGGCCTGATGCAGCTGGGCGAGGAAGGCGCCATCCAGGTCTTCAAACCCGAAGCCGGCGGCAACATGCTGCTGGGCGCCGTGGGCCAGCTGCAGTTCGAAGTGGTGCAGCACCGCCTGAACACCGAATACGACTGCGACATCCGTCTGGAAGGCTGCCAGTACACGGCCGCCCGCTGGATCACGGCCGACACCCCGGCCGAGCTGCGTGAATTCGAGAACGCCTACCCGCTGCGCATGGCGCGCGATGCGGCCGACACGCTGGCCTATCTGTGCACCTCGCCCTATGACGTGCGGCTGGCGCAGGAGCGGTTTCCGAAAATCCATTTCCATCCGCTGCGCGAGCATGCAGGACTGGCGTTGCAATCCGGAAACTGAGCACAGGCAAGCCAGACGACAGGCATGACATCAAGCACTCCCGACCTCCTGCGGCCCGCTTCCCATACCAACAACTTCGATGCCATCCGAATCGTGGCGGCCCTGGCGGTTCTCGTCAGCCACCACCACGCCCTCATCGGGCAATTCGAGCCATTGGTCCTGGGCATACATTCGCTGGGTGGCTTCGCGGTGCTGGTTTTCTTCGTGGTCAGCGGCTACCTCGTCGCGTCCAGTTGGAACAACGACCCGCACCTCATACGCTTTGCCCTGAGGCGCGCCCTGCGCATCTGGCCTGCACTGACCGTTGTCGTCGTCGTGACGGCCTATGGCCTGGGCGTATGGCTTACCAGCCTGCCGACAAGGGACTATCTGCAAGACAGCGCGACCTCCGGGTATCTGTCCAACATTTGGCTGCATGGAAAGGCCGGACTTCCAGGCCTTTTCGAGAACAACCCTCTGAAGGGTGCGGCCAATGGGTCCATATGGACGATTCCCTACGAGGTGCAGTGCTATGTCATCCTGGCCTGCGCGGGGTTGCTGGGTGCGCTGCGTATTCGCACGGTTTGGGTTCTGGCCGTCCTGGTCACCACCATCTGGTACCAGGTTAAATATGGACCCGATTTTCACGCCGACTGGAAGCTGAAGCGTGAAATGATGGTGTATTTCATCCAGGGTTCTGCCATTGCCGTGCTTCAACCCTACTGGAGCAAAAAGCCGCTGCTGTGGATGATGGTGTTGACGAGTACCGGTATCTGCACCTGGTTTGCAGGATTCCGCTATCTCGCCTTGATGATAGCCCTGCCCTATCTGCTGATTTATCTCGGAATGCAGTCAACCCCCATTCTGCGCAAGTTCGGTCGATGGGGAGACCCTTCCTACGGACTTTATCTGATTGCCTTCCCTGTACAGCAAACCGTGGTTCATTTTTTCTGGCCCTCCATCGGCTCGACGGCTGTTCTGGCACTCTCCATCGCCATCACCACGGCTCTGGCCTATGCCTCGTGGCATGGCATAGAAAAAAGAGCACTGAAAATCAAGCCCCGCAAACCGTAGCCTGCACCATGCTCAGAAGCCCGCAACGAAGATTCCTCCTGTTACTGACTTTCCTGGGTATTGCCTACGCGCTCTGGCTGCTGGCTTTCTGGCCCGGTGTTCTGGGGCAGGACAGCTTGGCGATCATGCTGGAGGTGGAAACCGACAGAGTGGCCCAGGCGGGCAAGCCTGCATTCTGGTATCTCTACAACCTCTGGCTCTACGGGCCATGGCGACTCGTGGAAGCCCCCATTATCGTGCAGATGTGCGTCAGCACCATCGTGAGCGCGCGCATCCTGAGCTGGATGCTGGGCCAGCGCCTGTACAAAAGCTTCTGGTACTGCCTTTTCTTTGTCACGCTCGCCCCGAGCGTGCTCTATTACTCCATAGCACTGTATTCCGATGGAATCTATGCCATGGCCATGATGGGCATGCTTTTCGAAATATGGCTTTGCTACCGTGCGCGGCGCATTGATGCGGTGGCGTGCGGCATGCTGGCCCTGACAATTCCCTTTGCATTGTTCGCCCGCCCCAATGGGTTCATCAATACCATCGGCTTGGTCGCACTGTTCTTTGTCCTGCCACGCCTTCATCGATGGAAGCTGCTGGCCGTGACACTGCCATGGTGCGCCATCGCATTGTTCGCCAACACCCAATACAAATACCACACACCCATTGGCAGCGTCTTCCCGCTTGCACTGTATGAAACCGTCGGTTTCATGGAGCACAGACCCATGGGCTTGTGGGAGTACGACAAGCCCCGCATATCCGATAAATCGGTGGAAGCGCTGACTTCCACGGGAAAATCCCTGGCCCACATACTGAAGTTCCACGACCACTACTATTGGGACCCGCTCATCTTCAGCGACGAGGGCCCCGCGCTTTTGCACCTTCCCAAGCAGGCAAAGAAGACAATTGTCAAAGAATTCTTCAAATACAATCTTTGGCATAACTTCCCCGCCTTCATGGCAAGCAGGGTCAATATATTCACATACGCCGCCCTCGCCAATGGCGGACTTCCGCCTCCCGAAGCCGCGCAATATATTCTTTCGCAAACAAAATCGGAATCATCCGTTCTATTCCGGGAGTTGCTGTCGCACCAGATTTTGATGCCATGGTACAACTTCGCGTTGGAATATCGCGCAATATTCTGGGCGCCTTGGCTGGGACTTTTCCTCATTCTGGCCACCACCGCGAAGGCATGGCGCCTGCGGGATCGAAGCGGTCTCGTCGTGTGCAGTGTCTTCGTTCTGCAACTGACTGCCGTCTTCTTCTTCTCTATTGCCGGAGAATATCGATACCTTCTTTCCTTCTTCACGGCGCCGCTCGTGCTGCTTCCGGTATTTACGAGCCTGTCGTCAAGTCCATCCAGCACGGCAGCCACCCCGTCCGGAAATGTAAAAAAAATTTCCGACAAATTACCACAAAGCGGCGCTTCCGGCCCATCGATTAGAATCAAGAATTCTCTTTCCCACAGACTGATTCGTTCCAACGAAAAATCGCAGCTCTGGCCTAGAATATTGGCCTCAAATTTCATGCGGCGCAAATTAGGATTCTATTTTTCAGTGCTATGGCTGGCTTTCGTGCTGATTGCGGCGACCAAGCGCCTGATCCGGTTCTTCCCCCCGCCAGATGCCGAAATCAACGGTGATGCGTACTGGACCTACCTGCCCAATGCCCGCAAGCTGCTGGACCAGCCCTGGACTTTTCTGACCACGGATCCCTCCAGCTACCACGTCGCTCCTCTGGGCTACATGTGGGCCGCCCTGTGGGATGTGGACCCGGCACGCATTCAGCTGGCCAACTGCGTGCTGTTCCTTACATGCATCCTGCTGATGTGGCGTTGCGCCATCCTGCTGGGAGGCCTGTGGGCCGGTGTTGTGGCAACCGCTCTGCTGGTCTTCTTCCCGGTGCTGGCATCTTTCGTCCCTCAGGTGCTGACGGAATCGCCGTATCTGTTCGGTCTGATGCTGTGCACCACGGCCGCCACCGAGTACGCGCTGGGCAACCGCCGCCCCCGCATGATGCTGGGCCTCTTCGCCGCCGGGCTGACGATCACCCTGCTGTCGCGGCCCGTGCTGCAGCTTTTTGCACTGGGTGGCCTGATCGCCGCGCTGGCGTTCACCATACTCTGCGCGCGCCGTGCCCATCCAACCAGGGGCGTCATGGCCCGGCTGGCGAAGTACATCAATCATCGGCTGTGCGTGGCCTTGCTGGCCGCCCTGCTGCTGCCTGCCGCCGTGGTCGTGAAGAACGGCCTGTGCTTTGGGGTCTGGGGCCTTGGCACCGGCGCCGGATCCGGGCTTTACTACGGTCTCAGTCCGTTCAAGATGGGATTGGAGCCTGTGTACTCCGGCTTCAAATACGACGCAGGCATCACTCCTCTCACCGCCGCCCCCCACACCCGGGGCAATCCGCTGCACAGCGACGCCGACCGCGTCAATGCACGGGTGGCGATGGACATCGCAAAAAACACCTCGCTGCAGGATAACGCGTCGTTCTTTGCGGGAAAGCTCAAGGCATGGCTGTTCTACAGCACGCCCGAGCTGCGCATAGCATCCAAGCTGCGCAGCCTCAGAACCTTCGAATGGTTGGCCATCGTCCTCGCAGCCCTGGCCCTGGCCCTACGAACCCTGGGAGCCAGACGCGCGCCCGCGCAAGCCCGACAGCCACTGCCCGGACCCCAGGGGACGGACGGTGAAAAGCTGGTGGTGCTATCGCTGCTGCTGCTGCTGGTCCTGGGCATGGCCCTGCAACTGACCCCCGTGCTCTACAACACCCGCTACAACCTCTTTTTCCTGGAGCCCTGGCTGATGCTGCTGTGCGGTGTCAGCATCGCCGTTCTGCTGCAATGGCCCGCCGGCCCGATGCGCGGCGGGACGGCAGGTGCCCGCACGTGGTGGCGGAAATGGCTGCCTGGGAAGATCCTCGTCGCCGTGCTCCTGGCAGCACTGCCTCCGGCACTGACCCGCCATGCGGTTCGCCACGAAACCTGGAACATGAACCCCTACCGTCCCGGCCCCGTGCAGACCTTGCTGGACCGGGATGCCATGGGTCCCGTGCGCGCCGTCAATGCCACGGCATTGCAGGACGACCAATGGCGCCTGGAGGCCAGCCCGGCCACCTTGCTCATCCCGCTGCGCGTGATGGACGCCGCCGCTCTGGCGCCCCACAGCATCCTGGATGCCATATGGCGACTGCGGTTCGCAGTCTCCGCACCGGAAGCGCCGCGCGCATGCCGCAAAGCGGCATTGCAGCTGTCCAACGGGCACCAGCCCCAGGGCTGGTACACGCCGGAAGCCGCACTGCCCATTCAATTGGACGGGGAGCCCCACACATATGCATTCCATGGCAATGACAATCTGCGTCCGGCAGGCGACGGCGATCTGCTGGTGAGCTTCAACTGCCCGCCAGGCACCGTCGTGACCTGGCATGGCGCGGAACTGCTAAGGTCCACGCTTCCCGAAGCCGCTCGCGCGTTGATACAGCAAGGCGTGCCCATCGACCCCTACTACCGCCACGAACCTCGCTGACGCCCTCGTCCAATCCACTACATGACTCCGTTCCTCACCAGCATCACCATCCTGTGCGTCCTGGGCATATCGCTAGGACAGATGCTTTTCAAGAAAGCCGCGCAATCCATACCGGATGCCGCCACCTGGCAGCATTGGGTGTTCAACGGCTGGCTCATCACCGCACTCGCCCTCTACGGCATCACGACCCTGGTCTGGATCTGGGTGCTGCGCCATGCGCCGCTGCATCTGGCCTATCCCTTCATGGGACTGGCATTCGTGATCGTGCCGTGCCTGGGCTGGCTGTTCCTGGGTGAGCCCATCCGCATTCCCACGCTGATCGGCGGCGCCCTGATCCTCGCCGGCATTACCATCACCGCCCACGCATCCTGAGCTCCATGTCCACGACCATGCGCATTGCCGTCGCCATCCCCTGCTACAAGGTCACCCAGCACGTGCTCGGTGTCATCAATGCCATCGGTCCCGAGGTAGAGGCCATCTATGCCGTGGACGATGCCTGCCCCGCCGGCAGTGGACGCTTCATCGAGGAGAACAACACGGACACACGCGTGCGCGTGCTCTACAACCCCGAGAACCGGGGCGTGGGCGGCGCCATCGTCACGGCCTACAAGGCGGCGATTGCCGACGGCATGGACATCGTGGTCAAGATCGATGGCGATGGCCAGATGGACCCGTCGCTGCTGCCGCTGTTCGTGCGCCCCCTGCTGCGCCACCAGGCCGACTACACCAAGGGCAACCGCTTCTACCGGCCTGAATCGGTACAGGACATGCCACCGGTGCGTCTGTTCGGCAATGCAGTGCTGTCCTTCATGACCAAGCTCAGCTGCGGCTACTGGAACGTGATGGACCCCACCAATGGCTACACCGCCGTGCGCACCTGCGTGCTGGCCGAGCTTCCGCTGGACAAGCTGGAAAGCCGGTATTTCTTCGAGACCGACATGCTGTTCCGCCTGAACACCGTGCGCGCCGTCGTCAAGGACGTGCCCATGGATTCGGTCTATGCCGATGAGGAATCCAACCTCAAGATCGGCAAGGTGCTGCCCGAATTCCTGCGCAAGCACGCCTCGCGACTGTGGCGGCGCTATGTCTACAACTATCTGGTGCGCGACTTCAACGTGGGAACGCTGTACAGCCTGAGCGGCACGCTGCTCGTGCTGCTAGGCACCTTCTTTGGTCTCTGGCGCTGGGTCGTCAGCAGCAGTACCAGCCACCCGGCCACCAGCGGAACCGTCATGCTCGCGGCACTGCCCATCATCATCGGCATCCAGTGCCTGATCGCCTTTCTGCACTACGACGTGAGCAGCGTGCCCACCGAGCCGGTCAGCCTGTCCCTCGAAGACGAAGCCGTCGCCTGACCGCGCCGTCTTCGCGGCCTGCCACATCCAGTCCTGTCCACCAGCCCATCCATGCCCCACCTGCCTCGCACCTTCCACCTTCCATACGCATCCACGCTGATCGCCGCAGGCCTTGCCCTGGCATCCATGGCAGCCCATGCACAGACAGGTTCTGGTGCCACGCGCAGCCAGCCCCTGGTCATCGCGCCCACGGTGGAAGGCATGCTCCTGTGCGATGAAGCCGTTGCAGAGACCAGGATCAAGTCCATGGATGAGGCCTATTCCTTCTGCCAGCAGCGCAAGCTGGACGGCTCCGCTGCCGTCAACCGCCTGCTGGACACGCTGGAGCCAGGCGGCCCCAAGGGCAACGTGCAGATCGGCTACACCGCCACGCTGCAATTGCTGGGGCTGTACCAGCGCACGGCCAAGGGCTGGGAAATCGACGAAGCCAAGGTGGACAGCTTCCTGAACGTTATCCGCAAGGTGCAGCGTCCGGTCGTGCTGTATTTCTCGGCAGACCATTTCGACTCCGTCGGCCCCATTGCTGCCGAGCTGGCCAAGGACCCCGTCAACCTGATGCAGCTGCGCGACGGCAAGCCTCTGGAACTGGGCTATTTCGGCTACCGCATCCTGCCCTACACACTCTCCACAGAACCCTCGGTGCCCGTCAATCACTACCGCTTCAAGGCCCTCGAATACATGGCCAGGAAGATCCGGGAGCTGCCCCAGCCCGTACAGGACCGCATCATTGCCTACACCCTGCCCGGTGAACTGCACCACATGTTCCCGGACTTCGAGAACGGCATGGGCGCCTACAAGGACATCCGCGTCACCGACTACAGCCCAGGCTCGGTGGCAGGCTTTCGCCAATGGCTGCAGAGCAAATACAAAGGCATCGCGCAGTTCAAGGCGCAGACCGGGCTGGACTACGCGTCGTTCGACGTCATTCCTGCCCCATCCAAGGACATACGCAAGGAAAAGCTCAACGGCTTCGGTGAACACTATGACGCATTCGCCGACGGCACACTTCCCGTGGGCGGCTGGCTGTGGGACCCAAAGCAGGCAATCGAGCGCCTGGATCTTTATCTGGACGGCAAGCTGGTGGGGCCCATGGCCCGCGGCCTCAACCGGCTGGACGTCTACCGCGCCGTGGACAACATCACCAGTCCCAACACCGGGTTCCGCTACAACCTCGACTTCAGCAACCTGTCCGCCGGACAGCACATCGTGCAAGTGGTGGCCGAGTCCAAGGGACGCAAATACCAGTTGGCCAATGCCAACTTCGTTGTCGTTCCACGCAATCAGGGCAAGATGGTCAATCTGTACCCCAGACGGCTCGGGTGGATGCCCCCCACGTCCATGCTGGAGAAGCAGGGCGTGCGCTTCTGGCTAGACATGCCTGCCCAGTTGCAGGACGTCTACTACAACCCCCTGGCAAAGGATTGGAACCAGTACCGCGAATCCCAGGTGTATGCGCAGCTTGCGGTATTCCATGAACGAGCCATTGCAGTCGGCCTGCCTGCCGCCAAGCTCTTTTCCCACCAGATCATTCCCGATGTGAACCCCTCCTGGAATCCACAGCTGTTCGCCTCGACCCAGACGCTTGACGGCAAGGCACCCTGGCGGCAGGGCCTGAACATGTATGGCGGAGCCACCGACAGCGACTGGCTGCGCGGCTTCATGAAGCAGCACCAGATCGGCAGCGGCTATGGCGCACCTGAATTCAACCCCCAGCAATGGAAGCTGGAAGGAACACACCTGGCCGCGCTGAAGGCCCACTATGACGCAGGCGCCACCTTCATCAGCCCCTACTACTTCTCGGTGATCAACCAGCGCTTCAAGGGCGCAGCCGAACACGGCGTCAACCGCATGGAGCTGTCCCCAGACAACCCCAAGGACGGCTCCGACAAGTTCTACAAGGCCATCGTCGAGTTCGCCAGGCAGTAGGATGGAGCCCTTGCGCGCACGGTCCGTGCGCGCAAGGGCTGCCCTTCTACAAGCCGCCCCGGGCGGCTTTCTGCATTTTGACGACCGTGCCCACAACCCTCCAGCCGCTGTCCCTCTGGACACCTCCCGCATCGCCGCTCGGCATCCTCACCGACATCGACGACACCCTGACCACGGAAGGCGTGGTGCCGGCCCATGTCGTTGATGCCATTGCCCAGCTCAAGCAGTCCGGGCTGCGCGTGGTACCGATCACCGGCCGCCCCGTGGGCTGGAGCGAGCCGTTTGCCCAGGCCTGGCCTGTGGATGCCATCGTGGCCGAGAACGGCGCCGTGGCCCTGCGGCGCAATGCGCAGGGCGGGCTGGACACGCTCTACCAGCAGGACGAGGCCACACGCACTGCCAACTACGCGCGCATGCAGCAGGTGCTGGCCGAGATCGAGGCCACCGTGCCCGGCGCGCTGCGCGCCACCGACTCGGCGGGCCGCGAATGCGACATTGCTGTGGACCACAGCGAATTCACGCAGATGCCCCAGCAGGACATTGACCGGTGCGTGGCCATCATGAAGGCGGCGGGCATGAACGCTACCGTCAGCTCCATCCACATCAACGGCTGGTTTGGCGCGCACAACAAGCTCGAAGGCGCGCGATGGATCCTGCGCACCCTGTTCGACATCGACCTAGACGCCACGCTGGACCGCTGGATCTACATCGGCGACTCCACCAACGACCAGCTGATGTTCGAGCACATGCCCCACAGCCTGGGCGTGGCCAACATCGCGCGCTTCGTGCCCCAGCTCAAGCACCTGCCTCGCCATGTCACGCAGGCCGAGCGCGGCGACGGCTTTGCCGAAATGGCGCAGTATTTGCTGTCCCAGCGCCCCTGATCCACAGGGCCGAGGGCCAGTGCTGCCCTTGCAGGCCTTCGCCCTCGACCACCCCTCCTGATCTGCGGGACCCGCGCCCCCTCCGCAGACACCATCACCCTCAGCACAGGCAACCGCCCGGCGCAGGCGGGCTGCGCACCCTCTTTCCCCCATTCGACAGAGCAAATCTAGGACTATTCCTAGATTCAGGCTCAAATAATCAGAATGCGCCCTATTTCATATAACGGCGGCGCACACCTAGAATCCATCACATACCCAAAGAACAGGTTTTTTCGCCTTTTTCTTTGACATATTCTCTCCTGAACCCCGTCCGCGCCATTGGGCACTGGTGTCTTTGAGCAATTCAATTTCAAACATGCCAGAGAAACAAACCTCGCCCATCCCTCGCCAACGCTCCCTCATCCGAACAATTTCTCCATGTCAGCGCCACCACCTATTCCAGCATGATCGCAACCCCTGCAAATCATTGACCATGCTGACAGTTACCAACCATTGGATTGATGAGGTGAACATGGAACACTGATGATTTATTAACCGCTCAACCATTCACACAATCTCTTATTCCATCAGCGCATTCATCGCTGCTGGAATTTCATTTATCTCTTCAACTCGAGGGAATACCCATGAAAAAGATCGCATTGCTGACATCGGTCGCCAGCCTGGTCATGATGGCCATGAACACCGCTCAAGCAGCAGACGGCACCATCAACTTCACGGGCGAGGTGGTCACCACCACCTGCAAGGTGGACACCACGGTCGCCGGCGCAGCCAAGGACGGCGTGAAGCTGCCCAACGTGGCGAACAACCAGCTGGCCACCGTGGGCGCCACGGTCGGCCGCCAGGCGTTCTCGCTGGAACTCAGTGGCTGCGAGCTGGCCTCCAGCGCCACCGCCACGACGCCTGTCTCCAAAGTCGCCGTGTTCTTCGAGGCCGGCCCCAACGTGGATCTGGTCACCGGCATGCTCAAGCCTGCAGCTGCCAGCGGTACTGGTGCGCCCACCGTGGCCTCCGGTGTCCAGATCGCCATCGTGGATCCCAGCAACAACGAGCGTCTGAAGATCGGTTCCGCCCAATCACGCTTTGTGGACATCGACAACAAGGTCGGTGGCACGGGCCGGGCCGTCATGCGTTTCGCCTCCGAATACGTGGCCACCGGCCCCGTGACGGCCGGCCGCACCGACACCTCGGTGACCTACTCGCTGGTCTATCAGTAATCACTGACTTTCAGGCATATCGGCCGCCTTGCGGTGGTCGATATGCCGTGTCTTCTGCTTTCGTGACATGGGCCCGGCCCCATTCTTTCGCTCAAAACCCAGAGAGTTCTCCGATGCTGACGATCAAACGTTCATATGGGCTTGCTGCCATCCTGTTGTCCCTTCTTCTTGGAACGGCGGCACAGGCCAGCGTGACATTGACGGGCACGCGCATCATATTCCCCAGTGGCGAGAAGGAAGCCACCATCCAGCTCACCAACGAAGGCAGCAAACCTGCCCTGGTGCAGACCTGGCTGGACAAGGGCAACAACCAGGAATCGCCTGAGAACATCGACGTTCCCTTCGTCATCACGCCCACCATCATGCGCATCGAGGCGGGCAAGAGCCAGACGTTGCGCATCATCTATTCGGGCGAAGCACTGCCTGCCGACAAGGAATCCCTGTTCTGGCTCAACGTGCTGGACGTCCCGCCCAAGGCGGAAATGGAAGGCGACTCCAACAACCTCCAGTTCGCCTTTCGCACCCGTGTCAAGCTCATGTACCGACCCAGCAACCTGCCCGGCAATGCCCAGGAAGCTCCTACCCAGCTTCAATGGTCGGTAGACGTTGACGCCAAAAACCAGCCTGTATTGAAAGCACGCAATCCCAGCGCCTTTGTGGTCAATGTGGCTGGCGTTGAAGTGCAACTCGGCGGCAAATCCTTCGAGGCAGGCGTCGGGCCCGTTCTTCCCGGCCAGGTGGCCACCTTTCCAATCAAGGAACCTGCGGGTGTCAATATGGCTGGCGCGGCAGGTGCCACGGTGATGTTCAGCAGCATCAATGATTGGGGCGCCAGTCTCAACCACGAAGCCAGAATCGGAAATTCCGCCCAATAAACAGGGCAATGCGAGCACAGCCACGCGAATCCCCCGTCCTTTCCGGCCTGATTATCTAATGCCACTGCATTTTCAGCCCGGCCAGCACACCGATACCCAGCGTTAATACCCGGCGAAACGGCATCGGTCTCTTTACCGGGACTGGCACATCGGCCTTGGCCGTTCGCTTTGCATCGGGCGCACAGCATTAGGAGATAAGCAAATGATCAGGCCAGTCTTTCCAGATTCAGAAAAGGGAATCAAAAGCCGGCATACAAGGCAAGGAAAAGGAACAATGCCGGGGCCAGGCCAAGGCCCTGCCGGATATTTCCAACTGAAGCCCGGCCATGCGCTGCTGCTCTCCGTGCTGGTGTGCTGGCAGTCCGAGGCCCAGCAGGGGCAGCAGGTCAAGGAAGTCACGACCTCCACGTCCACCGGCCAGTGGCAGCCCACGCCGGCTGCCGTCGACTTCGACCCCAGCTTTCTGAACACCGGCAAGCAGACCATTGACGTCTCGCGCTACTCGCGCGCCAACGTGGTCACGCCCGGCAACTACAGCCCCGACATCTACATCAACGGCAACTGGGTTGGCCGCCGCGAAGTGCAGTTCAAGGCCCAGTCCGGCTCACAGGACGCGCTGCCCTGCCTGGACAAGGCCCTGCTGGAGAAGGTGGGCATCGACCTCTCACGCCTGCCGCCCGAGGCCGCCTTGAAGCTGGCGGCCGACGGTGGCTGCAACCGTCTGGACCAGATCGTTGCGGGCGCCTTGACCAGTTTCGACTTCGGCAAGCAGCGACTGGACCTGAGCGTGCCCCAGGCCTCGCTACGCCGTTCGGTGCGCGGCTATGTCAGTCCCGACCAATGGAGCGTCGGCGTGCCTGTAGGCCTGCTCGGCTACCAGTTCAACACCTACCACGGGCGCTCCAGCAACGCAGAAAACACCACGCAGAGCTACCTGGGCCTGAACGGCGGCGTCAACATCGACCGCTGGCATTTCCGGCACAACGGCTCCTTCAGCTGGGCGGACACTGGACGGGGCAACTACCAGAACATCTCCACCTACGCACAGCGCGACATTGCCGACTGGTCTTCCCAGCTCATACTGGGCGACACCTACACGGGTGGCGACCTGATGGACTCCACCTCGTTTCGCGGCATACGCTTGAACAGTGATGACCGCATGCTGCCCGACTCCCAGCGCGGCTACGCGCCCGTGGTGCGCGGCGTGGCCAACACCAATGCCCGAGTCACCATCACGCAGAACGGCATCAAGCTCTACGAAACCACGGTGGCGCCCGGCGCCTTCGTCATCAACGACCTCTATCCCACGGGCTACGGTGGCGACCTGCAAGTCAGCATCACCGAGGCCAATGGCGCCGTGCGCAGCTTCTCCGTTCCCTACGCGGCCGTGCCGCTGTCGCTGCGTGAAGGGCAGAACCGATACAGCCTCACTGCGGGCGTGGTACGCCACCTGCCCAACACCTCGCCCATGTTCTCCCAGGCCACGTGGCAGCACGGCTTCACCAATATGCTGACAGGCTACGGCGGCGTGTCCCTGGCCAAGGGCCATATCTCGCCCATGATTGGCGCAGCGCTCACCACGCCCTGGGGCGCCTTCGGTGCAGACATCACGCACGCCTCCACCAGCATCCCCCACGACGGTTCCTTTTCCGGGCAGAGCCTGCGGGCCAGCTACGCAAAGTCCTTTGCGCAGACCGGCACCCACGTGGCCATTGCCGCCTATCGCTACTCCACCAACGGATTCTTCGGCCTCAACGACGCCATGCGCGCACGGGATCAGGCCAATCTGCTACGGCCCTCCACGGACCTGTACCGGCCTCGCAACCGCGCCTCCCTGGTCATGGGACAGCAGTTCGGGCCTGGGGGAGGCAACCTCAGCCTCACGGCGTCCACTGCCAAGTACTGGAACCGACAGGGCTCCAACGTCGACTACGCCATTGGCTACAGCAACTCGTTCCGCAACATCTCCTACAACCTCTCTGCGGCGCGCCAGCGTGATGCCTGGGGACAGTCCAACACGTTCCTGCACGTGGGCCTGTCGATTCCGCTCAGCATGGAGCGCGGCATGATGCTCTCCACCAATACCAACCGCGACTCGCGCGGCCGCGTGCAGGCCCAGGCCAACCTGTCCGGTCTGCTGGGCGACGACAACGCCATCTCCTACGGCCTCAGCGCCAACCACAACACCGGTGGCATGAATGGCAGCAGCACCAGTGCCAGCGCCAACGCCACCTACCGCGCATCGCAGACCGAACTCAGCGGCAGCGTCAGCGCCAGCAGCGGCTACCAGCAGTTCTCGGTAGGCGCGCGTGGCGCCATCGTGGCCCACCCGGGCGGGGTGACGCTGTCGCAATCGGTGTCTGACACCTTTGCCATCGTGGAGGCCAAGAACGCGGAAGGCGCGCGCATCAACAACGCGCCCGGAGTGAAGGTGGACAGCCGGGGCTATGCCGTCGTGCCCTACCTCACACCGTTCTCGATGAACGAGGTCTCCATCGATCCCAAGGGCCTGTCGACGGACGTGGAACTCAAGGAAACCAGCCAGCACGTCGCGCCGCTGGCCGGTGCCGTGCCGCTGCTGGTCTTCAAGACGGCCTACGGCCGCTCGGCCGTGATCCGCGCGCGGCAGGCCGGCAACATGCCTGTGCCCTTTGGCGCCAGCGTGCTGGACATGGACGGCAAGGAGTTGGGCGTGATCGGCCAGGCCGGCAAGCTGCTGGCGCGCGGGCTATCAGACCAGGGCGAGCTGCAGGTGCAGTGGAAGACCGACACCGGCATGGTGGGCTGCAACCTCTCCTATACCCTGCCTGAAAGAAAGCGCAGCACCACCCACCAGCCGCCGCAAAGCCTGGAACTGCCCTGCGTGGCCAGCAACAAGCTGCTGCCTGCGGCCACCGACGTAGCATCGGCCAAGCCGGGCAAGACCGCGGCAACCTCAACCGCAACCACCAATGCCAAGACAGCCGTGGCAGGCGCCCCGGCCTCCAACGCTGCGTCGGCTGTGGCTCTGGCCGGCATCACCCAGGAACGCATGGCAGCAACGGCACCGGCCACGGCAGTCGCCAGCGCGCCGGCAGTCACTGCGGCTGCAGTGCTGCCCGCTCGTGCCACACAGCCGAGCGACAGCCAGCAGGCACTGAAGCTGGAGCGCAACCTGGACGGCCTGCGCATGAGCGTCAAGATCAGCGCCTTGCCCACCACGGTGCCAGTCACCAGCAACGCGGGCAGAACTCCCGTGGCGGCAGGGCACGACGCAGGCACCGGCAAGCACAAGCCGCCGCAGCAAACCCTGCGGGCTGACCGTCCGCTGGCCATCCTGCAGCCCAGCTTGAAGATCAGGGTCCTGGCATCGGCCGATCAGACATAAGCACCGGAAAGCAGCCCAAATGGGCCGCTGCAAATGCAGGGCCACGTTGATTGCCTGCACCAGCAGGCTTCCATTTCCGACTCCCGCGCCGACTGCAGATACGTTGGTACGGGTAGCCATCGGCATGCAGCTATTTGCCGTCACTGCCCAAACGCTGTTCATCAAGACCCGCAAGATTGACTGCGGGCCTTGTGCCGCAGGGCGGCACAGCCGAGACCTTGCTCTTCTCGCAAAGACCATCGTCCGCTTGTCTGCCGGCATAAGCTGCATCGCAGATCCCCCCAATCCATAGGCGACAGCCTTCCCACAAGGCTTTGCCCCGCCATTTCTGGACCCGCGCACGCACAGTTCGGATCACCAATTCGTAAGCAATTGAAGACAAGATAGGACTATTCCTAGGGAATCCCGATAACTCCGCTCAAAAAATCAGGAAATTCCTAGAGAGAAAATCGCGAAATTCAGAATTATCCAATTTCATTTCAGCGAGCATGTGTTGACAATAAGCCAATCAGACAAATTGCCAAGAATCAGAATCTGATTCTTCGAAATTTTGTCATCAACGAGAACAATCCACCGTCAATTCATATTCCAAAAAATCCTCTTCAGCCACACCCAATTGACGCATAAAAAAATATATTACCTGCAACTTTCAGCAGCAGCAGCAACTCTATAGCCATCGATATCTGGAATCATTCAAAAATATCCAATATCAAATCAAAAATGGAGGTGCGTCAAAGAAAAAATTTCAAACAAGATCATTACTTCAATCCACCATATTCATCAAACTCAATTTCATCAGGCATAAATATGAAATTTTCTGCATTGAAATTTTCGGTTGCGGGCTTGTCCTTGCTTGCACTGAGTTCTGTCCATGCGCAATCCACTCAGAGTGGAATCGTCAGATTCACAGGAAATATTTCTCCTGTCACTTGCATCGTCAATCTGGGAAGTCGAGACCAGAAGATCGATTTCGGTATCGTACCTCCCAATGACCGCGGTTTCACGTCTGGCGGTGGCGCCGTGGGCAACGTTGCTCTTCCCGCCCATCAGAGAACGATCACCATCAGGCTGGATGGCTGCTCAACCCCAGGAGCGAACAATCAGCCCACCACTGCCACGGTCCGTTTTGATGGCCCCATCAGGAACGGCCGCATCAATACGAGCAATGCCACGGCCGACATCCAGTTACTGGAGAACAACTCGACAACGGCCATCTGGGATCTGAGCGGCCCGTCCGCGCCTGTCAACCTGCAATCAGGAACCAATACGCTCAACTACATCGCCAGGTACTACGTGGCTGCCGTGCCCCTTGCCTCAGGAGAGGCGAATGCTGAAGCGACTTTCACCATGAACTATCAATAGGCAGTCCACCGCCTCAGAGAAGCGCCGGCCACCTTCTGGTGGCTGGCGCATTCACCTCCAATGCCTGTGGCATTTCTCTCATATACAGAAATTCAGGATCTCCTATGCCGGTGAAAAATCGCCGATCCAGTCTGCTGTCACATTGTTTCGCCATGGCTGCATTGCTTATTTGCGTCCTCCCGGCCAATGCCAGCATAGTCCTCTATGGAACACGGGTCATATTTTCAGGCGACGAGACGGAAGCCACCCTCAAGATTTCCAATGAAGGAAAATTGCCATCGCTGGTGCAGTCATGGCTGGACACGGGCGATGGAGATATGGCGCCCGAGGGCATAGATGTGCCCTTTGTGATCGCGCCGTCGCTCACCCGCCTGGAAGCCTCGGACCAGCAGATGCTGCGCATCATCCATTCCGGCCAGCCCCTACTCCAGGACAGAGAGTCATTGTTCTGGATCAACGTGCTGGACGTGCCGCCCAAGACCGAGAACGCGAAAGGCTCCCAGGGCAGCCTCGCACTGGCCTTTCGCACGCGCATCAAGCTGATCTATCGCCCCAAGGGCCTGCCGGGCGAGCCCAGGGATGCGCCTGAACAGTTGCAGTGGTCCGCAAGCACCACCCAAGACGGACAGGCCGTACTTCATGCCCGCAATCCGACCGCGTATGTCGCCAATCTGGGTCATATCGCCATAGAGGCAGCTGGCCAGAGTTTCAAGATGAATGTAGGACATGTGCTGCCAGGAGAAACGGCAAAGTTTGCATTCCAGAAGCCCGCCGAAAACGAACAACTACCCAAGGAGCTTCCCGCGGACGCAGTCGTGGTCTACACCAGCCTCAACGACTGGGGTGGTGCCGAGGGCCACAGGGTCGAACTTGGGCGCTGACGGTAGCCGAAGCCCTGACGCAGCACCGAAAGCCTCCATGCCTGTCACGCGTGACTGGCCGAGGTAGGCAGCACGGCGCAGCAGGTGCACAAAAAGGCATGTCCATCGAGAGGGATTGCTATGAAGAAAAAAGCCGACAGGGTACGGAAGCCAGGCTGTTTCCCGTTCAAGGCCAAACCACTACATGCCTTGCTGCTGGCAGTACTGGCCTGTTGGCAAATGGATATGCGCGCCTCGCAAACAGAGCACACCGCCGGCAGGATGCCGCCCGCACGCGCACAGCACATCGAATTCAACAGCAGCTTTCTGCGAGGAGGCGACGGGATTGATGTCTTGCGTTTTGCAGAGGGTAATTCTGTGGAACCGGGTCTCTACAACCCGGACCTTCTGGTCAACGGCAACTGGATGACCCGCACCGAGATGCGGTTCACTCAACGCAGTCGGGGTACCAGTGCCCAGCCCTGCTTCAACATGTCCCTGCTGGAGCAAATGGACATTGACATGGCGAGCCTGCCGGCGAACGAGGATGTTGTGGATGGAGACCCGGCGTGCCTGCGCATTGAAAAGGTCGTCCCCGGCGCTTCCGCAAGCTTCAACGTAGGTTTGCAACGACTGGATGTGAGCATTCCCCAGATCCTGATGCGGCGCGTGCCAAGCGGCTACGTGAGTCCGGAGCAGTGGAACGCGGGCGTGACGACCGGCATGCTCGGCTATGACTTCAACACCTACCATGCGCGCGGCGGGCCAGCGGGCAGCAGCACCCAGGGCTACCTGGGCCTGAACAGCGGCTTCAACTATGCGCGCTGGCATTTCCGGCACAGTGGCTCGTTCAGTTGGAGCGATCAGGGACCGAGCCGGTATCAGAGCATCTCGGCCTATGCGCAGCGCGACATCGCCGACTGGTCATCGCAACTGATCCTGGGCGACACCTACACCGACGGGGAGATCATGGACTCGGTCTCCTTCCGCGGCCTGCGGCTGCGCACGGACGACCGCATGCTGCCCGAGTCGCAGCGCGGCTTCGCGCCCGTGGTGCGCGGCGTGGCCAATTCCAACGCTCGGGTGGTCATCCGCCAGAACGGCATCAAGCTGCAAGAGACCACGGTGGCACCGGGCGCCTTCGTGATCAATGACCTGTACCCCACCGGCTATGGCGGCGACCTGCAGGTGGATATCGAGGAGGCCGACGGCTCCGTGCGTTCCTTCTCGGTGCCCTATGCGGCCGTTCCTCGTTCGCTGCGCGAGGGCCAGCACCGCTACAGCCTCACAGCAGGCGCGGTGCGCGGCCTGCGTGAGAGCGCTCCGCTCTTCTCGCAGGCAGGCTGGCAGTACGGCCTCTCGAACATGCTCACGGCCTATGGCGGCGCCACGGTCGCCAAGGGCTATTTCTCGCCCACGCTGGGCGCCGTGTTCAATACACCATGGGGTGCCTTTGGCCTGGACCTCACACACGCCAACACCCGCATCCCCCATGACCGCAGCTACTCAGGACAAAGCCTGAGAGTCACCTACGCCAAGACCTTCCCGGAGTCCGGCACGGGCATCACCCTGGCTGCCTACCGCTATTCCACCAACGGGTTCTTCGGCATCAACGAGGCCATGCGGGCGCGCGACCTGACCCGGCCCGCTGCCAGCGGCGCACCGCCCCTGCTGTCGCGCCCGCGCACGCGCGCCGCAATGACACTGAGCCAGCGCCTGGGCGAGCAAGGCGGCAACCTGAGCATTTCCGCCTCCATGGACAACTACTGGAACCGCGCGGGCCGCCGCGTGGACTACACGCTCAACTACAGCAGCTCGTGGCTGGGCGTTCCCTACAACTTGTCGGCCTCGCGCCAGCGCGATGCCTGGGGCCGCCCCAGCACGCAGCTGTACGCAGGGGTGACAATTCCGCTGGGGGCGGGAAAGCCCAGAGTCATGAGCCGTTTCACACATGACTCGCGCGGCGGCAACCAGTTGCAGGCCAGCACCTACGGGCAGGCCGGCAGCGATCTCTCCTATGGCCTGAATGCCGAATACGGCAGCAGCGGCAACCAGGGATCGCGCCTCAATGCAGGCGCCAATGCCCTCTACCGCCGCCCGTACACGCTGTTCAGCGGCAGCGTGAGCGCGGGCCGGGCCGGCCAGCAACTGTCACTGGGCGCGCGCGGCGCCTTGGTCGCCCACCCCGGAGGGGTCACGCTGTCGCAGCCCCTGGGCGAGACCTTCGCCATCGTGCAGGCCCCGCATGCCGAGGGCGCGCGCCTCACCAATGCGCCCGGTGTACGCATCGATGCACGGGGCTATGCCGTGGTGCCCTACATGACACCCTATGCCATGAACGAGGTGTCGCTGGACCCCAAGGGCATGTCCATGGATGTGGAACTGCAGGAAACCAACCGGCGCGTCGCACCGGTGGCCGGTGCCGCCGCCATGGTGGTGTTCAGGACGGCCTACAGTCGCTCGGCCGTGCTGCGCCTGACACAGGCGGACACGTCGCCCGTGCCTTTCGGCGCCGTCGTCTCGGACGAGAGCGGCAAGGACCTGGGCATGGTCGGCCAAGCCGGCAAGCTCATGCTGCGCGGCCTGTCGGACCAGGGGCAGCTGCACGCCCAGTGGAAGGCCGGAGATGGCACGGCCCATTGCAGCATGGCCTATTCGCTGCCGGCGCGGGAGCGCTCCCCCGGCTCCCGTGTGCCAGCCAGCATGGACCTGCACTGCGTGCCGTCCCATCTTGCCGCAGCGCCGTCCCATCAGGCCGCGCTGACACACAGAGCCGAGACCTCGCGCCCCATCGCCGCCCGCCAGTCCAGCCTGCCCTTCCAGGCCGAGAAGCATCTTGGCGATTTGCGGCTGAGCCTGCGCATCAGTGTCTTGCGCACCACGGCCGATGCGAAGCAGTACACGGGCCAGGCGCAGCCGCCCTTGGCGCCGGACGGCCAGGCAGACAACAGCCCTGGCCTGCGGATCGATCGCAGCCTGGTGGGTGAATTGCGGGACTCGCCGACGCAAGCCCAGGCCTCGGTCGGCGTCTGAACCGACGCGGTACATGGCTGTGCCCACCCCCTTTCCGGCACGCGGTCCGCCGGTCACCTGCCCTGCGATATTGAAATCCAAGAACCGCCTTTTCATTCAGCAACGGAGCATTTTCATGACCATTACCCGTGCCATCGCATTGTCCTCAGTACTCTTCATTTTTTCCATAGGTCAGGCACACGCGCAAGCTTTTTGCTCTAACGATGGAGTCGGCAATTCCATCAACGATGGCAAAAATCACTATGTCCTCCTGCCCAGTAGAACGCTGGAGGTCCCACTGCCGTTTGATATTGAATCTCGTGCAATCGGCAGTGTAGTGGGCCGCGTCGCCTTTCTCCCTTATATCATCAACAAGAAATATACTGGAATGAAAGGGGGTGCAATGTTCTGTGCAAAATACCAAACCTCTGGCTGGTATGGCGTGGGCACCTTTCACCAGAAGCACCGGGCTTATGAGAGCTCCATTCCCGGCATAGGACTGCGCATAGATTTCAGAAAAATGCCTGTTCCGACCGACCCAAGCAATGCAATACAGAGCTACTTTCCCATCCAGGAACTGTCCGATGCTCCCATCTTTATCTATCTGGTGAAGATTGGCCCGATCAAACAGGCAGGGCCCCTCAAAGGGGTTTTCCTTCAATACAAGGTCGACGACGTGGTCATCGCCCAATACCAGTTTGACCGTGAGGCCGCCGCTCCGACCGGTCCGTTCTGCACCGCGAGCCTCAGCGCAGAGAACCCGGCCACGGCCGCCGTCGCCCATTCTTCCGGTCGCCCCGCTGCTGAGGGCAGGCTGCCGAAAATGATCGCCAAAGCTCCATCCTGCCTTGCTGATGAACTGCCAGGCATCAAGCCGGTCATGGGAAGTTCCAGTGTCGCCCAGCTTTCGTTCAACCGCCACTGATCCCAAACCTGCCTTTGCGAGGGCCCTGGAGCAGGCGCTGCACTCCTCAGAGATGCCATGCGCCTGCACATGCCAGGGCTAACGGCACACGGCACAAGACGCCACGTTGTTCTTTCGAAGTGGCGCCTTGATTCCAGATGGAGAACCAGAATGAATATATACAAGCTTTTCGCATTTTCCATGGGAATCATTTTTTCCACCATTTCCGCATCCCATGCAGCAATCTGCATGCCGGCTGACTCCAATCCGACCACTGATGGAAAGAACCATTACATTGCATCTTACCCCGTGAATCAGGTCCTGAGTTTACCCATCAACATAAACTCCGAACCAAACGGCAAAGTGTTTGCAACAATTCCGATTAAACCAGTAGTCAACAACAAGACTCATTCATCAATAATTGCGCAAGTGGTTTGCTCCGGCGCTAGCAGACCTTCATTTTCAGGAATCGGAGCACCTGATGTCAGAATCTACCCCAGCAATGTCTCCGGAATAGGATTGCGAATATCGATGAAGGGGATTGGAACAATTCCCAACGAACTGCCCATACTAACAAATTCGTATCCCATTCCCGAGGGAGAAAATTTCATCATTACAATAGAATTCATAAAAACAGGACCCATCAGTACTATTTTTGGAGATATCCAACTGGCAGGACCATACATGGAAATGAAAATTGCCGGAGCACTCGCCGCGCAATACGTTTTCTCCGGTGTCACCCTGGTCCCCATCAATCCCACCTGCACGCTGGTGTCGGACAGCATCAGCGTACCGCTGGGCACGCATCCCGACACACGCTTCACGGGTTTGGGTGCGACCACGGACAAGGTGCCCTTCTCCATCCAGCTGAGCTGCTCCGGCGGCGACCCGAACACCCAGATCAAGCCGTTCGTGACGCTGTCGGGCACGACGGACACGCAAGTCCCCTCAGTGCTGGCGCTGACCGGCTCGCAGGTCAGCGGCGTTGGCGTGGAGGTGCTGAGAAATGGCGCGATCCAGGGCTTTGGCGCAGCCAACGGCTGGCAGGCGGGCACGATTTCGCAGGGCACGGCAAATTTCCAGATCGACCTGGAGGCGCGCTACCGGCAAATCAGGAATACCGTGAGCGGCGGTGGCAGTGCAAATGCCTTGGCGACCTTCACCATCGACTACCAGTAGGCCGGTCGCAGCACGGCCGTAACACGGCGGTATCGGCTTGGGCCACGAGACAAAAGGGTTAACCCCAGTCCAAAAACGTCGCAACCTCTGCGACATTTCAACCAAGCAAGGTTGCACCATGTTTTCTTCATGGTGCATGTCCATTCGCATTTCCCACCTTTTCCATTCCTCACTGGCACACCATGTCCACCACCGTAGGCATCAAGGTTGATGACGCTCTGCGCGAGCGCATCCGCATCGCCGCCCAGCAGATAGGGCGCACACCGCACTGGCTGATCAAGCAGGCGGTTGTACAGTACGTCGATGCCCTGGAGCGCGGCGCGACCACCATCCGGCTCTCCAGCGCGGGCGACAGCCAGGGCGATGTGGCGTTGGAAGAAGCGCAACCCAGCAGCCCGCAAGAGGTGCAACCTTTTCTGGAATTCGCCCAATCCATCCTGCCGCAGACGCCGTTGCGCGCTGCCATCACGGCCGCCTGGCACCGGCCCGAGCCCGAGTGCCTGCCGGTGCTGCTGCCGCTGGCACGCGCCCAGGATGCCCAACAGGCCGACAAGGTGCGCGAGCTGGCGACCCGGCTGGTGCAGGGCCTGCGCGATGCGCCGGCCGGCAGCGGCGTGGCGGCGCTGGTGCAGGAGTTCTCGCTGTCCAGCCAGGAAGGCGTGGCGCTGATGTGCCTGGCCGAGGCGCTGCTGCGCATTCCCGACCGTGCCACGCGCGATGC
The DNA here is from genome assembly GCF_043104645.1 of Delftia sp. WSY_12. Taxonomy (NCBI): domain Bacteria; kingdom Pseudomonadati; phylum Pseudomonadota; class Betaproteobacteria; order Burkholderiales; family Comamonadaceae; genus Delftia; species Delftia sp. WSY_12. The sequence continues at coordinate 231,455 of NZ_JBICKW010000054.1, forward strand.
GCTGATACGCGACAAGATCAGCAAGGGCGACTGGCGCGCCCATGTAGGCCGCTCGCCCTCGCTGTTCGTCAACGCGGCGGCCTGGGGCCTGGTGCTGACGGGCAAGCTCACGTCCACGAGCAGCGAGAAGAACCTGTCGTCGGCGCTGACGCGCGTGATCGGCAAGGGCGGCGAGCCGCTGATCCGCCAGGGCGTGCACCGCGCCATGAAGCTGATGGGCGAGCAGTTCGTGACGGGCCAGGACATTGCCGAGGCGCTGGCCAACAGCCGCGCCTATGAAAAACAGGGCTTTCGCTACAGCTACGACATGCTGGGCGAGGCGGCCGCCACCGATTCCGACGCACAGCGCTACCTGCAGGCCTACGAGCAGGCCATCCACGCGATTGGCGCGGCCTCCAACGGACGCGGCATCTTCGAGGGGCCGGGCATCTCCATCAAGCTGTCGGCCCTGCACCCGCGCTACAGCCGCGCGCAGTACGAGCGCGTGATGGCCGAGCTGCTGCCGCGCGTGCTGCAGCTGGCCGAGCTGGCCAAGCAGTACGACATCGGCATGAACATCGACGCCGAAGAGGCCGACCGGCTGGAGCTGTCGCTGGACCTGCTGGAAGCCTTGTGTGCCGCGCCCTCGCTCAAGGGCTGGAACGGCATAGGCTTTGTGGTCCAGGCCTACCAGAAGCGCTGCCCGCAGGTGCTGGACTACCTGGTGGACCTGGCCCGCCGCAGCCGCCGCCGCCTGATGGTGCGCCTGGTCAAGGGCGCCTACTGGGACAGCGAGATCAAGCGCGCCCAGGAAGGCGGCCAGGCCGGCTACCCGGTCTATACGCGCAAGGTCTATACCGATGTGAGCTACCTGGCCTGCGCGCGCAAGCTGCTGGATGCGCCCGATGCCATCTACCCCCAGTTCGCCACGCACAACGCACAGACCCTGGCCAGCATCTACCACCTGGCCCAGGCCGTGGGCGGCAGCTACTACAGCGGCCAGTACGAGTTCCAGTGCCTGCACGGCATGGGCGAGCCGCTGTACGCACAGGTGACGGGCCCGGCCTCCGAAGGCAAGCTGGCCCGCCCCTGCCGCATCTATGCGCCCGTGGGCAGCCATGAGACGCTGCTGGCCTATCTGGTGCGCCGCCTGCTGGAGAACGGTGCCAATACCTCGTTCGTGAACCGCATCGGCGATGCCTCCGTGCCGGTCTCCGACCTGGTGGCCGACCCGGTGGACGAGGTGATGAAGATCGCACGCAACGAAGGCCGGCTGGGCGCCCCCCACCCGCGCATTGCGCTGCCGGCCGATCTGTTCGCGCAGCAGGGAGACAAGGCAGGGCAGGCCCGCGCCAATTCCCAGGGCCTGAACCTGGCGCACGAGCAGCAACTGGCATCGCTGGCCGCCGCGCTGCTGCACAGCACGCGCCAGACCTATCTGGCCGCCCCCGCAGATGCCGACCTGCCGGCCGACCCGGCGCGTACCGAAGGCTGGCAGCCCATGCGCAACCCGGCCGAGCTGTCCGACATCGTGGGCTGGGTGCGCGAGGCCACGGCGGCCGAGGCCGAAGCCGCCGCCGCGCGCGCCGCGCAGGCCGCGCCCATCTGGGCCGGCACACCGCCCGCCGCCCGTGCCGACGCGCTGGCCCGCGCCGCCGACCTGCTGGAGCAACGCAGCCAGCCGCTGATGGGCCTGATCATGCGGGAGGCGGGCAAGACCCTTTCCAACGCCGTGGCCGAGGTCCGCGAGGCCGTGGACTTCCTGCGCTACTACGGCGCCCAGGCGGCCGCGCATTTCGACAACGCCGCGCAGCGCCCGCTGGGCGTGGTGCTGGCCATCAGTCCCTGGAATTTCCCGCTGGCCATCTTCTGCGGACAGGTGGCTGCGGCCCTGGCCGCCGGCAACACGGTGCTGGCCAAGCCTGCCGAGCAGACACCGCTGACGGCCGCCGCCATGGTGGCCCTGCTGCACGAGGCTGGCGTGCCGCGCGACGCGCTGCAGCTGGTGCCGGGCACGGGCGAGACCGTGGGCGCAGCCCTGGTGGCCCATGCCCAGGTGGCGGGCGTGATGTTCACGGGTTCCACCGAGGTGGCGCGCCTGATTGCACGCCAGCTGTCCCGCCGCCTGTCGCCTGCGGGCCGCACCATTCCGCTGATTGCCGAGACCGGCGGCCAGAACGCCATGGTGGTGGACTCCTCGGCCCTGGCCGAGCAGGTGGTGGCCGATGTTCTGGCCTCGGCCTTCGATTCGGCCGGCCAGCGCTGCTCTGCCCTGCGCCTGCTGTGCCTGCAGGACGAGGTGGCCGACCGCACGCTGACCATGCTGCGCGATGCGCTGCAGGAGTGGAACCTGGGCAACCCCGACCGCCTGAGCACCGATGTGGGCCCCGTGATCGACGACGCGGCGCGCCGCCAGATCGAGCAGCACATAGAGCAGATGGCCGCGGCGGGCCAGAAGGTCACCCGCGTGGAACGCAAGGACGGCGTGCTCAATGGCCACTACGTGGCCCCGGCCCTCATCGAGATCGACAGCACTACGCGCCTGCAGCGCGAGGTCTTCGGCCCCGTGCTGCATGTGATCCGCTTCAAGCGCGAGCAGCTGGACGCGCTGGTCGATGGCATCAACGCCACCGGCTACGGCCTGACCTTCGGCGTGCACAGCCGCATCGACGAGACCATTGCCCACCTCACCCAGCGCGTGCATGCGGGCAACATCTATGTGAACCGCAATGTGATCGGCGCCATGGTGGGCGTGCAGCCCTTTGGCGGCATGGGCCTGTCGGGCACGGGCCCCAAGGCCGGCGGCCCGCTGTACCTGCACCGGCTGGCGCAGGGGCCAGCGAGCGCGGCGCTGTCCGTCTTTGCGCGGGCCGAATCGTCCGCCCAGGCACCGCTGCAATTGCTGGGCCTGCTGCGCGAGACGCTGTCCAAGGCACCGCCCCAGGACATGTCCGCCGATGAGCAGGTGCAGGCCCTGGCCGCCTGCGACGAGGCCCTGGCCGCCTCGCGCCTGGACGCCGCCATGCTGCTGCCCGGCCCCACGGGCGAATCCAACCGCTACCGCCTGCTGCCGCGCGGCCCCGTCTGGGCATTGCCGCGCACGCCGCTGGGCCTGGTGGCCCAGGTGGCAGCAGCCCTGGCCAGCGGCAACGCCTGCCATGCCGTGCTGCCCGACAACGGAACAGGCGCCGACAGCGGCTGCGCCGCCACCTGGCAGGCGCTGCGCGCCGCTGCGGGCGATGCCGGTGTGCCATGGCTGCACAGCGCCAGCGCCGACTCCCTGGCCGATTCGGCATCGCCCATGGCGGCCTTGCTGTTCGAGGGCGACGGCGACGCCCTGCTGCAGGTCTGCGCCCAGGTCGCCGCGCGCGACGGTGCCCTGGTGCGCGTGGAAAGCCGCAACAGCGACGAGCTGCATGCGGGCCGCGGCTATGACCTGGCTGCGCTGTTCCACGAGCAATCCATAAGCACCAATACCGCCGCCGCAGGCGGAAACGCCCAACTCATGACCATGGCTTGAACCGCCGGGGCCGGCACAACCGGCCCCTGGCAAGCGCCCCGCACCACCCGAAAAAACACGACCAACGCAGGACACTTCAATGCAATTCAACTGGAACGACCCGACGGCGATCATGTTCGCCATCTACCTGGTCGCCATGCTCGGCATCGGCGCCATCGGCTACTTCAGCACCAAGAATCTTTCCGACTACATCCTGGGCGGCCGCAGCCTGGGCAGCTTCGTGACGGCGCTGTCGGCCGGCGCCTCGGACATGAGCGGCTGGCTGCTGATGGGCCTGCCCGGCGCCATCTACCTGTCCGGCCTGTCGGAAGCCTGGATCGCCATCGGCCTGATCCTGGGCGCCTACCTGAACTGGCGCCTGGTGGCGGCGCGGCTGCGCCTGTACACCGAGCGCGCCGGCAATGCGCTGACGCTGCCCGACTACCTGGCCAACCGCTTCGAGGACCACTCCAACGTGCTGCGCATCGTGACGGCCGTGGTGATTCTGGTGTTCTTCACGCTGTACTGCGCCTCGGGCGTGGTGGCGGGCGCGCGCCTGTTCGAGAACATGTTCGGCATGCCCTACAGCACGGCCCTGTGGGTGGGCGCGCTGTGCACCATCGCCTATGTGTTCATCGGCGGCTTCCTGGCCGTGAGCTGGACGGACACCATCCAGGCCTCGATGATGATCACGGCGCTGATCCTGGCGCCCGTGATCGCCTGGCTGGCCGTGCAGGGCCATCTGCAGCCGGGCCAGGACCTGCACGCCATCGTGGCGGCAGAGAAATTCGACCTGTTCCGTGGCGCCAGCTTCGTGGGCGTGGTCTCGCTGCTGGCCTGGGGCCTGGGCTACTTCGGCCAGCCGCACATCCTGGTGCGCTTCATGGCGGCCTCGTCGGTGCAGACCATTCCCTCGGCCCGCCGCATCAGCATGACCTGGATGATCCTGTGCCTGGCCGGCGCCGTGGCCGTGGGCTTCATCGGCATCCCCTACTTCGCGGCCAACCCCGGTGGCGCCGCTGCCGTGAACGCCAATGCCGAGACGGTGTTCATGGAGATCACCAAGCAGCTGTTCAACCCCTGGATCTCGGGCGCGCTGCTGGCGGCCATCCTGGCGGCCGTGATGAGCACGCTGTCGTGCCAGCTGCTGGTGTGCTCCAGCGCGCTGACCGAAGACATCTACCGCACCTTCCTGCGCAAGAATGCCAGCCAGATCGAACTGGTCTGGATCGGCCGCGCCATGGTGCTGCTGGTGGCCTTGATCGCCATCGCCATCGCCAGCAACCCCGACTCCAAGGTGCTGGGCATGGTCAGCTACGCCTGGGCCGGCTTCGGCGCCGCCTTCGGCCCGGTGATCATCCTGTCGCTGTTCTGGAGCCGCATGACGCGCGGCGGCGCGCTGGCAGGCATCATCACCGGCGCCGTGACGGTGCTGGTGTGGAAGCAGTTCGGCTGGCTGGGCCTGTACGAGATCATCCCCGGCTTCATCCTGGCCTGGCTGGCCACGGTAGTCGTCAGCCGCATGGGCCCTGCGCCTTCGCAAAGCATCCTGAAGGCGCATGCGGCGGTGGAGAGCGAGTTCGAGCGGATCGGGGCACGCTGAGCCGTGCGCACGAAGACGGCACCCCTGCCATGACGCAAAACGCCCGATGCCTGCGCCTCGGGCGTTTTTGCTTTGATGCACGCACTCGAAAGGCCATACAGCCGCTTTACGCCTTCGGCATGCCTGTATAAAATTTTATACAAGGATCTTCCATGGAGCAGGACAAAGACATCCGCTGGGTCGGATCCTCATACGACGATCTGCGGGACTTTCCCGCAGGCCCCAGGCGAGATGCGGGCTTTCAGTTGAGCAAGGTTCAGGCAGGCCAGGAACCGGAGGACTGGAAACCCTTCGACGACGTGGGCGCCGGGACACGGGAGATCCGCGTGAGGGACGCCAGCGGAGCGTTCCGGGTGATGTATGTGGCCAAGTTCGAGGAAGCGGTCTATGTATTGCACTGCTTCCAGAAGAAATCACAGGTGACAAGCCGGCACGACAAGGACATCGCATCGGCGCGCTACCGTGCCGTGGTCCACATGAGAAAGGCCAACAAATGAAGATCGATACAGAAATCCGCCATGTGACCAAGGCGAAGGCAAACCTCTTTCTGGAGCTGGGCTTTCCTGAAGACGAGGCATTGAAGCTGCAAGCTGCATCGCGCCAGCAGATCAACGACACCCATCTTCTCAAGGAGCAGTTGATGGCGGAGCTGGCGCAATGGATTGCACAGCATCACCTGAAGCAGTCAGACGCGGCGGAGATCCTGATGGTGTCCCGCCCGCGCATCTCGGATGTAGTGAACAGAAAGACTGCAAAGTTCACCATTGATGCCCTGGTTGAAATGTTGAGCCGCGTGGGAAAGCCGGTGCGTCTGTCCATTGGTTGATATGCCGGTCGCTGCCCACGACATCGCCAAATCAGATGTACCTCAACGCACATGACGAGCGCTTTGTACGTGGTCGCCACAAGGGGAGTGGTCACTACAATCCATGGGCTCTTTTTTTCATCGCCGGGCCGCCCCAGGATGAAAAAAGGCTCCCTGCGGGGTAGCCACTGACCTTGCCTGCAAGGGGAGCGTGGGGGCCATTTTTCAACACACAACAAGTGAGACTGCCGCTATGCAAATGATCCGCCGCACCCTTCTTTCGACCTGCGTGGCCGCCATGGCGGCTGCCTCGGCTGGCGCCGTCCTGGCCCAGACCAAAGAGGTCAAGGTGGGCTACGCCCTGGCCGTGAATTCGCACTACGGCGCGGCCGCCCAGGCCTGGTCCGATGCGGTGGAAAAGGGCACGAACGGCGCCTACAAGTTCAAGCAGTTCCCCGCCTCCGCCCTGGGCGGCGAGCGCGAGCTGATTGAGGGCCTGCAGCTGGGCACGGTGGAGGCGGCCATCGTCTCCACGGGCGCCATCAGCAACTTCGTGCCCGATGTGGGCGTGGTGGACATTCCCTTCCTGTTCCGCGACACGCAGCATGCGCGCGCCGTGCTGGACGGCGCCTTCGGCCAGGAGCTGCTGGCCAAGTTCAGCAAGCGCGGCCTGGTCGCGCTGGCCTGGGGTGAGCAGGGCTTTCGCCACCTGTCCAACAACAAGCACGCCGTCAACGGCGTGGCCGATCTCAAGGGCCTGAAGATCCGCGTGACCGAGAACCCCGTGCACATCACGGCCTTCCGCACGCTGGGCGCATCGCCCACGCCCATGTCCTGGCCCGAAGTGATCGGTGCGCTGCAGCAGGGCACGATCGACGGCCAGGAGAACCCGATCTCGGTGCTGGCCTCGGCCAAGCTGTGGCAGGTGCAAAAGCACCTGACGCTGACGGCCCACGTGTACGCGCCCATGGCCCTGCTGGTGTCGCCCTCGTTCTGGGGCACGCTGAACGACAGCCAGAAGGCGGCCTTCACGCAGGGCGCCAAGTCGGGCGCCATCGCTTCGCGCGTGTTCGTGGACACGGTGGAGAAGAAGGGCGTGGAAGAGGCCAAGAGCCACGGCATGCAGGTGGTGGAGAAGGTGGACCAGGCCGCCTTCCGCACGGCGCTGGAGCCGGCCTACAAGGAATACGCAAAGAAGTTCGGCCAGAAGACGCTGGACACCATCGCCAACGCCAAGTAACCCCCTGACGCATTGCGGGCTGCGGCCCGCAATGCAGGGCGACCCGCTGCGGGCAACACCTGTGGCCCCGCACGGCGCCCGCGCCGATGATCTGACCTCCGGCGGCAGCCCGGCCCTTGCGCCACTCCCCTCCTGCCCTCGCCCACTCCTATGCTCAACCGAATCGAACGCGCCCTTGTGGCCTGCAACCGCTGGCTGCTGATCGTGCTGCTGCTGGCCATGGCCTGCATCGTGTTTGCCAATGTGGTGCTGCGCTACACCACGGGCGACTCCATTGTCTGGGCCGAGGAAGTGGCCCGGCACATGATGATCTGGGTCACCTTCCTGGGCGCGGGCCTGGTGCTGCGCTTCGGCGGCCATGTGGCCATCGACAACCTGCACCGCTCGGTGGGCACGCGCAAGGCGCAGTGGCTTCGCCGCCTCGTGGTGCTGGGCGTGGGCCTGTTCTGCGCGGTGATGGCGGTGGCCTCGTCGCAGTACGTCTGGGCCACGCGCTTCCAGACCACGGCGGCCACGGACATTCCCATCTCCTTCGTCTACGCGGCCATGCCCGTGGGCTTCGTGCTGATGCTGGTGCATCTGCTGTTCATTGCGCGCGGGTATATCGCAGACGGCTCGTTCGCGGAGTCGGATGAGATGGATGCCGACGCAGCCGCATCGATCTGATCCACCAGGCAGACACATCATGGGTATCACGCTTTTCATCGCCATCATCGTCCTGCTCACGCTGGGCTTTCCGGTGGCCTTCGCGCTGGCGATCTCCGCCGCACTGGCCGTCTTCGTGGGCGGCCGCTATCCGCAGCTCATCGTGTTCAAGGAGATGTTCACGGGCATAGACAGCTTTCCGCTGATGGCCGTGCCCTTCTTCATCCTGGCGGCCGAGCTGATGTCGGGCGGCGCGCTCACGCATGTGCTGCTGCGCTTTGCCGCACAGTTCGTGGGCCATCTGCGCGGCGGCCTGGGCTATGCCAATGTGCTGTCGCTGACGCTGTTCTCGGGCATTTCGGGCTCGGCTCTGGCCGATGCGGCCGGTCCCGGCTCGATGATGGTCAAGATGATGGACAAGGCCGGCTATGCACGCTCCTACGCGGCGGCGCTGACGGCCAGCACGGCCATCGTGGGGCCCATCATTCCGCCGTCGGTGAGCATGATCATCTACGCGCTGCAGGATGAGAACGTGTCGGTGGGCGGGCTGTTCATGGCCGGCTTCATCCCCGGCATCCTGATCGCGCTGGCCATGGCCGCCGTGAACTGGTGGGTCTGCAAGAAGCGCGACTACCGCTCCACCGAGCCGCGCCCCGACGGCCGCACGATGTGGATCAACAGCTTCAAGGCGATTCCCGCGCTGATGCTGATCGTGCTCATCGTGGTGGGCATCCGCTTCGGCATCTTCACGCCCACCGAGGCGTCGGTGGTGGCCGTGTTCTACGCCCTGGTCTGCGGCAAGTGGGTGTACCGCACGCTGCAGTGGTCGGCGCTGCCGGGCATTGCGGCGCGCTCGGCCATGCTGACGGCCTCGGTGCTGCTGGTGATGGCGACTTCGGCCGCCTTTGCCTGGGTGCTGACGGTGGAGGGCATTCCGCAGTACCTGTCCGAGCTGATCGTGAGCTGGCAGCTGTCGCCCACCCTGTTCCTGATCGCGGTGAACATCCTGCTGCTGGTGTTCGGCATCTTCATGGAGCCGCTGCCCGGCGTGATGATCCTGGTGCCCATCCTGGCGCCCATTGCGTTCAGCCTGGGCATCGATCCCACGCACTTCGCCATGGTGGTGATCGTGAACCTGACGCTGGGCATGATCACGCCGCCCGTGGGCGGGCTGCTGTTCGTGACCTCGGTGGCCACGCGCGTGTCCATCACCGATCTCACGCGCGAGATGCCGCTGTTCCTGCTGGCCCACTTCGTGGTGCTGTGCCTGCTGACCTTCATCCCCGCGCTGTCCACCTGGTTGCCGCATACGCTGGGCTTCCAGTGACGACAAGGGCCTCCGAGTGAGGCCTTTTTTTTGCCGCCTGGCCGCCCCAAGGCATAAAGCGCCCCCCTGGTGGGCAGCGGACCTTGCGCAGCAAGGGTAGCGTGGGGGCCTTATTTTGCCGCCGGGCCGCCCCAAGGCAAAAAGCGGCCCCCTTGGGGGGCAGCGGACCTTGCGCAGCAAGGGTAGCGTGGGGGCCTTTTTTCCGGGGCGCCCAGCGCCTCAGAAGAGCAGGCCGGCCATGCGCTGGGCCGTTTCCTTCAGGTGCGGCAGGCCCTCCAGCGCCTGCGCCAGCGGCATGCGCGCCTCGGGCGCATGCACGGCCAGCGTGGCGCGGCACTGGCCCTTGGCATCGCGCACGGGCACGGCCACGGCGATCATGCCGCGCATGAATTCCTCGCGATCGCAGGAGTGGCCTTCGCGCACGATGCGCGCGCACTCCTGTGCCAGCGCCTCGCGCGTGGTCAGCGTGTTGGCCGTGCAGGCGGTGAGTTCCACGCTGTCCAGAATGGCCGCGCGCCGGGCCGCAGGCATATGGGCCAGGAACAGCTTGCCGCTGGCCGTGGCGTGGATGGGCACCATCGATCCGGCCTCCAGCTGGATACGCAGCGGCCAGTGGGTCTCGACACGGTCCAGGTAGCGCACGCGCGTGCCGTCCAGCACGGTGAGGTTGCAGGTCTCGCCCAGACGGGCCACCAGTTGGGACAGCAACTCATGGCGCAGGGCCTGGCGCGGGTCGGCTTGCAGGGCGCGCACGGCCAGGCTCAGCAGCTTGGGGCCCGGGGAGAAGCTGCGGTCACCCTCATGGCGCAACAGCCATTGCCGCGCCTCCAGGTGGGAGCACAGGCGCGAGGCCGTGGCCTTGGGCAGGTTGAGCGCGGCGGCGATGTCCATGAGGCCTGGCGGGGCCTCGGCCTGGGTCACGAAATCGAGCACGGCCAGGGAGCGATCGGAGACCGAGTTCGCTTCGTCCTGCCGTGCAGGGGTGGGGTCCGGGGCAGCGCTGGCAAGGGATGGCGGCATGGGGCGGTGTCGTGTCGTGTGGAAGGCCGGAAACGCTTTCGATCATGCCTGATCGCCAGGAGGCGGCAAGGGTTTGCGCGGGGTTGCAGTCCACGGCGGCAAAGAATAAGTTTCACTCAAAGGAACAAATAGTTCCTTCAAAAGAAACTCAAAAGGAGCCACTGCATGCCGGACCCCATCGACAGCTATGACTACGTGATCGTGGGAGCAGGCTCTGCCGGCTGCGTGCTGGCCGCGCGCCTGTCCGAGGACCCGGCCACGCGGGTGCTGCTGCTGGAGGCCGGCCCGCCGGACCGCTCGCCCTGGATTCACCTGCCCATCGGTTACGGCAAGACCATGTGGAGCCCCGTCTACAACTGGAAGTTCGAGACCGACCCGGACCCCAACATGAACGGCAGGCGCATCTACTGGCCGCGCGGCCGCACGCTGGGCGGCAGCAGTTCGATCAACGGCCTGATCTACGTGCGCGGCCAGCGCGAGGACTACGACCACTGGGCGGCGCTGGGCAATGCGGGCTGGTCGTATGAGGAGGTGCTGCCCTACTTTGTGAAGTCCGAAGGCAATGCGCGCGGCGCCTTCCCGGGCCATGGCGCGGACGGGCCGCTCAAGGTCTCGGACATCGGCGCACAGCATCCGCTGATCGAGGCCTTCATTGCCGGTGCAGGCCAGGTCGGCGTGCCCCGCACCGAGGACTTCAACGGCCGCGACCAGGAGGGCGCAGGCTACTACCAGCTCACCACCCACAAGGGCCTGCGCTGCAGCACGGCCAAGGCCTATCTGGGCGAGGCCCGGCGCCGCCCCAATCTGCGCATAGAGACCGACGCCATGGCCACGCAGCTGGTGCTGCGCGGCCGGCGCGCCACCGGCATCCGCTACCGGCAAGGCGGGCAGGAGCGCCAGGCCCAGGCGCGGGCCGAGGTGATTCTGTCGGCAGGCGCCATCCAGTCGCCGCAGCTGCTGCAACTGTCGGGCATAGGCCCGGCCGCGCTGTTGCAGTCCCTGGGGATTCCCGTGGTGCACGACCTGCCGGGCGTGGGCGAGAACCTGCAGGACCATCTTCAGATCCGCCTGGGCTACGAATGCAGCCAGCCCATCACCACCAATGACCAGCTCAATTCCTGGGTGGGCAGGACAAAGCTGGGGCTGGAATGGCTGCTGTTCCGCTCGGGCGCGCTGGCCGTGGGCATCAACCAGGGCGGCTGCTTCATGCGTGCGCTCAGGGACGAGCAGGGCCGGCCCGTGGCGGCCACGCCCGACATCCAGTTCCACGTCTCCACGCTGTCGGCCGACATGGCAGGCGGGCAGGTCCATCCGTACTCGGGCTTCACCATGTCGGTCTGCCAGCTGCGGCCCGAGTCACGCGGGCAGTTGCGCATCCGTTCGCGCGATGCCTTCGAGCCGCCTTCCATCCAGCCCAACTACCTGGCCACCGAACTGGACCGCCGCACCAATGTGGCGGCCGTGCGTGCCGCACGCGCCATTGCCGACACGCCGGCCATGCGCCCCTTCGTGAAGCGCGAGGTCAAGCCCGGCCCCGATGCGCACAGCGATGCTCAACTGCTGGAGTTCTGCCGCAACCACGGCGCCACCATCTTCCACCCCAGCGGCACCTGCCGCATGGGCAGCGACGCCCTGGCCGTGGTCGATGCGCGCCTGCGCGTGCACGGCATGGCCGGCCTGCGCGTGGTCGATTGCTCGGTCATGCCCACCCTGGTCTCGGGCAACACCAATGCGCCCGTGGTGATGATGGCCGAGAAGGCCGCCGACATGGTTCGCGAAGACAGGCACGGAGAGACAGGGCAGCTCAAGGTCGCATGACTGCCCGTTCCTGCATCCCGGCAATGCGACAGACAACCAGGAGACAGCATGACGACGGCAACCGATCCCAGGGTCATCCGCAAGGTGGTGACCTCCGCGCTCATCGGCGCAACCATCGAGTGGTATGACTTCTTCCTGTACGGCGTGGTCGCCGGCATCGTGTTCAGCAAGCTGTACTTTCCCAGCGACGATCCGCTGATCTCCACGCTGCTGGCCTACACCACCTTTGCCGTGGGCTTTGTCACGCGGCCGCTGGGCGGGGTGATCTTCGGGCACTTCGGCGACCGCGTGGGGCGCAAGAGCATCCTGGTGGTCACGCTGATGATCATGGGCGTGTCCACCTTCCTGATCGGCCTGCTGCCCACGCATGCCCAGATCGGCGTGGCCGCGCCCGTGCTGCTGCTGCTGTTGCGCGTGGCCCAGGGCATAGGCCTGGGCGGCGAATGGGGCGGCGCCGTGCTCATGGCTTACGAATACGCGCCCAAGGAAAAGCGGGGCTTCTACGCCTCCCTGCCGCAGGTGGGCCTGGCCATCGGCCTGTTCATGGCCTCGGGCGTGGTGGCCCTGCTGTCCTGGCTGTGCACCGAAGAGCAGTTCATGGCCTGGGGCTGGCGCGTCGCGTTCCTGATCTCGGGACTCATGGTGGCCGTGGGCATGTACATCCGCCTGCATGTGAAGGAGACGCCCGAATTCGCGGCCGTCAAGGCACGCAATGCCGAGACCGCGATTCCCTTCATGGACATGATGCGGCGCTACCCCGGCAATGTGCTCAAGGGCATGGGCGCACGCTATATCGACGGCGTGTTCTTCAACGTCTTCGGCGTGTTCTCTATCAGCTACCTGACCTCCACGCTGCAGATCAGCCGCACGGATGCATTGATCGGCGTGATGGTCGCCGCCGTGGTGATGTGCTTCACGATTCCGCTGTTCGGCCGCCTGTCCGACCGCCTGGGCCGCAGCCGCGTGTATCTGTGGGGATCGCTGATCACCGCCATCTCGGCCTTCCCCGCCTTCTGGCTCATGGCCCACAGCGGCGGCAATGTGCTGCTGATATGGATAGCCATCGTCGTGCCCTTCGGCATTCTCTACGCGGCGGTCTACGGTCCCGAGGCCGCCCTGTTCTGCGACCTGTTCGACGCCAAGGTGCGCTACACCGGCATTTCCTTCGTCTACCAGTTCTCGGGCATTTTCGCGTCCGGCATCACGCCCATCATTGCGACGGCGCTGGTCAAGACGGCCGGTGGCAGCCCGTGGCTGGTGTGCCTGTATGTAGTGTTTGCGGGCGCGGTATCGGCCTGGTGTGCCTGGGCGATTGGTCGGGATGGACAGGGAGCCCGCGCCTTTCGGCCCGTGGGCAATGCCAGGGCAGGCCTGTGAATGGATGGAATCCGGGCGCTTTCAAGAAAGTTTGAATACGCACGCCGGAAAACACATTGCCGGCGTACGAACCCATTTCAGGGACTCCAGCAAGAACCACTCAAAATCATCGCACTGTTTCTCTTTGTAAAGACGATGGCTAGAATGCCCATGCATTTTCTTAATCAGACAGAGAGGGACCATGTTCAAGAAAACATTGGCAGCAGCCATCTTGCTGGGCTGCGGCCTGGCGCACGCATTCATGCCCAGCAATGGCACCTGGGTCGTGACTTCGGAGCTTGATGGCAAACCCGGGCGCGGGCTGGCCATCGACGCACAGAACGGCACGCTGGTCATGCAAATGTATGCTTATGAGAGCAATGGCCAGCCCAGCTTCTACATGACCTCGGGTTCACTGAGCAACAACCGTTTTTCTGCGCCGCTGATGCGCTACAAGGGCGGTCGCCACCTGGGCAGCGGCCCGCTTTCGGGCTCCGAGGACCGCAACATGGGCCAGGTCAGCATCCGTTTCACCAGTGGTGTCTCCGGCTTCATCACACTGCCCGGAGAGCGTGAGGTGGCGATCTCGCGGTTCAACTTCGGCTATCCGGCCACGGCCTCCAGCCTGCGTGGCGTCTGGAACATGACCTCCTGGGGCTCGGAGGGCCTTCAAACCGTGGCTGCGGAATTGACTCGTCAAGGCGGTGCCACTGCCAACGGCAATGGCATCATGGCAACCGAGGATGGTCAGTTCCTCTGCGAGCATCAGGTCCGCGGCACGCTTGCGGGCCAGACACTGTGTGTCTGGGTCAACAGCTCGGGCCAGATTCTGCGCGGCTATCGCTACGTCTACAGCATCAACGACGGCGACGGAATTTCCAACACCAATGGCGACCGTGCCGACCAGCGCCTGTTCGTCAAGCGCTGGACCACACCGCAGAACGTGAGCACCGGCATCGTCTACGCCAATTCGGCCCCTGCAGAGCCCGCATACTCGGCGCTGCTGGAGTACATCGAGAGCCAGAGCCTCAACGCCACCCCCCTGCCAGGCGAGCAGGAGTAATACAGGACCTACCAGCCCGCCTCAGCGCAGCGCCGGCAGCTGCTCCGCATGCCGCAGGTCCACATGCGCCTGCAGAAAGTCGAGCACGACACGCGTGCGCGGGGGCAGGCGGTCGGGCTTGCCCAGGTAGACGGCATGGATGGGCTCCAGGTCGCCCGTGTTGAATTCCTCCAGCACGGGCACCAGCCGGCCGGCGAGCACGTCGGCCCAGGCGTGGTACAGCGACAGGCGGGCCAGGCCCGTGCCGTGCAGCGCCAGCTCGCGCATCACATCGCCGTCGTTGACGCGCACCACCTCCCCGATATCGACGGCCACGCGCTGGCCGTCCACCAGAAATGGCCAGTGCGGTATGGCGCGCTGGTAGCTCCAGCCCAGGCGCACATGGTGGCCCAGCTCGTCCGGATGCAGGGGTCTGCCCATGCGGGCCAAGTACTGCGGTGAGGCCAGGATGACCTGCCGCGTGTGGCCCAGCAGCCGCGCGACCATGTCCGAGGGCGGAAGCTGACCCCAGCGCACGGCGATGTCGGTGCCGGCCTCTACCAGGTCCACGATCTGGTCCGTGAAGCTCAGTTCCAGGCTCAGCCCGGGATGGCGCTGCAGCAATTGCGGCACCAGGGGCACGAGCAGCATTTTTCCGGTCGATGAGCTGGTGTTGATGCGCACCAGGCCGCGTGGTTCGCTGCGCACGGCCACGCAGGCCTCCAGTTCCTCCAGGTCGGCCAGCACGCGCTTGCCGCGCTCGAACAGCTGGCAGCCTTCGGGCGTGAGATGCAGGCGCCGCGTGCTGCGCTGCAGCAGTTGCACGCCCAGGCGCGCCTCCAGCCGCGACATGCTCTTGCTGACGGCCGAGGGCGAGATGCCCAGGTGGCGCGCAGCGGCCGAGAGGCTGCCGCGCTCGGCCACCAGGATCAGCATTTCCAGCTCGGCAAAGCGGTTGGCATCGGCGTTGCCTGTGTCGGTGGCCGTGGGTGGGGCAAGTGCGGGCATGGCGTCTCCTGAAAAGAGGTCATCTATTCCACACAGGAACAGATCCGTTTCCATTATTCCATCTACACAAAGGTATGTTGCAGTGCGACATTAATGGACATCACACCAAGGATCACAAGGAATCCGTCCATGCCTCTTTCCCTACTCGCCCTGGCGGCCGGTGCCTTTGGCATCGGCACCACGGAATTCATCATCATGGGCCTGCTGACACAGGTCAGCCAGGATCTTCACATCAGCATTCCCACGGCGGGCTCGCTGATTTCGGGCTACGCCATCGGCGTGGCCGTGGGCGCGCCCGTGCTCACGCTGCTGACGCGCCAATGGCCGCGCAAGCGCCTGCTGCTGGCGCTGATGCTGATCTTCATCGCCGGCAATCTGGCCGCCGCGTTCGCGCCCAGCTATGAATGGCTGATGTCGGCGCGCGTGCTGACCTCGCTGACCCACGGCACCTTCTTCGGCGTGGGCGCCGTGGTGGCCACGGGCCTGGTGCCCGCGGACAAGAAGGCGTCGGCGATTGCGCTGATGTTCTCGGGCCTGACCCTGGCCACCCTGCTCGGCGTGCCTGCCGGCGCCTGGATCGGCCAGATGTTCGGCTGGCGCAGCGCCTTCCTGGCCGTGGCCGCGATCGGCGTGCTGGCCTTTGCCATCCTGGCCGCCTTCGTGCCGCGCGACCAGGGCCGCCCCGAGGTCACGCCGCTGGCGCAGGAGCTGGCCGTGCTGGCCAACGGCCAGGTCTGGCTGGGCCTGGGCATCACGGCCTTCGGCTTTGCGGGCGTGTTTGCGCTCTACACCTATGTGGAGCCGCTGCTGACCCAGGTGACCCGCATGGGCGACAGCCTGGTGGCGCTGACCCTGCTGCTGTTCGGCGCGGGCCTGGCCGCAGGCAATCTGCTGGGCGGCAAGCTGGCCGACCGGGGCGTGATGCGCGCCCTGGTGTGGAGCATTGCGGCGCTGATGGTGGTGCTGGCGGCAGGCCGCTGGGCCTTCGGGAACCAGGCCGTGGCCATGGCCTATGTGATCGTGCTGGGCGTCGTGGCCTTCGCCACGGTGGCTCCCATGCAGATGCGCGTGCTGGACCAGGCCGGCCCCCAGGGCGCCAACCTGGTCTCCAGCCTGAACATTGCGGCCTTCAACCTGGGCAATGCCCTGGGTGCCTGGGTCGGCGGCCTGGCCCTGGCCGGTGGCCTGGGCCTGGTCAACCTGGGCTGGGCCGCCGCCGCGCTGACGGCCGTGGGCCTGGTGCTGGTCTTCTGGAGCAGCCGCCTGCCCGCAGACTCCGCACGCAGCGCAGGCGTGGCCTGCGCCTGAGGCTCAACGGGCCAGCACGGGCTTGAGCGCCTTGCCCGTGTGCGTGCCCGCCGCCACCAGATCCTCGGGCGTGCCGGCCGCAATGATGCGGCCGCCGTCCTTGCCACCTTCGGGGCCGAGGTCGATGATCCAGTCGGCCTCGGCGATCACGTCCAGGTCATGCTCGATGACGACCACGCTGTGGCCCGCATCCACCAGGCGGTGCAGCACGCGGATGAGCTTGTCCACGTCGGCCATGTGCAGGCCCACCGTGGGTTCGTCCAGCACATAGAGCGTGTGCGGCGCCTTGTTGCCGCGCCGGGTCACGTCGTCGCGCACCTTGGTCAGCTCGGTGACGAGCTTGATGCGCTGGGCCTCGCCGCCCGACAGCGTGGGCGAAGGCTGGCCCAGCGTGAGATAGCCCAGGCCCACGTCCTTGAGCAGTTGCAGCGGGTGGGCGATGCTGGGCATGCTGGCGAAGAACTCGACGGCCTCGTCCACCTCCATCTGCAGCACGTCGCCAATGCTCTTGCCGCGCCAGGAGACGGCCAGGGTCTCGGGGTTGAAGCGCGCGCCGTGGCAGACCTCGCACGGCACCTTCACGTCGGGCAGGAAGCTCATCTCGATGGTGCGCATGCCCTGGCCCTCGCAGGCCGGGCAGCGGCCTTCGCCGGTGTTGAACGAGAAGCGGCCGGCCGCGTAGCCGCGCGCCTTGGCCTCCAGCGTTTCGGCGTAGAGCTTGCGGATGGTGTCCCAGAAGCCGATGTAGGTGGCCGGGCAGCTGCGCGGGGTCTTGCCGATGGGGGTCTGGTCCACTTCCAGCACGCGGTCTATGCCCTCGAAGCCCTGCAGGCCCTTGCAGCCGGACAGCGGCGGCGCCTTGCCCGCATCCATGGCATCGCGCCCGGCCTTGGTGGCGCGCTGGCCCACCCAGGCGGCCACATTGGCCAGCATCACGTCGCGCGCCAGCGTGGACTTGCCCGAGCCGCTGACGCCCGTGACGGCCACCAGGCGCTTGAGCGGCACGCGCGCATCCACGTTCTGCAGGTTGTGCAAATGGGCGCCGCGCACGGTCAGCCAGCCCAGTGCGTCGGACGCGGGTTCGGCTTCGACAACGACAGGCGCGGCCTTCTTTTTGGATTTGGATACCTTGACAGGCGCGGGTTCCGGCACCGGTTCGGCCACGGCGGCAAGCTCGGCGGCCGCCTGCGGCGGCTGGCCTTCGCCCACCCAGCGGCGCGGCTGGAACGGGTGGCGCATGGCGTGCAGCAAGTAGCGGCCCGTGATGGAGTCCTCGGCCGCCATGATGTCGGCCGCCGTGCCCTGGGCCACCAGGCGGCCGCCGCGTATGCCGGCGCTGGGGCCGATGTCGATGATGTGGTCGGCGCGGCGGATGGTGTCTTCGTCATGCTCGACCACGACCAGGGTGTTGCCCTTGTCGCCCAGCTTGTGCAGGGCGTTGAGCAGGATCTGGTTGTCGCGCGCATGCAGGCCGATGGTGGGTTCGTCCAGCACATAGCACACGCCCTGCAGGTTGCTGCCCAGTTGCGCGGCCAGGCGGATGCGCTGGGCCTCGCCGCCCGACAGCGTGGGCGCGCCACGGTCCAGCGTCAGGTAGCCCAGGCCCACTTCCTCGAGGAATTCGAGGCGGCTCTGGATCTCGGGGATGAGGTCGCGCGCAATATCGGCCTCGCGGCCCGACATCGCCAGCGCCTGCACCCATTTGCGCACGTCGTTGACCGACAGCTGGGCGATCTCGGCAATGCCCACGCCATGGAAGCGCACGGCGCGCGCCGTGGCGTTCAGGCGTGTGCCCTGGCAGGTGGGGCAGGTCACTTCGGCCAGGTCTTCGATTTCCTGGCCTTCGAACTTGACCTCGCGGCCCCGGTTGTCCTCGACCAGCAGGGTGTCGTCATAGACCTTGCGCTGGTCCTTGGTGAGCTTGACGCCCGTGCCCACGCAGTCGGGGCACCAGCCGTGCTTGCTGTTGTAGGAAAACAGGCGCGGGTCCAGCTCGGCATAGCTGGTGGCACAGACCGGGCAGGCGCGCTGGGTGGAGAACACCTGCAGGCTGCCGATGCCGGCCGTGCTCCGGCCGCCGGCCATGGCATCGGCCAGGTTGTCCAGGCCGGACAGCACATGCAGCACGCCCTTGCCTGTTTCCAGCGCCTGCGCCAGGTGGCCGCGCAGCTCGCGCTCGCTGGCCGCCGTGACGGTGATGCTGGCCACGGGCAGCTCGATGGTGTGTTCCTTGAAGCGGTCGATGCGCGGGAATCCCGTGGTGGGCAGGAATTCGCCGTCCACGCGCAGATGGGTGTAGCCGCGTGGCCGAGCCCAGTCGGCCAGCTCGGTGTAGACGCCCTTGCGGTTGACCACCAGCGGCGCCAGCAGGCCGATGGTCTGGCCCCGGAACTGCGTGAGCAGCTGGGCCGCGATGCTTTCCTCCGTCTGCGGCTGCACGGCGGCGCCGTCGTGGATGCAGTGCTGCGTGCCCAGCTTGACGTAGAGCAGGCGCAGGAAGTGCCAGACCTCGGTGGTCGTGCCCACGGTGGACTTGCGCCCGCCGCGCGACAGGCGCTGCTCGATGGCCACGGTGGGCGGAATGCCGTAGACCGCATCCACCTCGGGC
This sequence comes from Delftia sp. WSY_12, assembly GCF_043104645.1. Taxonomy (NCBI): domain Bacteria; kingdom Pseudomonadati; phylum Pseudomonadota; class Betaproteobacteria; order Burkholderiales; family Comamonadaceae; genus Delftia; species Delftia sp. WSY_12. Next base: position 250,713 of record NZ_JBICKW010000054.1, read on the forward strand.
CGGCCCGCAGGCTGGACGATGGAGCGCGCATAGGCGTTGAGCGATTCCAGGTAGCGTCGCTGCCCTTCGTTGAACAGGATGTCGAAGGCCAGCGTGGACTTGCCCGAGCCCGAGACACCCGTCACCACGTTGAACTTGCCGCGAGGAATCTCCACCGACAGCTGCTTGAGGTTGTGCTCCTTGGCGTTGACGATCTCGATGGCATTCCTGGCGGCCGCCCCCGACATGGCATGCGCCTTGCGCTGGCTCTTGTAGAGCATGGGGGCGACCTCGCGCACGGCCTCGCCGCCCACGCCCATGGCCAGGTCGTACTCGCGCAGCGCCTGGGCCGTGTGCGAGCCAGGCACCTGGCGCACCTCCTCGGGCGTGCCCTGGGCCACGATGGCGCCGCCGCCGTCGCCGCCTTCGGGACCGAGGTCGATCAGCCAGTCGCTGGCACGGATCACGTCCAGGTTGTGCTCGATGACGATCAGCGAATGGCCGGCCTCCAGCAGCTTGCGCAGCGCGCGCATGAGCTTGGCGATGTCGTCGAAGTGCAGGCCCGTGGTGGGCTCGTCGAACAGGAACAATGTGCCCTTCTTGGCCAGCGCCTGCTTCGACTTGGCCTGGGACTTGGCCGCCTCGGCCAGGAAGCCCGCGAGCTTGAGGCGCTGGGCCTCGCCGCCCGACAGCGTGGGCACGGGCTGGCCCAGCTTCACGTATTCAAGGCCCACATCGACGATGGGCTGCAGGGCGCGGATGACCTCGCGGTCCTGGGCGAACAGCAGGGCCGCCTCGGCCACGGTGAGCTCCAGCACATCGGCCACGTTGAGCTTGCGCGGCTGCAGCTCGCCGGCCGCGTGGCGCTCGATCGTGACTTCCAGGATCTCGGGGCGGTAGCGCGTGCCGTTGCAGTCGGGGCAGCGCAGGTAGACATCGGAGAGGAACTGCATCTCCACATGCTCGAAGCCCGAGCCGCCGCAGGTGGGGCAGCGGCCGTCGCCGCTGTTGAAGCTGAACTTGGCGGCCGTGTAGCCGCGCTGGCGCGACAGCGGCGCAATGGCGAACAGCTCGCGGATGGAGTCCCAGGCGCCCACGTAGCTGGCCGGGTTGGAGCGCGCCGTCTTGCCGATGGGCGACTGGTCCACGAACATCACGTCGCTCAGGTGGTCGGCGCCCAGCAGGCGCTCGAAGGCGCCGGCCGCATCCGTGGGCTTGCCGAAGTGGCGCATCAGCGCGGGCACCAGCACGTCCTGGATCAGCGTGGACTTGCCCGAGCCGCTGACGCCGGTGATGGTGACCAGGCGCTGCAGCGGAAAGTCCACGTCGATGCTGCGCAGGTTGTGCTCGCGCGCGCCTTCGAGGATGAGGCGCGGCGTGGACTCGGTCACCATGCGCTTGAGGCCGAAGCCCACCTGCTTGCGGCCGCCCAGGTAGGCGCCGGTCAGCGTGTCGGCATGTCGCAGGTCCTCGGGCGTGCCGTCGAAGACGATCTGGCCGCCGCGCGCGCCGGGGCCGGGGCCCATGTCGATCATGCGGTCGGCCGCGAACATCACGGCCGGGTCATGCTCGACCACGACCAGGGTGTTGCCTGCATCGCGCAGGCGCTGCATGGCCTCGGTGATGCGTTCCATGTCGCGCGGGTGCAGGCCGATGCTGGGCTCGTCGAGCACGAACAGGGTGTTGACCAGCGAGGTGCCCAGGGCCGTGGTCAGGTTGATGCGCTGCACCTCGCCGCCCGACAGCGTACGGCTCTGGCGGTCCAGCGTGAGGTAGCCGATGCCCACGTCGCACAGGTACTGCACGCGCGCCATGATTTCGGCGTGCAGCATCTTGAGGGCCTGGGCCTCGCCGTCATGCAGCGGGGCGTCGGCAGCCGGCGCCAGCTGCTGGAAGAAATCACGCAGCCGCACCAGGGGCAGCTGCATCAGGTCGTGCAGGCACAGGCCCGGCAGCGCGTCCAGCTGCTCGCGGCTCCAGGCCACGCCCTTCGGCATGAAGCGGCGGTAGCGGCCTTCGTCGCCGGGCGGCAGCACGGCATCGGCGGCCTGCTTGCCGCCCAGGCGCCACAGCAGGCTTTCGGTCTTCAGGCGCGCGCCGCCGCAGGTGGGGCATTCGGTATAGCTGCGGTACTTGGACAGCAGCACCCGGATGTGCATCTTGTAGGCCTTGCTCTCCAGGTATTCGAAGAAGCGCTTGATGCCGTACCAGGTCTGGGTCCACTTGCCATTCCAGTTGGGCGAGCCGTCCAGCACCCAGCTTTTCTGCGCATCGGTGAGCTTGGCCCAGGCCGTGTCGCGCGGGATGCCTTCGGCCTCGGCGTGGCGCATCAGGTCGTCCTGGATCTCCTTCCAGGCCGGCGTCTGCACGGGCTTGATGGCACCCGTGCGCAGGGTGAGCTTGTCGTTGGGGATGACAAGCCCCCAGTCCACGCCGATCACGCGGCCAAAGCCCCGGCAGGCCTCGCAGGCACCCACGGCGGAGTTGAAGGAGAACAGCGAGGGAATCGGCTCCTGGTAGCTCAGGCCGCTTTCGGGGCAGTGCAGGCCCAGCGAGAACTTCCACAGCTGGGGCTCGGTGGGCTGGCCACCTGCAGCTTCCACGGCGGATTCAGGCAGCACATAGACCGTCATGTGGCCGCTGCCGCGCTTGAGCGCGACCTCGATGGCCTCGTAGACACGGGCACGCTCCACATTGCCCAGGCGGAAGCGGTCGGCCACCACGTCCAGCATCTTGACCTTAAGCGGCGCCGCCGCCTTGGCCTTCTTGCCCTTGGCGTCTGCAGCGGGCTCCACGGCGCCCGCCTTCTCCGCCTCGCGCTCGGCCTGGACCTTGGTGAAGCCGCTGGCCGACAGCCATTGCTCCACCTCGGCGGCCGTGGTGTTGGCGGGCAGCTCGACGGGGAAGGTGATGGCGATGCGCGGATCACCGGCCTGCCGGCAACGCTCGGCCAGCTCCTCCAGCACGCTGTCGGGCGTGTCGTGGCGCACGGGCACGGCGGTGTCGCGGTCGAACAGCTGGGCCGCACGCGCGAACAGCAGCTTCAGGTGATCGTTGAGCTCGGTCATCGTGCCCACGGTGGAGCGCGAGTTGCGGACGGGATTGGTCTGGTCGATGGCGATGGCCGGCGGCACACCTTCCACACGGTCCACGGCCGGCTTGTCCATGCGGTCCAGGAACTGCCGCGCATAGGCCGAGAAGGTCTCGACATAGCGGCGCTGGCCTTCGGCATACAGGGTATCGAACACCAGACTGGACTTGCCCGAGCCGCTGGGCCCCGTGACCACGGTCAGCTCGCCGGTACGGATGTCGAGATCCAGGTTCTGGAGATTGTGCTGGCGTGCGCCGCGAATTCGAATCAGACCGTGCGTCATGGATGTTGTGTGGTCAGTGGGAGCCAAACATTCTAGGCAGTCCATGCGTCAGGCATCGGACGCTTCTCAATACCTGTATTTTCATACAGGTTAAACACAAAACGCCTCCTCAACGCATCCGCGCGACCATAAAAAAACCCCGGAACCAGTCCGGGGCTCGTGCCTCTTTCAAGGTCTTACTTGGCCATCTGCACGGAGGCAGGCATGGCCTGCCCGTCCGGCACGCCCTTCACCTGGGTGATGGCCAGCAGCGACACGACAACAAAGGCCAGGCAACCGGCCGCGATGATCCTCATGGGTATTTCCTTGATCAGGCTGTGAAAAGACGGGCCCAGACAAAAAGGCCCCGCACCTTTCGGTACGAGGCCTGATGGCAGGCAGGTGCTGATTGGAACAGACCTGCTTTGCTCGCGGCTTACGCCGCGCGGCGATCAGAATGCGTGACGCACGCCGACGGCGAAGGACGAGAAGTCCGCGCCCTTCACGCCGGTCATGTAGTTGGCGCCGGCCTTGTTGTCCACCTTGGTGTAGTAGCCGTAGACCTTGGTGCGCTTGCTCAGGTTGTAGTTGTAGCCCAGGGTCCACTGGTTGGCGCCGGAGTCGGCAATGTTGCTCCACTTGTTGGCGTGGCCCAGGTTCACGTGGAACTCGGAAGCGCCCAGGGTGTACATGCCCGACAGACGGAAGTTGTTGCGCGTGCCGCGGATTTCTTCGTCGTTGCGCTGGTAGTAGCCGCCCAGCACGAACTGGCCGAGAGTGTAGGCAGCGCGGAAGGCCAGCTGCTTGTCTTCGTCGAACTGGCTGTAGCCGGCGCCCAGGGCCAGGGGGCCCACGTTGTAGTTGGCGGCCAGGTCGTAGCCGTTCTTCTTCTTGGCCAGGGCGGTGGCCTTCTCGTGCATGGAGACCGAGCCTTCCACCGTCAGGCCGCCGAAGTTGGGCGTGGTGTAGGAGATCTTGTTGGCGGTGCCCAGGCCGCTGGCGAACCAGACGGGATCGAAGTACAGCGCGTCGGAGGACGAACCCGTGTCATGGTTGTGCATGCTCACGTAGTCGGCCGTGGCGAAGTACGAGCCGGGGAAGAAGTTGCCCAGGCGCAGCATACCGAAGTTGCCCGACAGGTTCACTTCGCTCTGGCGGCCGAAGGTCAGCGCGCCGGTGGAGGAGGAGCCCATGCCGGTGTCGGAAGCGAAGCCGCTTTCCAGCACGAAGCCGGCCTTCAGGCCGCCGCCCAGATCTTCGACACCGCGCATGCCCCAACGCGAGGAGTTGTTCTCCATCTTGCTGACGCTTTCGTCACCGATCTTCTGGCGCTCGATCGTGGTGTTGATACGGCCATAGATCGTGACGCTGCTTTGCGCCATCACGGTGGTGGAACCCAGCACGGCCAGCACGGCCAGGGCAACGCGGTTCATCTTGATCATCTCGGCATCTCCTTGGGATTGTTGAGTGGGTATTCTTGAAATCTCAGGGCCGACTCCGGCTCTAGATCAGTGCCATTTGCGGCTGCTGCGAATTCTAGGTGCGGGCATGTCAAAAAATGTACGGCCGCCTCTGAAAATGCGCGATCTGATGCTTTGCTGCCACAGGCATGACATGGAAAACCAGTAGAAGCGCCATACGAAAAAAGCCCATGGCAAACCGCCATGGGCTTTCGTCAATGCAGCGCCACAAAACACAGTCGGATACTGCGCACACCGCATGCAACCGGCGCGGCCCCAACTCAGAGACGCCGAGCAAGAGCCGCCTCGCGGCGATGGCGTCGTCCCCCTCCCGCGAAGCGAGAGAAGGCGCCGTGCATACGGGGGAAGGCGCGTCAGCGCCTCAGGGGGAGCCCTCAATCATTCGCGTAGATATCCACATCCTTGGTCTCGCGCAGGAACAGCGTGCCGATGATGGCCGTGGCGCCCGCGATGACGATGGGATACCAGAGGCCGCTGTACATGTTGCCGGTCTGGGCCACGATGGCGAACGACATGGTGGGCAGGAGGCCGCCGAACCAGCCATTGCCGATGTGGTACGGCAGGCTCATGGAGGTATAGCGGATGCGGGTGGGGAACAGCTCCACCAGCATGGCGGCGATGGGGCCGTAGACCATGGTCACGAGGATGACCAGGTAGGTCAGGATGGCGACCATCATCACCTTGTTCATCTTCGCGGGGTCGGCCTTGGTGGGATAGCCGTCCTCGGCCAGCACCTTGGCCACGGTCTTCTTGAACTCGGCGTCCTTGGCCTTGGCTTCCTCGGGGCTCAGGCCCTTGACGGAGAACGAGGGGATCTCGGTGCTGCCGATGCGGATGAAGGCCGTCTTGCCGGGCGCTGCGTCCTCGGAGTCATAGCTGACCGAGCCGGCGGCCAGCAGCTGCTTGGCCACGTCGCAGGAACTGGTGAACTTGGAAGTGCCCGTGGGATTGAACTGGAACGAGCATTCCTTGGGATCGGCAACGATCACCACCTTGCTCTTGGCCTGGGCCGCGGCCAGGTCGGGGTTGGCCGCTTCGGTCAGCGCCTTGAACACGGGGAAGTAGGTCACCACGGCCAGCACGCAGCCCAGCATGATGATGGGCTTGCGGCCTATCTTGTCGGACAGCGAACCGAAGATCACGAAGAACGGCGTGCCGATGATCAGTGCCGCCGCGATCAGCAGGTTGGCCGTCACCGCATCGACCTTGAGCTGCTGGGTCAGGAAGAACAGCGCATAGAACTGGCCCGTGTACCAGACGACAGCCTGGCCGGCGGTCAGGCCGATCAGCGCCAGGATCACGATCTTGAGGTTGCGCCACTGGCCGAAGGACTCGGACAGCGGAGCCTTGGAGACCTTGCCCTCGGCCTTCATCTTCTGGAAGGCTGGCGACTCGGACAGCGTCATGCGGATCCACACCGAGATGCCCAGCAGCACGATGGACAGCAGGAAGGGAATGCGCCAGCCCCAGTCCGCGAAGGCCTGCTCGCCGATGGAGGTGCGCACGCCCAGGATCACCAGCAGCGACAGGAACAGGCCCAGCGTTGCCGTGGTCTGTATCCACGAGGTGTAGGCGCCGCGCTTGCCGTGCGGCGCGTGCTCGGCCACATAGGTGGCCGCACCGCCGTACTCGCCGCCCAGGGCCAGGCCCTGCAGCATGCGCAGGCCGATGAGGATCACCGGCGCCGCCACGCCGATGCTGGCGTAGGTGGGCAGGATGCCGACGATGAAGGTCGACAGGCCCATGATCAGGATGGTCACGAGGAAGGTGTACTTGCGGCCGATCATGTCGCCCAGCCGCCCGAACACCAGTGCGCCGAAGGGCCGCACGATGAAGCCGGCCGCGAAGGCCAGCAGCGCGAAGATGAAGGCCGATCCCGCATCGAGCCCGCTGAAGAATTGCTTGGCGATGATGGCCGCCAGCGATCCGTAGAGATAGAAGTCGTACCACTCGAAAACCGTGCCTAGCGACGAGGCAAAGATTACCTTGCGTTCTTCCGGAGTCATGGGCCGCGGGGTCGCCTTGACCCCCGCGCCTTGCGATGCGTTGATAGCCATGTCTGTCTCCTTGATTTATTGAATATTTAGCGGGCTTGCCATAGGCCCGCCGATTCACTATCCGCCTGCCTGCTGACGCGAATCTGACTCACCTCTTACAGAAATTGACGGCGAACTGAACGATTTCTTACTAACTCAGCAGCAACCCTGATGCCGTCTTTTTCCATGTGAAAAGCACCGTAAAAACCCTGGCAAACCATGCTGCACTGCGTAAGCACTCGGTCAGAAGCAGTTTCCAGAATGCGCCGCAAGGCTGCAGATCCATGGGGCTGCCGCCGCGATTCCAACTTCAGGAGACAAACCATGACCGATCCGGTGGTAGACAAGATACAGCGCCATCCCAAATACCAGGAGCTGCGGTCCAGACGCAATCGCCTGGGCCTTTTTCTGACGCTGCTGATGCTGGTCGTTTATTACGGCTATATCGCGCTGATTGCCTTCGACAAATCCTTTCTGGCCCAGCCCATTGGCGCGGGCGTGACCTCGCTGGGCATTCCTATTGCCATGGGCGTGATCGTGTTCTCGGTGATCGTCACCGGCCTCTACGTGCGCCGTGCCAATGGCGAGTACGACAAGCTCACCCAGGACATCCTGAAGGACGCCACGAAATGAAGAATTCCGCACAACGCATGCTGCTGGCGCCCGCCGTGGCGCTGGCCCTGACGGGGCCCGTGCTGGCCGCCGGCGGCGATGTCGGCGTGGCCGCCAAGCAGGCCACCAACTGGACCGCCATCATTCTCTTCACGGCCTTCGTCGTGGCCACGCTGTGGATCACCAAGTGGGCCGCGGGCCGCACCAAGTCGGCGGCCGATTTCTACACGGCCGGCGGCGGTATCACGGGCTTCCAGAACGGCCTGGCGATTGCGGGCGACTACATGTCGGCCGCCTCCTTCCTGGGCATCTCGGCCTCGGTCATGGCCAGCGGCTATGACGGCCTCATCTACTCCATCGGCTTCCTGGTGGGCTGGCCCATCCTGACCTTCCTGCTGGCCGAGCGCCTGCGCAACCTGGGCAAGTTCACCTTCGCCGACGTGGCCGGCTACCGCTTCTCCCAGACACCGTTCCGCGCCTTCGCGGCCAGCGGCACGCTGGTGGTGGTGGCCTTCTACCTGATCGCGCAGATGGTGGGCGCGGGCCAGTTGATCAAGCTGCTGTTCGGCCTGGACTACTGGATCGCCGTGGTGCTGGTGGGCGGCCTGATGATGATCTACGTGCTGTTCGGCGGCATGACGGCCACGACCTGGGTGCAGATCATCAAGGCCTGCATGCTGCTGGCCGGCGTGACCTTCATGGGCTTCATGGTGCTGGCCAAGTACGGCTTCAGCCCCGAGGCGCTGTTCGCCGAAGGCGTGCGCGTGCGCTCCGAGATCGCTGCCAACAACGGCGCCGACCCCTCGGCCGCCGCCAAGGCGGGCCTGGCCATCATGGGCCCGGGCGGCTTCATCAAGGACCCGATCTCGGCCATCAGCTTCGGCATGGCGCTGATGTTCGGCACGCTGGGCCTGCCCCACATCCTGATGCGCTTCTTCACCGTGCCCGACGCCAAGGAAGCGCGCAAGAGCGTGTTCTGGGCCACGACCTGGATCGGCTACTTCTACGTGCTGATCTTCATCATCGGCTTCGGTGCCATCACCCTGGTGCTGACCAACCCCGAGATGGCCGACACGGTCAAGGGCGTGATCCACGGCGGCGCGGGCACGGCCAACATGGCGGCCGTGCTGGTGGCCAAGAGCGTGGGCGGCGACGTGTTCTACGGCTTCATCTCGGCCGTGGCCTTCGCCACCATCCTGGCCGTGGTCGCGGGCCTGACGCTGTCGGGCGCCTCGGCCGTGTCGCATGACCTGTACGCCACCGTGATCAAGAAGGGCAAGGCCGACAGCGCCGCCGAGCTGCGCGTCTCGCGCATCACCACGCTGACGCTGGGCGCCATCGCCGTGCTGCTGGGCATCGTGTTCGAGAAGCAGAACATTGCCTTCATGGTGTCGCTGGCCTTCGCGGTCGCGGCCTCGGCCAACTTCCCCCCGCTGCTGCTGTCGGTGCTGTGGAAGGACTGCACGACCAAGGGCGCCGTGATCGGCGGCTTCATGGGCCTGGCGTCCTCGGTGGGCCTGACCATCGTCTCGCCCCCGGTCTGGGAAGCCACGCTGGGCAACCCTGCAGGCTCGGCCTGGTTCCCCTATGCATCGCCCGCGCTGTTCTCCATGACCATCGGCTTCGTGGGCGTGTGGCTGTTCTCGGTGCTCGACAAGAGTGCCCAGGCCGCCAGGGAACGCGCCGTGTTCCCCGCGCAGCAGGTGCGTTCGGAAACGGGTCTGGGAGCTTCGGGCGCCTCCGGCCACTGAGCTGCCGAAGCGGCAACCACGCACAAGCCGGGCCATGCGCCCGGCTTTTTTTCATCCCTCGCCACACCAGAGACACTCAGTTTGATCGGCTGGAGAAGCCTTTTGAGCGGATGGGCGATGTCCTGCGTTTTCCCCGCCCCTAGACTCGGGGGTCTGCCGAGCGCTTCGTGCAGCATGACTTCTCTCTTCAACGCACAGGATCCATCCGACATGCAACTCACCAGCCAAAGCTTCCAGGACGGCCAGGCCATCCCCGGCGAATTCGCGTTCGCCGTGCCCGATGCGGCATCCCACGTGGCGCTGTCGTCCAACCGCAATCCGCACCTTGCCTGGAGCGGCGCACCTGCGGGCACGCAGTCCTTCGTCGTGGTCTGCCACGATCCCGACGTGCCCAGCCGCGGCGACGATGTGAACCAGGAAGGCCGCGAAGTGCCGGCCAGCCTGCCGCGCGTGGACTTCTTCCACTGGCTGCTGCTGGACATTCCGGCCGCCACCACCGAGATCGCGGCAGGTGCCCAGTCCGACGGCGTCACGCCGCGCGGCAAGAGCGGCCCGGCCGCCCCCGGCGGCCTGCGCCACGGCATCAACGACTACACGGGCTGGTTCGCGGGCGACGAGCAGATGAAGGGCGACTACTACGGCTACGACGGCCCCTGCCCCCCGTGGAACGACAGCATCGTCCACCACTACGTCTTCACCGTCTATGCGCTGGCCACGCCCACGCTGGCGGTCTCCGGCGAACTGACCGGCGCCAATGTGCGCGCGGCGCTGCAAGCCGGCCAGGTGCTGGGCAAGGCCAGCATCACCGGCCTGTACAGCCTGAACCCTGCGGTCTGCGCCGCTTGAACCTGAACGGCGACCCGGTGCCCGGCAGCCACTGGCTGCTGCCTTCTGCCGCCCCCGTGGTGCGGGCCGGCCTGTGCAGCCTGGCGCAGCCCAGCCTGCGCCAGGCCCGGCATACGCCGCGCTTCCTGTTCCATGAAGCCTGCCTGCTGCTGGTGGCGGCAGGCAGGCTGGACCTGCACGACGGCAGCCACCAGACCACGGTGGACACGCCCTCTTGCCTGCTGCTGGTGCAGGCGCATACCAGCGCCGATCTGATGAAGACACCGGGCAGCGGCGGACAGCCCTTTCGCTCCGTGCTGCTGGCACTGTCGCCCGAGCTGCTGGAGGCGTTCCACCGCACACGCGCCCAGCCCGCAGCGCTGCCGCTGGACGAGCAGGCCTTTCGGCAACTGCCGCTGGACGACGACCTGCAAGACGCTCTGCGGCAGGTGCTGGCCAGCGTGCCGTCGCCGACTCTCAGCGACGAACGGCTGCGCTACCGGCTGATGGACCTGCTCGCCGCGCTCGCGGAGCGCGGCCACATCCTGCGCCGCGCGGGCCCGCCCGGCACGGCCTCGCGCCTGCGCACCCTCATTGCCCAGGCGCCCCAGCAGCACTGGACAGCGCACAGCGCCGGCAGCGCGCTGGCCATGAGCGAGGCCACGCTGCGCCGGCGCCTGGCCGGCGAGGGCGTCCGCTTCGAGGAACTGCTGGTGGACACGCGCATGCACCACGCCATGCTGCTGGTGCAGACCACCGGCTGGAGCCTGCAACACATCGCCCAGGCCTGTGGCTACCAGTCGCGTGCGCGCTTTTCGGAGCGCTTCCGTGCGCGCTTCGGCTATTCGCCGTCCGCCTTGCGCTGATGCAGCGGGGCCGGCGTCCCGCCGGCCAGCCTGCGCAGCTTGATGAAGGCCAGCGCTGCCATCACGGCGTCGTTGAGCGCGTCGTGGGCCTCTCGCCGGGGCAGGCCCAGGTCGGCCATCAGCGTGGCAAAGCGCAGGTCGATCTCGGGCGCCTGCTGCTGCCAGGGCAGCAGCTGCCGGAAGCGGTGGTCGTAGTACAGGGCCGAGACTTCGATGCGCTCGTTGGGCAGGCCCGTGCCCAGCCAGGGGCGCAGCACGCGCTCGATCATGGCCACGTCGAATTCCAGGTAGTAGCCGACCAGCGGCCGGCTGCCGATGAAGCGCAGCAGCTGCGCGAGCGCGTCCTCGATGGCCAGGCCCCGGGCCAGGTCGCGCTCGCGCAGGCGGTGGATGCGCACGCTGTCCGCTGGCACGCTGCGCGAGGGGCGCACCAGCAGCTCCAGGCGCTCGCTGGACAGGATGCGCTCTCCCACGATGCGCACGGCGCCGATGGAGACGATCTCGTCGCTGCGCACGTCCAGGCCCGTGGTCTCGCAGTCCAGCGCCACCCATTCGCCGGGCGGCGGCGCACCGAAAAGGAAGTCATAGGCGGGGTCCGCCAGCCTGCGCCGCTGCCAGTTGCGCCGCAGGCCCGCCACCCATTTCGACAGGGGTGCCGCGCTCATACCGCGTCCAGCCGCAGGCGCTGGCGCAGCAGTTCCCGAAAGCGCCGCACCACGGCCAGCGTGTCCTTGAGCAGATCACGCTCCAGGCTGCTCAGGCGCGCCGGGTCCACATGGCCGGTGACGGGCCGACCCAGGTCGATCTCGGCCAGGCCCGCCTGCAGGCGCAGGCCCATGAGAAAGTGCAGTCCTTCAAGCAGTTCGCGGCCCTGGACTTCATCGAGCACGCCTTCGGCCACCAGGGCCGCCAGGCGCTCGGCCGTTCCCGTGGCGGCGATGTGGTGGGCCAGCGCCAGGCTGCGCACGCCGTGGACGATGGGAAAGATGCCGGCCTTCTTGAGGTGCACGGGCGCCCCCTCGTCACCACGGCCCAGCAGCCGCTCCCACCAGCTGCCCGGCTCGTGCGCGAAGGCGTCGACGGCCGAGGCAAAGCGCGCCACCTGGGCGTCGCTGTCCAGGGCCAGCGCCATCAGGTCCCGCCGAACCTGCGCGAGCAAGGCTGCATCGCCTGCCACGGCGTGGGCGTCCAGAAAGATGGCCAGGTGCATCAGCCCTTGCGGGCTGGGCAGGATCAGCCATTCGCGCACACGACGGCCAAAGTCGGCCACCGTGCCGCGCCACAGCGGATTGCTGAGCATGATGCCGCCCGGGCATTCGGGGTAGCCGAAGCGCTGCAGCTGCGCGGAAAAGCGCGCGCAGATGGCGTCGAGGTCCTGGGGCGGCGCATAGCCGTCGCGCAGCAGCAGGCCGTTGTCCTGGTCGGTCTTGAGCAATTGCTCGCCGCGCCCCTCGCTGCCCATGACGAAGAGGCAGCTGTGGGCCACCAGGTCCGGCGACGCCAGCATCTGCCAGGCACGCTCGAACAAACGGGCGTTGAGCTGCTGCACCAGGCGCGCCATGAGGGCAATGCGCGTGCCGCCCCGGTGCAGGGCGGCCACCAGGCGCGTGATCTGGGCAGCCGCCTGCTCCAGCGCCTGCAGGTCGGCGGCCTGCTCGATCTGCACCGTGATGAGGTGGGAGTGGTTGGCCAGGAAGCTGAACAGGTCCAGCGCCTCCAGGATGCCCAGCACCTGGCCCTGTGCATCGAGCACGGCCAGCCTGTGCACGCGCGCACGCAGCAGCACGACCAGGGCATCGCCCAGCTGGTCGTCGGCGCGCACGGTGAACACGGGCTGGCTGGCGAACTCGCCCACGGCCAGCCGCTCCAGCGGGCGGCCGTCGAGGATGGCGCGCTGCAGCGTGGTGCCCGTGAAGATGCCCAGGCCGCCCTGCGGCAGTCCCGAGACCAGCACGCTGGTCGTGCGCTCTGCATGGAACAGGCGCACCACAGAGACGATGTCGGTGGCCGCATCCACCACATGGGCGGCACGCAGATAGGCCTGGTCCACGCGCGCCAGCGTCAGCGACTGCAATTCGTGCCGGTCGGCGCGCTGGGCCAATGTGCCCAGCTTGTGGCCCAGGTCGGAGAACAGCAGGGCGCCAAAGGCCGTGTTGCGCGCGATCAGCTCGCCCACGGTTTCGCGCGCAAGCTGGTAGGCGATGAGCTCCTCGGCCACGGTGAAGCGGCTGCCTGTGCGGCCGGCCACCAGGGCGCGGCCGTCGAAGCTGTCGTCGGGGCCGTAGCTGGCCAGGACCTCGTCGCCCTCGGTCTGCACCACATGGCCCTTGATGATGACGAAGAGGTGGGTGGGCGCCGAGCCGGCGTCCAGCACCACGGCGCCCTCGGGGAAGTAGGCGATGTCCACGCCATCGCGCACCAGCGCCTGTTCGTCGGGCGTGAGGCAGTCGAAGGGCGAGGCGGCGAAGTTGAAGGCGTTGGGCATGGGGCGGGGCCGTTGTTCCAGCCCCGCCATTCAAACCTTCAGGCCTTGCTCCACGCTTGCAGCCGCATCCCAGCCGCTGTCGAACCAGCTGTCGCCTTCCAGGTAGGCGCGCAGCATGGGCAGGCTGTCCAGGCCCCAGAAGAGGCGGCCGTCGACTTCCCAGGCCGGCACGCCGAACAGGCCTTGCGCGGCCGCGGCGTCGGTGTTCTCGCGCAGCAGGCGCTTGGCGTTGTCCGCCGCATCCGTGCGCAGCTGTGGCGCCAGCGTGGCGCGCAGGGCGTCGAGCCGCGCCGGGTCCAGCGCGTCGGCGCCGCCCAGCCAGACATGGCGCAGCACCGTGCCCGCGACAAAGCGGTTGACCGTGCCGTCGTCGCTGCATTCCAGCGCCAGGCGCAGCAGCGGCAGCGGGTTGAACGGATGGCGGGCCGGCATGTCCAGCCCCACGCCCATGGCATGGCCCAGCCAGCTCACATGGCGGTAGGTCCACTCGCGCTTGCCCGCGATGCCGGCCGGCCCCGGGTTGGCATGGCGCTGCAGCAGCGCGCCCAGCAGCACGAGGCGGTACTGCATGTGGTGGCTGATGCCCTGCAGGGCCTGAGGCAGTTGCTCGAAGGCCAGCCAGGCATAGGGCGAGACGAAGTCGAGATGGAAGGTGATCTGCTTCATGGCGGCAGGCTCCTGCAGTGCAGTCCAGGGGGTCTAGGGGACGGCGACCGTGATGCCCGCACGCTCGAGCAGCGCGTTCCAGATGACCAGGCGCTGCGACGCATCGGACTTGGACCAGGCACGGATCTCGTCGATGGTGCGAAAGCACCCTTCGCAATGGCTGCGGTCCGGCGTCATGCGGCAGACCGAGATGCAGGGCGATGGCACGGGCTCGTCGTCAGCGCGCGCAGCGAAGGCTGCGCCGGCCTTGTGGGCCAGCATTTCCTTGGGGCCCATCATGCCGCCACCTCCTGCACCACGTCGGCCCAGGGCGCACCGGCCAGGGCCTGCAGCGCGGCCGGCGTGGCCGCGAACACCGCATGCGGATGGCCGGCGGCCGCCCAGACCGTGTCGAAGCGCTGCAGTTCCCGGTCCACCAGGGTCACGGGCGTGTTGGCATGGGCCACGGGGCTGACGCCGCCGATGGAAAAACCCGTCTGCGCCTTGACGAAATCGGCATCGGCACGGCCCACGGGGCCGACCAGGGCAGCGACCTTCTTCTCGTCCACGCGGCGGTCGCCCGAGGCCACGACCAGCACGGCCACGCCGTCGCTGCGGCGGCGGAAGATGATGCTCTTGGCCACCTGGCCCACGAGGATGCCCAGCTGGTCGGCCGCTTCCTGGGCCGTGCGCGCCGCGCCGTCCAGCATGCGCGGCCCCTCGCCATGGCCGGCCTGCTGCAGGAAGGCCGCCACGCGCTGCACGCCTTCGGGAAGATGGTGGAGTTCAGATCCGCACATGCTCACACCGCCTCGCATGCAGACGCGCTGGCGCGCTTGGTGAGCAGTGCCTTGGCCACGCGCGATTGCGTGGGGCGGCCCAGGTGGTCGCTGATGAACTGGCCAGCGTCAATCAGCTTGTCCAGGTCGATGCCGGTCTCTATGCCCATGCCCTGCAGCATGTAGACCACGTCCTCGGTGGCCACATTGCCCGTGGCGCCCTTGGCGTAGGGGCAGCCGCCCAGGCCCGCCACCGAGGTGTCGAACTGCCACACTCCCAGCGACAGCGCGGCCAGCGTGTTGGACACGGCCTGGCCGTAGGTGTCGTGGAAGTGGCCCGAGACATCGTCGATGGCGAAGTGCTGCAGCGTGGCCTCGATGGCCTTGCGCACCTTGACGGGTGTGCCCACGCCGATGGTGTCGGCCACGCCCACATGCTGCACGCCGATGCCCTTCATGAGGCCGGCCAGGTAGGCCACGCGCTCGGGGGCGATCTCGCCTTCGTAGGGGCAGCCCACGGTGCAGCTCATGGCGCCGCGCACGTAGATGCCCTGGGCGCGTGCGGCCTCGGCCACGGGGGCGAAGCGGTCGATGCTTTCGGCAATGGAGCAGTTGATGTTCTTCTGGCTGAAGGCCTCGCTGGCTGCGCCGAAGACCACGATCTCGTCGGGCCACAGTTCGCGCGGCGCCGACAGCGCGGCCTCCAGGCCCTTCATGTTGGGCGTGAGCACGCTGTAGCGCACGCCGGGGCGGCGGACGATGCCGGCCATGACTTCGGCGTTGTCGGCCATCTGCGGCACCCATTTGGGGCTGACGTAGCTGGTGACCTCGATTTCCTTGAGGCCGGCTTCCTGCAGGCGGTGCACCAGCTCGATCTTGACGGCGGCGGGCACGGGCTGTTTTTCATTCTGCAGGCCGTCGCGGGGGCCTACATCGACGAGTTTGACGCGGGAAGGAATGCTCATGGGGTGTTCTCACCGGGATGACGGGTACGGCCCCTATTGTCCAGTCTTGCAGGTCCGGGCACCACCCCATATCCTGCCGGGCCATGCACAACGGCTGCCAGCGCCCCGTTCAGCCCGGCAGGGCCGCCATTTCCTCGCGCAGCATCTCCACCATGCGCGCGGCAGCCGGCGACAGGCGGCGGCCGCTCAGGCGCACCAGGCCGATGGGGCGGCGCAGCACCGGCCGTGCCAGCGGGCGCGCCACCACCTCCGGCCGCTGCACCACCTGCGCGGCCAGCAGCGGCAGCGCGCTCACGCCCAGATCGGCAGCCACCATGGCCGCGATGGTGGCCAGGTGCTCCACGGCGTACTGGGGCGCAAAGCGTATGCCGTGGGTCAGCAGGGCCTCGTCGGCGTACTGCCGCACGCTGGTGCCGGCCGGCATGGAGATGTGGGGCAGATGGGCCACGTCGGCCCAGCCCAGATCGCCGCGCCCGCGCGCCAGCGCATGGCCGCGGCCCAGCAGCAGCACGAAGCGGTCGGAGGCCAGCGGCAGGTAGTCCAGGTCGGCATAGGCGGGGTTGGCCGCCGTGAGCGCAAAGTCCACGCGGCCTGCGCGCACCATGTCGAAGGCCGGCCCGGCCAGGCTGTCGAACAGCTCCAGGTGCACGCCAGGATGCTCGGCCGCAAAGCGCGCCAGCACGCGGGGCAGCAGGCCCGCAGCCAGCGACGGCAGGGCCGCCAGCGCCAGCCGGCCCACCTGCACCTGGGCCACCTCCTGCACGCGGCGCACGGTCTCGTCCATCTGGTGGCGCAGGATGCGCGCCTGCTCGGCGAAGACCTCGCCGGCCTGGGTCAGTTCCACGGCGCGTGTGGTGCGCTCGAACAGGCGCGCGCCCAGCATCTCTTCCAGCCGCGCCAGCGTGCCCGAGACGGCCGACTGCGACAGGTGCATCTGCAGCGCCGTGCGCCGAAAGCTCAGCGAATCGGCCAGCGCCAGAAAGACATCGACCTCGCGGGCCGACCAATTGATCTTCATGACCGATCAGTTTATCGAAAAATGCGTCTTTACCGTTCAATGGCGGCTACCTAGACTGCGCCTCAAATCCATGAAATCAGCGGGAGACAGCATGCACAGCAGTTCGCCGCGCAACGCGCGCACGGTGGTCGTCGGGGGAGGCACCATGGGTGCCGATGTGGCCGTGGTCCTGGCCCGGGGCGGCGCCCTGGTGACCGTGGTCGACCCCGGCGCGGCACGGCGCGAGCTGCTGCTGCTGCAGCACATTGCCATCGAGCTGGCCACGGCCGGCTTCGCCCGGTGCGCGTCCCAGGTCTCGGTCTGCGCGGCGCTGGAGGATGTGGCCTGGGATGGCGTGGCCCTGGTGGTGGAATGCATCACCGAGCGGCTGGACGCCAAGCAGGCGCTGTTCGCCGAGCTGCAGGCGCATGCTCCGGCCGACGCCGTGCTGGCCAGCAACAGCTCGGGCTTTCCCATCAGCGCCATCGCCAGCGGCCTGCCCACGGCGCAGCGCATGCTGGGCCTGCACTTCTTCATGCCCGCCCACCTGGTGCCGCTGGTGGAGGTGGTGCTGGGAGAGCGCAGCGACCCGGCCCTGGGCCAGTGGCTGCACGCCTTCATGCGCGGCTGCGGCAGCGTGCCGGTGCTGGTGAAGAAGGACAAGCCCGGCTTTCTGGCCAACCGCATGCAGCATGCGCTGTCGCGCGAGGCCTTCGCCCTCATCGACGAGGGCATTGCCTCGCCCGAGGATGTGGATGCCGCCGTGCGCTTCGGTTTCGGCTTCCGCTTCCTGGCGGCCGGCCCCGTGCTGCAGCGCGACCATGCGGGCATCGAGGTGCATTGCGCAGCGGCCGCCACCATGTACCCCACGCTGTCCAACACCGATGTGCCGGCCCAGGCCCTGCGCGATCGCGTGGCACGGGGCGATCTGGGCATGAAGACCGGAAAGGGCTTCTTCGACTGGCCCGAGGAGCGCCGCCTGGCCGAGCGGGCCCGCTACGACGCGCTGCTGCGCCAGGGCCTGGCCCTGCTGGCCAGCGAGCTGCCGGTGCCGGAGCAGGCACAGGACACGCCATGAGCACGCCGGTCCCACGTCAAACACGTCGCAGTGGAACGACCCACTGATCATCACCGTGGCCCCCATCGGCGCCTACAAGCAGCCGGCCGACCACCAAGCCCTGCCGGTCACACCGCAGGCGCTGGCCGCCAGCGGCCCCATGGCCGTGAATTCCTCGCTGTACAAGAGCATGCCCTTCAACCCGCTCAAGGACCTGGAGCCCGTGGTGCAGCTGTCGGCCTTCCCGCTGGTGCTGGAAGTGCATCCCTCGCTGGGCGTCAAGACCGTGGCCGAGCTGCTGGCCCTGGCCAAAACGGGCAAGACACTGAGCTTTGCCTCGGCCGGCAACGGCACGCCCCAGCACCTGGCGGGCGAGCTGTTCAACTCCATGGAGCAAGTCAAGCTGGGCCATGTGCCCTACCGGGGTGCGGGACCGGCGCTCAACGACCTGATCGGCGGCCAGGTGGGCGTGATGTTCGACATCGTGGGCAGCTCGCTGCAGCACATCCAGGGCGGGCGCCTGATCCCGCTGGCCGTCACCTCGGCCGAGCGCACCAAGGTGCTGCCCGACGTGCCCACCATGGCCCAGGCCGGCGTGCCCGGCTACCAGATCACGGGCTGGCATGGCATTGCCGTGCGCGCGGGCACGCCGCCCGCTGCCATCGACAAACTCAATGCCACGGTCAACGCCGTCTTCAAGGACCCGGCCTTCCGCACGCGCTGGGAGGCCATAGGCACGCCGGCCGTGGGCGACACGGCGGCCGAATTCGGTGCCTTGATCAGGAGCGACTCCCAGCGCCTGGATGCGCTGGTGCGCAGCACCGGCGTGACGCTGGACTGAGCGCGCCCGTCAGTAGCCGCGCTGCAGGTCCACGCGGCCGCTCACGGCCTCGCCCCGGCTCAGCGCGGCGACCTTGCCCACGATCTGCTCCACGCTGTCGCGCGCCAGGGTGCGGGCCGAGGTGTGGGGCGTGAGCGTGATGCGCGGATGCCGCCAGAAGGCATGGCCGTCGGGCAGCGGCTCGGTGCGGAACACGTCGAGCAACGCGCCGGACACATGGCCCCCGTCGATGGCGGCGATGAGGTCCTCGTCCGCCACATGGCCGCCGCGTCCCACGTTGATCACATAGGCGCCCGGCTGCAGCAGGGCCAGGCTGCGCGCGTCGATGATGCTGTCGGTCTCGGGTGTCAGCGGCAGCAGGTTGACGAGGATGCGGGTGGCGCGCAGAAAGGCGTCGAAGTCCTGCGGGCCGCAGAAGCCCCGCACGCCGTCGATGGCATGCGGCGTACGGCTCCAGCCGTTGACGGGGAAATCGAACACCGTCAGCGCGCGCGCCACGCGCTCGCCCATGCAGCCCAGCCCCATGACGCCCACGGGGAAGTCCACGCGCCGAGGATTGGGCCGGTGCTGCCACAGGCCGGCGGCCATGTCTGCCTCGTAGCCGTCCAGGCCCCGGAAGAAGCGGATCACGGCCTGGCTGACGTATTCGGCCATCTGCACGGCCATGCCGGCGTCCTCCAGTCGGTAGACGGGCAGCCCGGCCGGCAGGCGCAGCGGCAGCAGCGCATCGACGCCGGCGCCGATGTTGAACAGGGCCTTGAGGCCCGGCTGCTCGTCGATGAAGCGCTGGGGTGGCGCCCAGACCAGAGCGTAGTCGGCCTGCGGCGCGCCCGGCGACCAGATGTCCACCTCGGCGCCCGGCAGGGCCGCGCGCAGTCCTTGCAGCCAGGCGTCGGGCCTGGTGTCTTCGCAGCAGAAAGTCACTCGCATAGGTGGCCAAGCCTAACGGCCTGGCGACGCCCACGCGCGACTTTTGCGCAAAACTGTCTTGTCTGCGGGCTCAGCTTTCCAGGCGCAGCAGCTCGGAGCCTTCGGTCACCTGGTCGCCGGGCGCATACAGCAGCTCGGCCACCACGCCGTCGCCGGGCGCGGCGATGGTGTGCTCCATCTTCATGGCCTCCATCACGGCCAGCGGCTGGCCCTTGCTGACCTTGTCGCCGGCCTTGACGGCAAAGGAGACCACCTTGCCCGGCATGGGCGCCGTCAGGCGGCCGCCTTCCGAATGCACATCGCCCGCATGGGCCAGCGGATCGGCCAGGCCCAGCACGGCCGCGCCCTGGGGAGCGAACACATGGCATTGCTCGCCCAGCACATGGACCTGGGCGCGCAGGCGCTGGCCCGCGAATTGCACGTCGAAGGCGCCGTCCCCGGCCTGTTGCCAGGACAGCAGGCCCTCGGCGAGGGACTCGCCCTCGCCCACGGCCAGTTGCAGCGCGCCGTCATGCAGGTAGCGCAGGCGCGCGGGCACGGCGGCCTCGCCCTGGCGGAAGTCCCAGCGCCGCTCGGCCACGCCGTGCGAGCGCCAGCCGTCGCGGCGGCTGAAGGGGTCGGCGGTTTCCTGCGCGCGCTCGGCCTGCAGTATCTGGGCCACGGCGGCGGCCACGGCCTGGGCCTGCGGCAGGCGCTGCTGGTGGAACAGATGCTGCTTCTCGCGCTCGATCAGCGCCGTGTCCAGCTTGGCGGTTGCAAAGGCATCGCTGGCGATGACCTGGCGCAGGAACTGCACATTGGTGGCCAGGCCCACGATGCGTGTCTCGGCCAGGGCGGCATCGAGCCGCGCCAGCGCCTGTTCGCGCGTGTCGCCATGCACGATGAGCTTGGCGATCATGGAGTCGTAGAAGGGGCTGATGGCATCGCCCTCGCGCACGCCGTCGTCCACCCGCACGTCGCCGACATGGAAGCTGGCGCAGTCGGGCTTGCGGTAGACATGCAGGGTGCCGGTGGCGGGCAGAAAGCCGTTGTCGGGGTTTTCTGCGCAGATGCGCGCCTCGATGGCATGGCCGGTGATGCGCAGCTCGTCCTGGCGCTTGGGCAGGGGCAGGCCGCTGGCCACGCGCAGCTGCCAGTCCACCAGGTCCTCGCCCGTGATGGCCTCGGTCACCGGGTGCTCGACCTGCAGGCGGGTGTTCATTTCCATGAAGTAGAACTTCATGGCCTCGGGCTGGTCGTAGCCGCCGGGCTGCTCGACGATGAATTCCACCGTGCCCGCGCCCACGTAGTTCACGGCCTGGGCGGCGGCCACGGCGGCCTCGCCCATCTTCTGGCGCAGCGCAGGCGTCATGCCGGGCGCGGGGGACTCCTCCAGCACCTTCTGGTGGCGGCGCTGGACCGAGCAGTCGCGCTCGAACAGGTAGACGCAGTTGCCCTGGGTGTCGCCAAAGACCTGGATTTCGATGTGGCGCGGGCGCAGCACGTATTTCTCGACCAGCACGGCGTCGTCGCCGAAGCTGTTGATGGCCTCGCGCTGGCAGCTGGCCAGGGCGGCGGCAAAGTCCTCGCTGCGCTCGACCAGGCGCATGCCCTTGCCGCCGCCGCCGGCGCTGGCCTTGATCAGCACGGGGTAGCCGATGCGGTCGGCCTCGCGCTGCAGCAGCTGCGGGTCCTGGTCGGCCCCGTGGTAGCCGGGCACCAGGGGCACGCCGGCCTTTTCCATGAGCTGCTTGGAGGCCGCCTTCAGGCCCATGGCGCGGATGGCCGAGGGCGGCGGGCCGATGAAGACCAGGCCGGCATCGGCGCAGGCCTGGGCGAATTCCTCGTTCTCGCTGAGAAAACCGTAGCCGGGGTGGATGGCCTGGGCGCCCGTGGCCTTGGCGGCCTCCAGGATGCGTTCCCAGCGCAGATAGCTGTCCTTGGGGGCGCTGCCGCCGATGTGCACGGCCTCGTCGCAGGCCTGCACATGCTTGGCGCGGGCATCGGCGTCCGAGTACACGGCCACGGTGCGCACGCCCATGCGGCGGGCGGAAGCCGCGACGCGGCAGGCGATTTCACCGCGGTTGGCGATCAGGATCTTCTTGAACATGCGTTATCTCCAGTGTTTTCTCTGCAGCCCCGGTCATTCGGCGACCGGCGGCTATGGTTTTTGATTCATCGCGGGAGACCCGCCGAACAGCGCGCGCAGGCGCTGCACCACGGCCTTGAGAAAGCGCCACAGCGCCCAGGTCAGCAGCCACAGCGCGATGACCACGACCAGCAGCACGGCGGCGAAGGCCAGCGGGTGCGTGAGCGCCAGCCAGATCGCGCCCACCGAGGCGCCGTCCTCCACCAGGCTGGCGCCCACGTTGGAAAACGGCTCGGGCGAGGTGTTGATGGCCGCGCGCGTCGTGCTTTTGGCCACCTGGCTGGACAGGGCCAGCGAGCCGCCCATCAGGGCCGCCATGGTGGCCATGGTCGCGCTGTCGGCGCCGAAGACGCCGGCCGCCAGCGCCGCGCCCGCCGGGATGCGGATCACGCTTTGCAGCAGGTCCCAGACCGAGTCCACCCCGGGGATTTTGTCGGCGAAGAACTCCACGAACAGCAGCGCTCCGCTGGCGAACAGCAGGGCCGGATGCTCCAGCACATGCAGCCCGCCCGGCAGCACCACCCAGCCCAGCGCCCCCAGCAGCCCGGTCACGAACACCACGGCGTAGAGCCGGAAACCGCTGGCCCAGCCCAGTGCGGCGGCCAGCGCCAGCAGGCCGGCCATGTCCATGCCGCTGGTGGCCTGGCCCACGCGCTCGGCCACTTCGCCAGCCGCCTCGCTGACCGTGTGGTGCACGGCCGGGCCCGGGTACAGGCCCACGGACTGCAGCCACTGGACGAGGGAGTCGGTCAGGGTGCTCATGGTGTTGGCTCGGCGTTGGCTCGGCGTTGCTCGGTGGTGGCGCGATGAATGGGCAGCCTGCGCGTGTCAGGCCAGCCAGGCCGGCTTGCGCTTTTGCAGGAAGGCCTGCACGCCCTCCTTGCCCTCGGCGCTGGCCCGGATGTCGGCGATGCCTTCGACGGTGGCGGCGATCAGCTGCTCGTTGATCTCGCGCTCGGCCACGTCGATCACCAGGCGCTTGCAGGCGCGGGCGGCGGCGGGACCGGCGCTGACCAGGTGCTTGAGCAGGCCGTCCACGGCGTTGTCCAGCTCTTCGGCGGGCACGACGCGGTGCACGAAGCCGATGCGCAGCGCCTCGGCCGCGTCGAAGCGCTCACCGGTCAGGAAGTAGCGGTGGGCGGCGCGCGCGCCCATGGCGCGGATCACGTAGGGGCTGATGGTGGCGGGGATGAGGCCGATCTTCACTTCGGACAGGCAAAAGCCCGCGCCCTCGGCGGCCACGGCCATGTCGCAGGCCGCGACCAGGCCCATGCCGCCCGCATAGACATCGCCCTGCACGCGCGCGATGGTGGGCTGCGGGCATTCGTAGATCACGCGCAGCATCTCGGCCAGCAGGCCGGCGTCCTCGCGGTTCTCGTCGCGCGAGTAGTCGGCCATGCGGCGCATCCAGTTGAGGTTGGCGCCTGCGCAAAAGGCCGGGCCCTCGGCGGCCAGCACCACGGCGCGCACGTCACTGCGCTTGCCCACGGCGTGGAAGGCGTGGGTAATGTCGGCAATGACCTCGTCGCTGAAGGCATTGCGCACTTCGGGCTGGGTCAGCGTGATGGTGGCCAGGGGGCCCTGGAATTCGAGGGTCAGTGCGGTGGTTTTCATGAAGTACCTCGCTGCAAGGAAAGGGAAGCCGCCGTCACATGCGGAACACGCCGAAGCGCGTGTCCGCTATGGGCGCGTTGCGCGTGGCCGCCAGGCCCAGCGCCAGCACGCGGCGCGTGTCGGCGGGGTCGATGACGCCATCGTCCCACAGGCGCGCCGTCGCGTAATAGGGGTGGCCCTGATCCTCGTACTGCTGGCGGATGGGGGCCTTGAAGGCCTCTTCCTCCTCGGCCGTCCACTGGCCGCCCTTGGCCTCGATGCCGTCGCGCTTGACGGTGGCCAGCACGCTGGCCGCCTGCTCGCCGCCCATGACCGAGATGCGCGCGTTGGGCCACATCCACAGGAAGCGTGGCGAGTAGGCGCGGCCGCACATGCCGTAGTTGCCCGCGCCGAAGGAGCCGCCGATGATGATGGTGAACTTCGGCACGGCCGCCGTGGCCACGGCCGTGACCAGCTTGGCGCCGTGGCGGGCAATGCCTTCGTTCTCGTACTTGCGGCCCACCATGAAACCCGTGATGTTCTGCAGGAAGACCAGCGGGATCTTGCGCTGGCAGCACAGCTCGATGAAGTGCGCGCCCTTGACGGCCGATTCGCTGAACAGGATGCCGTTGTTGGCGATGATGCCCACCTGCATGCCCTCGATGCGCGCAAAGCCGCAGACCAGGGTGGCGCCGAAGCGGGCCTTGAACTCGTCGAAGCGGCTGCCGTCCACCACGCGGGCGATGATCTCGCGCACGTCGAAGGGCTTGCGCGTGTCCACGGGGATCACGCCGTACAGCTCGCCGCCGTCGAACAGCGGCGCCTCGGGCGGCAGGTCGCCGGCCGCCGGCTGCTTGGCATGGTTGAGGTTGGCCACGGCCTGGCGCGCCAGCGCCAGCGCGTGGGTGTCGTTGTGGGCCAGGTGGTCGGCCACGCCCGACAGGCGCGTGTGCACGTCGCCGCCGCCCAGGTCCTCGGCGCTGACCACCTCGCCCGTGGCGGCCTTCACCAGCGGCGGGCCGCCCAGGAAGATGGTGCCCTGGTTCTTGACGATGATGGACTCGTCGCTCATGGCCGGCACATAGGCGCCGCCGGCCGTGCACGAGCCCATGACCACGGCGATCTGGGCAATGCCCTCGGCGCTCATGTTGGCCTGGTTGAAGAAGATGCGGCCGAAGTGCTCGCGGTCGGGGAACACATCGTCCTGGTTGGGCAGGTTGGCGCCGCCCGAGTCCACCAGGTAGATGCAGGGCAGGCGGTTCTGCGCGGCGATCTCCTGGGCGCGCAGGTGCTTCTTCACCGTCATCGGGTAGTAGGTGCCGCCCTTCACCGTGGCGTCGTTGCACACGATCATGCAGTCCACGCCGCTGACGCGCCCGATGCCGGCGATCAGGCCCGCGCCGGGTGCATCGTTGCGGTACATGTTGAGCGCAGCCAGCGGGGCGATCTCCAGGAAGGGCGTGCCCGGGTCCAGCAGCATGGCCACGCGGTCGCGCGGCAGCAGCTTGCCGCGCGCCACGTGCTTGGCGCGCGCGGCCTCGCCGCCGCCCTCGGCGACCTTGGCCACCTGGGCCTGCAGGTCCTCGACCACGGCGCGCATGGCCGCGGCATTGGCCAGGAAGTCCGCCGAACGCGGATTGAGTTGGGTGCCCAGAATGCTCATGTGTGGCCTCTTCTTGTGTTTGCCCGATGCGGGCGCTTGGTTTTTCCGAATGTCCTGCAAAGAACGGCGGTCCGGCCTGGGGAAAATGCCGTATGCACACCGTTGAAATCGTCTTGCTCGTCCTGCTGCTGGGAGCGCTGACGGGCATTGCCGCGCGCTACGTACGCGCCATCCCGCTGCCGCTGATCCAGATCACCCTGGGAGCGCTGATGGCCTGGCCGCAAAAGGGCCTGCACATCGCCTTCGATCCCGAGCTGTTCCTGCTGCTGTTCATCCCGCCGCTGCTGTTCGCCGACGGCTGGCGCATCCCCAAGCGCGAGTTCTTTGCGCTGTACCGCCCCATCCTGCGCCTGGCGCTGGGCCTGGTGCTGTTCACGGTGGTGGGGCTGGGCTGGCTGATCCACTGGCTGGTGCCCGGCATGCCGCTGACCGTGGCCTTTGCGCTGGCCGCCGTGGTCTCGCCCACCGATGCCGTGGCCGTCTCGGCCATCACGCGCAACCTGGGCATGCCCGAGAAGACCATGCACATCCTCGAGGGCGAGTCCCTGCTCAACGATGCCTCGGGCCTGGTGGCGCTGAAATTCGCCATCGCGGCCACGCTGACCGGCCTGTTCTCGTGGACCGAGGTGGCCAAGGATTTCATGTGGATGGCCCTGGGCGGCCTGGGCGTGGGCACGCTGATCGGCTGGGGCTTTTCCTATGCGCGCAGCACCATCACGCGCCGCCTGGGCGACGTGGCGGCCACGCAAATGGTGCTGCTGCTGATCCTGCTGCCCTTCGCCGCCTACATCGTGGGCGAAAAGATCGGCGTGTCGGGCATCCTGTCGGCCGTGGCCGCGGGCATTGCCACCAACTTCGCCGACCTGGAGCGCAGCAGCTACATCAGCGAGCGGCTGCAGACCGAGGGCACCTGGAGCATGGTGGAAGCCTCGTTCAACGGCGCCATCTTCCTGCTGCTGGGCCTGCAGCTGCCCTCCATCATCGGCGTGACGCTGCACGATGCGGGCAGCGAATGGTGGGTGCTGGTGGGCTATGTGGTGATCATCTCCAGCGCGCTGCTGCTGATGCGCTGGATCTGGCTGACCCTGGGCGTGCAGCGCAGCCTGGCTCGCGCCCACTTCCAGGGAAAGATGGCCGAGCGCCCCTCGCACCTGCTGAACCTGGCCACCACCATGGCCGGCATACGCGGCGCCGTGACGCTGGCCGGCGCGCTGTCCGTGCCCATGCTGCTGAACAACGGCCAGCCCTTCCCCGGCCGCGAGATGCTGGTCTTCCTGGCCACGGGCACCATCTTGTTCACCCTGGTGCTGGGCAGCATCGCCCTGCCGCTGATCCTGCGCCGCATGCCCCAGCCCGGCGAATCGCCCACGGTGCGCGAGGAGCGCCTGGCGCGCGTGGCCGCCTGCCAGTCCGCCATTGGCGGGCTGACGCTGAGCGAGGAAGAGATCCAGGGCCACACGCCCGAATGGGTGGCCATGCACCAGGAGGTCATGGGCCACCTGACGCAGGAGTACCGCAACCGCGTCCAGCTGCTGGACGACGGCAGCGGCACGGCCTCCAGCATCGAGATCCAGCGCGAGGCGCCCGAAGTCGTGCGCCAGCGCAAGCTGCGCTACCTGCTGGAGATCGAGCTGCGCCTGCGCTGCATCCACCAGGAGCGCGACGCGCTCTACGCCGAGCGCCAGGCCCACCGCATCAACGACGAGTCGCTGCGCCGCCTGGTCAGCGAGCTGGACATGCAGGAGATCTCGCTGCGCAAGCGCCTGGTCGTGGCGCGCCGCGCTGCAGCCTCGGCCATGGCCGCGCCCGAGGGCGGCACGCCCTAGGCGGCACGCGGTGGACAGCTGGCGGCAGCGCATGAAAGCAGCCCTCAGGCGGTCCTGGCCGGGCGCAGATCCAGCATGGCGATCATCTCGTCGCGGATCTTGAATTTCTGGATCTTGCCGGTCACCGTCATCGGGAAGGCCTCGACGAAGCGGATGTAGCGCGGCACCTTGTAGTGGGCGATCTGGCCCTTGCAGAAGTCGCGCACGCCGTCTTCGGTCAGCGTCTGGCCGGGCTTGACGATGATCCAGGCGCACAGCTCCTCGCCATAGCGCACGTCGGGCACGCCGACGACCTGCACGTCCTGCACCTGCGGATGGCGGTAGAGGAATTCCTCGATCTCGCGCGGGTAGATGTTCTCGCCGCCGCGGATCACCATGTCCTTGATGCGGCCGACGATGTTCACGTAGCCCTGCTCGTCCATGGTGGCCAGGTCGCCGGTGTGCATCCAGGCCTCGTCGTCGATGGCCTCGCGCGTGCGGGCCTCGTCCCCCCAGTAGCCGTGCATGACCGAGTAGCCGCGCGTGCACAGCTCGCCCGAGACGCCGGGCGCCACGACCTCGCCCGTGGCCGGATCGACGATCTTCACCTCCAGGTGCGGCTGCACCTTGCCCACGGTGGACACGCGGCGCTGAAGCGGCGTGTCGGCATCGCTCTGGCAGCTGACGGGGCTGGTCTCGGTCATGCCGTAGGCGATGGTGATCTCGGACAGATGCATGTCGCTGACCACGCGCTTCATCACCTCGATGGGGCAGGGCGAGCCGGCCATGATGCCGGTGCGCAGCGTGCTCAGGTCGAACTCCTTGAAGCGCGGGTGGTCCAGCTCGGCGATGAACATCGTGGGCACGCCGTGCAGGCCCGTGCAGCGCTCGGCCTGCACGGTCTCCAGCACCAGCAGCGGATCGAATCCGTCATTCGGGTAGACGATGGCCGAGCCATGCGTGAAGCAGGCCAGGTTGCCCAGCACCATGCCGAAGCAGTGGTACAGCGGCACGGGAATGCACAGCCGGTCCTCGGGCGTCAGCCGCATGCACTCGCCGATGAAAAAGCCGTTGTTCAGGATGTTGCGGTGGGTCAGCGTGGCGCCCTTGGGAAAGCCCGTGGTGCCGCTGGTGAACTGGATGTTGATGGGGTCGGTGTTCTTGAGCGTGGCGGCCACGGCGTCGATGCGCGCATCCTGCGCATCACCGCGCGCCAGCAGGCTGGAAAAGCGCAGCATGCCGGGCTGCTCTTTGCCCTGCCCTGCCACGTCGATCCAGACCACGCTGCGCAGCTGGGGCAGGCGCGCGCAATGCAGGCGGCCGGGCTCGGCCGTGGCCAGCTCGGGGGCCAGTTCGCGCAGCATGCCCAGGTAGTCGCTGGTCTTGAACTGCGCCATGGTCACCAGGGCCTTGCAGCCGACCTTGTTGAGCGCGTACTCCACCTCGGAGGTGCGGTAGGCCGGGTTGATGTTGACCAGCACCAGGCCGACCTGGGCCGTGGCCAGCTGCATCAGCACCCATTCGGCGTTGTTGTGCGACCAGATGCCGACGCGGTCGCCCTTTTCCAGCCCCAGGCCCAGCAGCGCGCTGGCCAGGCGGCGCGCCTCGGTGTGCAGGCCGGCATAGCTGTAGCGCAGGCCCTGGTGGCGGCTGACCAGGGCCTCGCGATCGGGCTGGCGGGCCGCCATGTCGGCAAAGAAATCGCCGATGGTCTGCTCGATCAGCGGCACATCGGTGCGGCCTTGGGCATGGCTGGAAGCGAGCGGGGCGTTCTGGGCGGGCATGCGTTGTCTCCTGTGTCGTCGGCGGCGCCTGGGACGGGCAAATGCAGTGGCCTGCCCCGTCACGGCAGCTATTGCGTGGCAGCATAAGGGCCAACCCCGAGCAGAACAGGCCACGAAGGTTGCAATAATTGCCAGCATGTTCACCCCCTCGCTGGTCAAGACCCCCCTGCCCCAGGCGGCCGCCACCATGGCCTCCGCACACCCTGCAGTCACGCCCATGGCCTTTGTGCAGGCCATTATGCTGGCCTACGAACGCCGGGGCATCAGCGCCCTGTCCGCCCTGGAGAAGGCACAAATCGCGCCAGACTCCGTCAAAGAGCGCAACGAGTGCATCACGGCGCTGCAGATGGAGGCACTGTCCGATGCCGCCATGCGCGAACTCGACGACGAGGCCCTGGGCTGGTTCTCCCGGCGCCTGCCCTGGGGCAGCTACGGCATGCTGGCACGCGCCAGCATGGGCAGCGAGCAGCTGGGCCTGGCACTGGCGCGCTGGTGCCGCCACCATGGCCTGCTGGCCGACGACATCCGCCTCACGCTGACGCAGGAAGACGGCTTGGCCACGCTGGCCATCGAGGAGCTGTCCACGCTGGGCGCCATGCGCGAGTTCTGCCTGCTGTCGGTGCTGCGCAATATCCACGGCCTGGCCAGCTGGTTCATCGATGAGCCGCTGCCGCTGCGGCGTGCCTGCTTTCCCTTCGATCCCCCGCCGCATGCGGGCGTGTATGCGCTGCTTTTCCCGCCGGGCGAGGTGGAGTTTGGCGCGGCCCGGGCCTGCCTCCAGTTCGACGCGCGTTTTCTGGATATGCCGCTGACGCGCGACGAGCCCGCGCTGCAGCGCATGCTGCAGCGCGCCCTGCCGCTGCAGGTGCGCCCCTACCGGCGCGAGCGCCAGCTGGTGCAGCGCGTGCGCCAGCTGCTGGCGGCCGACGCCGAATGCCTGCAGACGGCCGACACGCTGGCGCGCCAGCTGCACCTGTCCCAGCGCAGCCTGCATCGCCAGCTCAAGGAAGAAGGCGCCTCGCTGCAGGCGCTCAAGGACGAGGTGCGGCGCGAGCGGGCCGTGGCCCTGCTGCTGCGCACCAGCCGGCCCATCAAGCGCATCGCCCAGTCCTGCGGGTTTCTCAACGACAAGAGCTTCATCCGCGCCTTCCGGCTGTGGACGGGGCTGTCACCCTCCGAATTCCGCAAGAGCGCACGAGCCCGGCCCGAGTGAGGGCCGCGCGCATCCTGGCGCGATTTGCATCCTGCGCGACTGCCGCCGTCAGCGCATCTGGCCTAGGCTTTGCGCATGCACCATCTCCACCATTGCGTCAGCGCGCGCTCCTTCCGCGCGCTGTGGATGCTCGAAGAACTGCAGCTTCCCTACACGCTGCACATGCTGCCGTTTCCGCCGCGCGTGCTGCAGCGCAGCTACCTGGAACTCAACCCGCTGGGCACGGTGCCGCTGCTGCGCCACGGCGAGGCCAGGCTGACCGAGTCAGCCGCCATCTGCGAATACCTGGCCGCCCTGCACCCCGGGGCGGGCCTGTCCGTGCAGCCGCAGGAGGCAGACTTCGCCGCCTACCTCAACTGGCTGCACATGAGCGATGCCACGCTGACCTTCCCGCAGACCCTGGTGCTGCGCTACACCCACTTCGAGCCAGCCGAACGGCGCCAGCCCCAGGTGGCCCAGGACTACCAGCGCTGGTTCCTTGCGCGGCTGCGCGCGGTGGAGCAGGCCGTGGAACAGCGCCACTGGCTCGCGGCAGACCGCTTCACCGCTGCCGACGTGGCCGTGGGCTATGCGCTGATGCTGTCGGCGCACCTGGAGATGGAGCCGCAATGGGGGCCTGCCACCCAGGCCTACTGGCAGCGCCTGCAGCAGCGGCCCGCCTTCCAGCGGGCGCTGCAGGCCGAGCAGCAGGCCGCGCGTGCGCAGGCCGTGGACGAGACGCCTTCGCCGCAGCTGCGCTAGGGCCGGCTCAAGCGCTGGCGCTGGCCTGCCCGATGGCGCGCAGCATGGCCGGCAGCTCGCCCATGTCGCCGAATACGCAGCTGGCGCCGGCCTCGAGCAGTTGCTCGGCCGATGCGTGGCCCTGGTCGGCCGGGAAGTAGCCCCAGACCGTGGCGCCTGCGGCCACGCCGGCGGTGACGCCGGTCACCGTGTCCTCGATGACCAGGCAGCGCGCCGGCTCCACGCCCAGTGCGGCGGCGGCTGCCAGGTACACATCGGGAAAGGGCTTGCTGCGCGGCAGCTCATGGCCGCTGAAGACGCGGCCCTCGAAATACGGGGCCATGCCGACCTGGGCCAGCTGCATCTCCACCTTGGCGCGGTCCGCGCCCGAGGCGCAGGCGATGCGGCCAGCGCACAGCGCATGGGATTGGCTGACGGCGGACAGCGCGCCGTCAATGGCCACCAGCTCGGCGCGCAGCGCGGCGTTGCGGCGCTCGTAGAAGGCGGCCATCCATGCGTCGGTCAGCGGCTTGCCGGTGCGCGCCTCGATCAGCGCGGCCTGGCTGCGCACGGTCTTGCCGATGAATTCGCGCAGGCATTCCTCGGTGCTGATGGGCCAGCCCGATTCATTGAGCATGGTGCACAGCACGCGGTTGGTGATGGATTCACTGTCGACGAGCACGCCGTCACAGTCGAAGAGCACGGCCTCGAAAGCAGTCATGGATGGATTCTCGAAACAAACTGAGCAAGGGCGCCCTGGGGCGCCCTTGCTGCGGAAAATGGCCGGATTATGCGCCGGCCGCGCATGCCTGTGCCCTGCTCAGGGGAAGGAGGCACCGGCCAGCGGATGCACCATGCGGCGGACGTTGCGCACCGAGATGGAATGGAACTGGCCATCGTCGGTGACCACGTCGCCGAAGGCGAAGAAGCCTTCGGCCGCATTGCGGTTGAACTGCTCCAGGCGCTGCGCGAGGCTCGCGCTTTGGGACACCGGTTCGACGCGGTACTCGATGGCGCCCTGCTGGTCGCCGCTCTTTTCGTACAGCTGCACGCCTTCGGTATTGCCGCGCAGCACCAGGGCGCCGCGCAGCAGGTGGCCCTTGGCACCCATCTCGTCCAGGCGCTGCTTCAGCGCCGTGCCGTTGGCCATGCCGAAGGGCGCGGCCAATGCGAACACCGCGTACTCGAAGGCCGGCGCCTTGGAGTCCTTGACGTAGAGGTTGAACATCTCGTTGCCCGAGATCAGCGGGCCCATGTAGCGGAAACCCCGGCCGCTCATCTCGGCCAGTTGCTGCGTGAAGCCGGACGTGTCCAGCGCACCCACGGCGGGGCGCGTCTCGTAGCTGTAGGTGGCTGCGGCGCTGCTGCTGCGCACATAGAGGTTGCGCAGGTCCTGCGTGCTGCTGGGGAACGCCATGCCGGACTTGTACAGGTAGCCTTGCGCACCCTGTGCGTTGAGCTGGGCCACCAGGGCCGAGACGCCCGCCACGTCCGGCACCATGCGGTAGTCCAGGCGCGTGCCGGTGTGGGCCGTGTCGGTGACGTAGAAGTCACCGATGGGAACGGGGAAGGCGGTACCGCCCGAGGCCAGGCTGTAGGTGAAGGCATAGCCCTGCGCCCCCAGCGCGTTCATGGCGGACAGGGCCGCGTCGAAGTTCTCCGCACCGTTCTCCATGCGGTACTGGCCGGTCACCGGCGTGGGCGTGCCGCCGGGGTTGCCGGGCGTACCGGGGTTGCCAGGATTTCCGCCATTGCCGGGATCTCCGCCGCCCGGTTCTCCCAATCCACCACCACCGCCGCCGCCACAGGCGGCCAGGGTTCCCAGAAGCATCAATGCCGCGCTGCGGCGCGTGAGCTGTACCATCTTCATGACTATCTCCCCTTCTCGTTGAATACATGCCCGTTCCATGCGGAATCTCAGGGCATCGGCGGCGATTTTGGGGAGTTGGCCGACATCCGGTCACCCCCCGGCCGGGGGGTAATCGTTACGATGTGCGCAAGGTGTATCCGGGCGCGCCCTGGCGCTCCAGCCCTTTCGACATGCCTTCGCGCGGACCATGCACAGCCATTCCCTCCTGACCGATTCCTCCTGTCTCCAATCGGGGCGCTATGCCCTGGTGATCGACGACCACCCGCTGACGGCCATGGGCGTGTCCGAGTTCCTGAAACAATTCGGCCTGTCCGAAGTCCATGCCGTGGCCGATGCGGGCGAAGGCCTGCAGTGCATGGCCGGCAGGGGATCGCCACATCTGGCCATCGTGGATTTCTGGCTGGGTGCCAGCGCAGGCACGGACGTGGTGCGCGAAATCCGCACGCTGGCGCCCGCCTGCCGCGTGCTCATGACCAGCGGCGACACGCATGGCGCGATTGCCCTGAAGGCACGCGCGGCCGGGGCCCATGGCTTTGTGCTCAAGTCGCAGCCGCCGCAGGTGCTGCAGCAGGCCGTGGCGGCCCTGCTGCGCGGCGAGACCTGGTTCCCCGCCGCCCCGCTGGCGCCGCAGCCGCCGGGCGGCGCCCATGCCATCCGCATGACGGCGGCCGAGCTGGGCCTCACCCCGCGCCAGGCCCAGGTGCTGGACCTGGTGCTGCGCGGCCTGCCCAATCCCAGCATTGCCCGGTTGCTGCACCTGTCGCCGCACACGGTCAAGGAGCATGTGGCAGGCGCCCTGCAGCGCCTGGGCGTGCACAGCCGCATCGACGCCATCACGCGCATGCAGGGCATTGCGCTGGAGCTGCCGCCCTCCGTACCGCCGACCGATACGGTTCAGGCGCCGGCCACGGCCAGCCTGCGCTGAAGCAGGGCCAG
Organism: Delftia sp. WSY_12; assembly: GCF_043104645.1. NCBI lineage: Bacteria > Pseudomonadati > Pseudomonadota > Betaproteobacteria > Burkholderiales > Comamonadaceae > Delftia > Delftia sp. WSY_12. The sequence continues at coordinate 284,027 of NZ_JBICKW010000054.1, forward strand.
CAGCGCCAGCGGATCCACGGGCTTGCGCAGCAGCAGATAGCCCAGTTCCTGCGCCTGCTGCTCCAGCGCAGCGGAAGGGTCGCCGCTGAGCAGGGCACCGGCCGCCTGCGGCGATTGCGCCAGCACGTTCTGCAGCAGCGCAAAGCCGTTCTCGCCCTGGGCCAGCTGGTGGTCGCACAGCACGAAATCGGGATGCTGCCCCGCCGCCAGCCAGGCCTGCGCCTCGCGGCCCGAAGCCGCCACGTCCACGGTCAGCCCCCAGCCGCGCAGCAGGCCGGCCAGGGCCTGTGCCACCTGCACATCGTCATCGACCACCCAGCACCTGCCCTGCAGCAGGGGGCGGCCTGGCGGATTCGCGGCAGCCTCGGCCCCTGCCCCTGCCTGCGCCTGCGCGTGCCCCAGAGGCAGGTCCGCTTGCACGCTCAGGCTGGGCGACAGCTGCAGCCAGAAGCACGAACCCCGTCCCGGCGTGGACAGCAGACCATGCTCCACGCCCATGCGGCGCGCCGCTGCGGCCACCACGGCCAGGCCCAGGCCCTGGCTGCTCACGCCGGGCAGGTGCTCGGCCGCAGGCTGGGCCGCGCGCCGGGCCGCCTGGCCGGAACGCGCGCGAAAGTGCGGTGCGAAGACATGGGGCCGGTCTTCGGCCGCAATGCCCAGGCCGGTATCCCAGACCTCGATGCGCCAGCCCCCGCCGTGCACGCGGGCGGCCAGCAGCACGCCGCCGCGCTGGGTGTAGCGCAGGGCGTTGTGCAGCAGGTTGAACACCATCTGGCGCAGCAGGGCCTCGTCGGCACGCACCAGGCTATCCATGCCGCGCGCCACGCGCCAGCGCAGCACCAGCCCGCGCTGGCGGGCCTCGGCCGCGAACAGGCGCGTGGCATCGCCCAGCAGAATGCGCAGGTCCATCACCTGGGCGCGCAGCTCCCAGGTGCCGTTCTCCAGCCGCGACAGGTCCAGCAGGTCGTTGCACATGGTGCCCAGCGACTGGGCACAGGCCTGGGCATCGTCAAGCACGCCCGCCAGTGCGCCGTCGGCATTGCGCTGGCGGGCGGTCTCCACCAGCAGGCCCAGGGCATGCAGGGGCTGGCGCAGGTCATGGCTGGCAGCCGACAGGAAGCGGCTCTTGGCCTCCAGCGCCTGTTCGGCCTGCTCCTTGGCCGCCAGGTAGCGCTCGGCCAGCAGCTGGCGGTCACGCTCCTGCGCCCATTGCTGCTGCATGAGCTGGCGCGCCCCCCAGGCATGGCGCGCGATGGTGGCGCCATACAGCATGAGCAGCGGCAGCAGGTACAGGCCCCTGTTCGGGAAGTACCAGACCACGGCCAGCAGCATGGCGCCGTACAGCACGCCGAAGAAGCGCTTGAACACGGCAGCCGCCGGCGCCAGGAAGGTGGCGGCCGAGGCCACGACGCCGCACAGCACCAGGTAGATGAAAAGCCGGAATTCATGGCCGCTGCCATGGGTCAGCGGTATGGCCAGCGCCCAGGAGCCGGCGTTGAGCAAGGCCATGCGGCCCATCACGCGCTCCCAGCGCTGCAGCCGCGCTGGCAACTCGGCCGAGGGCACGGCAGCGCCCAGGTCCCGACGCAACTGGCGCCGCAAACCAACGAAGACGCAGGCCATGAGCGCCATGCCCAGCCACCACAGCAGCAGCGGCACCTGGAAGGCACCCGTTTCGTGCCGCTGCAGCCAGACCACGATGCCGGGGATGATGAGGGCCGCCGCCTCGGACGAGCCCCGCGATGCGATGGACAGCAGCAGCCGCTGGCGCTGCTGCAGCTTCCACAGCGGCTCCGCAGGGCCGCCGCCGTGTTCAGAACTGGTCGCCATCCACGTAGAACCAGCGCCCGCCTTCGCGCACGAAGCGGCTGCGCTCATGCAGGCGCACGGCGCGGCCCGCCACGCGGTAGCGCGCGACGAATTCCACCTCGGCGCGGTCCTCGCCGGTGCTTCGGAAGTCCTTGACCGCCAGCCCCAGCCAGCGCGCCGAGGGCTCGAAGTCCAGCGTGGCGGGCCGCTGGCTGGCGTGCCAGGTGGCCAGCAGGTAGGCGGCGTCCTCACGCACGAAGGCGCTGTAGCGCGAGCGCATCAAGGCCTGGGCATCGGGTGCGGGGCAGTCGTCGAAATGGTCCAGGTAGCGGCCGCAGCAGGCATCGAAGGCCAGGGACCGGCCCTTGGCATCGTGCTGGCCACAGGGACAGGCTGGGGAGGTGGCGGCCGCGCTCATAGCGGCTGGCCCTGCGGAACTCGCGAAACTTGCGGAACCTGGGAGAGGACGGCGGGGGAGCAGAAGTGCATGTCAGTCACGGCCGCCTTGCTGCGACCGGGTTCTTGATGGAGGACAGGCGGGCCATGATACTGACCGCGGGCCCTCGGGCCTGTAAGGAGAGCCCATGTTTTCAATGTCGGTCCCGTGGTGGGAGTTCGTGGTGCGCGGCGTGGCCGTCTACCTGTTCTTGCTGGTGTTCCTTCGGCTGACGGGGCGGCGCCAGACGGGGCAGTACGCGCCCTTTGACCTGGTGCTGCTGCTCATCCTGTCGAATGCGGTGCAGAACTCCATGAATGCCGGGGACAACTCGCTGATCGGCGGCATGATCTCGGCCTCCACGCTGATCCTGTGCCATCTGCTGCTGTCCTGGCTGACTTTCCGTTTTCCCGCGCTGGAGCGGCTCATCGACGGCAAGGCCCAGGCCCTGATCACGGACGGCCACCTGAACAAGGATCTGATGCGCGAGGAACGCATCACGCGCGACGATATCGAGGCCGCGCTGCGTGCGGGCGGCTGCCTGCACCTCAGAGAGGTGGAGCGCGCCACGCTGGAGACCGACGGCAGCATCACCGTCGTCCTGCGCCGCCGCGACAGCGAGAACGACGGCGATCCGCCGGTCTGAGCCTAGTCGAGCTGCTCCAGGAAGCGCTCGATGGCCAGGTTCACGGGCTGCGGATGCGTGAGGTTGGCCGCATGGCCGGCCCCCGGCACCTCCACCCACTGCGCCCTGGGCAAGGCCTTGGCCATGGCGCGTGCACGGTCGAGCGTGATGGCGATGTCGTCCGTGCCATGGATGACCAGTGCCGGTACGTGGATGTCGGGCAGTCGCGGGCTGATGTCATCGCGCTGGGCCAGCGCCAGAAAGCTCTGCCCCAGGTTGATGGGCGTGGCCTTCTTCCATTTGGCGCGCCAGGCGGCCGCGCCGCTCCAGCCCTGGCCCAGGATGGTGCGCTCCACCGTGGCCGCCATGTCGTCGCTGAGGCCATGCTCCATCCAGGCGCGCAGCAACGCCTCGTGGTGGGGCATCTGCTCGGGGTCTTCCAGCATGGCCTGGGTGTCGATCAGCACCAGCGCACGCACGACCTCGGGATGGATGAGCGCACAGCGCAGCGACAGATAGCCGCCCTGCGACATGCCCACCAGCACCGCGCGCTCCACGCCCAGGTGCGCCAGCAGGGCGGCCAGGTCGTCGGCCGAGTCGTAGTAGTCAAAGGGAGCGCAATGCGCGGGGTCCGCCGTCTGGCCATGGCCACGCTCGTCCCAGCTGATGCAGCGATAGCGATCCTGCAGCGCCTGGACCTGGGGAGCGAACATGGTGTGGTCCATGAGCAGTCCATGCGAAAACACCAGGACCGGGCCGCGCCCGCCCGTGTCCTCGTAGTAAAGGTTCTGGCCGTTGACGGAAGCAATGGGCATGTCGGGATCTCCTGCGAAGGTGGTCACAAACCTGCCGGAGTCCGGTGCCCGCCTCTCCCGGGCGCCGTCCCGGCGACGCTCCATGCTAAGCCCTGCGGGTGACGGGGCCATCCGGCCCGACCCGCAGCATAGTGAGGGGCCTCAGGCCAGGGCGCGCTGGATGAGAATTTTCTGCACGTCGCTCGTTCCCTCGTAGATCTGGCACACGCGCACGTCGCGGTAGATGCGCTCGACGGGAAAATCGTTGACCACGCCATAGCCGCCCAGGGTCTGGATGGCTGCGCTGCACACGCGCTCGGCCATCTCGCTGGCGAACAGCTTGGCCATGGCCGCTTCCTTCAGGCAGGGCAGGCCGGCATCGCGCAGGCTGGCCGCATGCCAGATCAGCTGGCGCGCGGCCTCGATCTGCGTGGCGCAGTCGGCCAGGCGAAAGCCCACGGCCTGGTGGTTGAAGATGGGCTGGCCGAAGCTCTCGCGCTCCTTGGAGTACTGCAGCGCGCATTCAAAGGCCGCACGCGCCATGCCCACGCTTTGCGCGGCAATGCCGATGCGCCCGCCCTCCAGCGCCGACAGCGCAATCTTGTAGCCCTCGCCCTCGGCACCGATGAGGTTGGCGACGGGGATTCGGCAGCCCTCGAACTGGATCTGGGCCGTGTCCGAACTGTGCTGGCCCAGCTTGTCCTCCAGCCGCAGCACCTGGTAGCCGGGTGCGGAGGTGGGCACGATGAAGGCGCTCATGCCGCGCTTGCCGGCCGCCTTGTCGGTGACGGCGATGACGATGGCCACGTCGCCGTTCTTGCCGCTGGTGATGAACTGCTTGACGCCGTTGATCACGTAGTCGTTGCCGTCGCGGGTGGCCGTGGTGCGCAGCGCCGAGGCGTCCGAGCCCACATGCGGCTCGGTCAGGCAGAAGGCGCCCAGCATCTCGCCGCGCGCCAGCGGCGCCAGCCATTGCTGCTTTTGCGCCTCGCTGCCGTAGCGCATGAGGATGGCGTTGACGGGGCAGTTGGTGACGCTGATCACCGTGCTGGTGCCGCCGTCGCCGGCTGCGATTTCCTCCAGCACCAGGGCCAGGCTCAGGTAGTCAAGGCCGGCGCCGCCGTATTCCTCGGGCACGCAGATGCCGTAGGCACCCAGCGCCGCCAGGCCCTGGTGCACGTTCTTGGGAAAGTGGTGCTCCTTGTCCCAGCGTGCGGCATGGGGCGTGATTTCGGTGCGCACGAAGTCGCGCACCGCGTCACGGATCATTTCCTGGTCTGCGTTGAGCAGCATGTCTTGTCTCCTGATTCCTTGTTTCGTTGTTCGTTGTCCCGGCCGCAGCTACCAGGCGATGCGCTGCCCGTCGTGGCGCAGCATGCGGCCCCGATCAGCCGGCGTGACGCCGGCCAGGGTGCGGACCAGACCCTGCACGCTTTGCTCCACGGTGAAGGTGGCGGACTCGCCGCCCATGTCGGTCTGCACCCAGCCCGGGTCCAGCGCGACCACGGTGGCGCCGGGCCATTGCGGCTGGGCGCTGGCCACGACCATGTTGAGAGCGGCCTTGCTGACGCGGTAGAGCCAGGCGTCGGATTCGGCGCCGGCCAGCAGCGACATCTCGCTGGAGAACAGGCCGAACACGCCGCCCGCCGCCTCGACCATCGGCGCCACCTGGGGCAGCACCTGCATGGCGCCCAGCACATTGGTGTGCATGACGCGGTCGAACTGCTCGCGCGTGGGCGGCGTGGCCGAGCTGTGGGCATCCCACACTCCGGCCACGTACAGCGCCAGCTCGATCTTCTCGCCATCGAGCTGCCAGGCCAGGCCGCTGACGCTGGCCGGATCGGCCACATCCACCAGCAGCACCTTGGCGCCCGTGGCTTCGACGCGCTCGCGATCGGCCTCGCTGCGCACCGTGGCGACCACGCTGCGGCCCTGGGCCGCATAGGCCTCTACCAAGGCAAAACCGAGCCCGCGCGAGGCTCCCAACACCAGAGTGACTGCCATGTCTTTCGACCTTTCAAATGGAATGCGGTCAGCGGCCCTGCTCGCCCGCGATCTGTTTTTCGTAGCGCTCGACCATGGCCTCCTGCGTCTCGGTGGGCGCAGGCAGGCCGATCTGCTGGTGGACCATCTGGTTCACCGACGGCATGACGTTGCGCGGCACCTGGGACTCGGGCTTCCAGAGCCGGGCGCGCATGAGGGCCTTGGCGCAGTGCAGATAGGCCTCCTGCACCTGGATCTCCAGAACGATCTTGGGCCGGAAGCCTTCGTTGGCGAACAGCGCCGTGTAGTGGGCCTCGTCGCGCAGCCTGGCCACGCCGTTGACGCGCAGCGTCTCGTCGAAGCCCGGCACCATGAACAGCAGGCCGATGCGCGGATCGGCGATCAGGTTGCTGAAGCTGTCCAGGCGGTTGTTGCCGCCCGAGTCGGGGATCAGCAGTGTCTGGTTGTCGGGCGCCTTGATGAAGCCCGGCTTTCCGCCGCGCGGCGAGGCATCCATCAGCGAGCCCGCCGCGCCCCCCGTGGCCACGATGCACAGCGGCGACAGCGCGATGAAGCGCAGGCAATGCCGGTCCAGGTCCACCTGCTGCTTGAGCAAGGCCCTTTCGGCCGGCATGGCATACAGGCTGCGCAACTGTTCTTCGCTGGTGATCATGGTCGAGAGGTCAAAGTAATAGCGGATCGGCCGATCCAAGTCTAGCTCTCTGGACGTCTGTGGCGCTGCCCATAAAACTGGCGCAATGCAAATCAGAGACACCGAGGAAGGGCCTACGCCGGCCGCGCCGCCCCGCACCGAGGGTGTCGTCCCCCTTTCAGGGGGAGGGCGCGCAGCGCCTCAGGGGGTGACCATTTCTATCGCCATGGCTGTTCCCTCGCCGCCGCCTATGCACAGCGTGGCCAGGCCGCGCTTGCCGCCACGCGCCTGCAGGGCGTGCAGCAGCGTGACCAGGATGCGCGCACCGCTGGCGCCAATGGGGTGGCCCAGCGCACAGGCGCCGCCGTTGACGTTGACCTTGTCGCGCGGCACGCCCAGCTCGGCCATCAGGGCCATGGGCACGACGGCAAAGGCTTCGTTGACTTCCCACAGGTCCACATCCGCCGCCGTCCAGCCGGCCTTCTTGAGGGCCTTCTGCGTGGCGCCCACGGGGGCCGTGGTGAACCATTCGGGCTCCTGAGCATGCGTGGCATGGGCGACGATGCGCGCCAGCGGCTTGCAGCCCAGCTCCTTGGCCGTGGACTCGCGCATCAGCACCAGGGCGGCGGCGCCGTCGTTGATGCTGGAGCTCGATGCCGCCGTGATCGTGCCGTCCTTCTTGAAGGCGGGCTTGAGGCTGGCGATCTTGTCCAGCTTGGCCTTGGCCGGGCCTTCGTCGATGCTGACCGTGACATCGCCCTTGCGCGTGGAGACGGTCACGGGCGTGATCTCGGCCGCGAAGGCGCCGCTTTCAGTGGCCGCCTGGGCGCGCTTGACGCTTTCGATGGCGTAGGCGTCCTGCTGCTCGCGCGTGAAGTGGTATTTGGCGGCGCAGTCCTCGCCAAAGGTGCCCATGGAGCGGCCCGGCTCGTAGGCGTCCTCCAGACCGTCGAGCATCATGTGGTCATAGACCTTGTCGTGGCCCATGCGGTAGCCGCCACGGCCCTTCTTGAGCAGGTAGGGCGCATTGGTCATGCTCTCCATGCCGCCGGAGACCACCACATCGCGGCTGCCCGCCACCAGCTGGTCATGGGCCAGGATGGTGGCCTCCATGCCGGCGCCGCACATCTTGGACAGGGTCACGGCGCCCGTGCTGCGCGGCAGGCCGCCCTTGAAGCCTGCCTGGCGCGCAGGCGCCTGTCCCTGGCCCGCCATCAGGCAGTTGCCGAACAGCACTTCGTCCACCTTCTCCGGCGCCACGCCGGCACGCTGCACGGCGGCCTTGATGGCGGCGCCGCCCAGATCGTGGGCCGCGAGATCGGCGAAGTCGCCCTGGAATGCGCCCATGGGGGTGCGGGCTGCGCCGACGATGACGATGGGGTCTTGCATGCTTATCTCCTGGATGTGGTGATGGTGAGGGGAAAACAAACGGGTCAGGCCAGCCAGCGGCTGCGCTCGTAGGGATAGACGTCGTGCACGTGGCCTTCGCGGATGCGCTGCTGGTGCCCCTGCCAGAAGGCGGGATCGAGCAGGTCGGCATGGTGGCGCATGAAAACTTCGCGCACGGCCGGATTGCCCAGCAAAAAGGGCGCGAAGGTTTCCGGGAACACATCGCGCGGGCCCACGGGATACCAGACCTCGCCGCTGAGCTCGTCTTCCTCGTTGCGCGGCGCAGGCACCTGACGGAAATGGCAGTCGGTCAGGTATTCGATCTCGTCGTAGTCGTAGAACACCACCTTGCCGCCGCGCGTGATGCCGAAGTTCTTCCACAGCATGTCGCCCGGGAAGATGTTGGCGGCCACCAGGTCCTTGATGGCATTTCCGTATTCGATCACGGCGCTCTCCAGCCGCTGCCGCGGTCCCGGCAGGTCCAGCCCGTCATCGAAGCACTCCTGCAGCAGCAGGTTCAGCGGCACCATGCGCCGCTCTATGTAGAGGTGGGAGATGATGACCTCCTGCCGGCCATCGCCGTCGCGGTCGCTGATCTCGACCTGGCTGGGCGCGTGCTCCAGGATCTCGGCGATCAGCGCCTCCGAGAAGCGCTCGCGCGGGAAGGCCACCAGGCTGTACTCCAGCGTGTCGGCCATGCGCCCCACGCGGTCGTGCTGCTTGACCAGGCGGTACTTGGCCTTGACCTGCTCGCGGGTGATCTCCTTGGGCGCGGCGAACCGGTCCTTGATGAGCTTGAACACGTAGGGAAAGCTGGGCAGGTCGAACACCAGCATGACCATGCCCTTGATGCCGGGCGCGATGCGGAACTGGTCGCGCGAATGGCGCAGGTGGTGCAGGAAGTCGCGGTAGAACAGCGTCTTGCCCTGCTTGGCCAGGCCCAGGGCGTTGTACAGCTCGGCGCGCGGCTTGCGCGGCATGAGGCTGCGCAGGAACTGCACGTAGGCGCTGGGCACGTCGGTATCGACCATGAAGTAGGCACGCGCAAAGCTGAAGAGGCCGTGCAGGTCCTTCTCGCCGAACAGGGCCGCATGCAGCACCAGCCGGCCGTTGTCCCCATGCAGGATGGGCACGGCCCAGGACAGCTCGGCAAAGCCGTTGATGATCTTGCCGACGATGTAGGCGCCCTTGTTGCGGAAAAACAGGCTGGACAGCACCTGGATCTGGAAGTTGGCGTACAGGCGCATGGCCTGCAGCTGGGGCTCCAGGCGCTCGGCCAGGCGGGCGATGTCGCGCTCCAGGTCTTCAAAGGGGCGCTGCAGCGCGAACTGCTCCACGACTTCGCGCAGCGTCTGCGACAGTGTCTCGCGCGTGGGGTAGAAGGCCAGGTAGGCCGGGCGTGCGGTCGGCTCCTGGTTCTCTATGTATTCCGTACTGACGGCCGGCCGCACGAAGATGAAGTCGTTGTGGAAGTGCGTACGGTGCAGGATCTTGGTGGTGACCGAGTTGAAGAAGGTCTCGGCCAGCTCCGGCTGCAGGTGGTTGACCATGAGCCCGATGTAGTGGCGCTTGATCTGCTGCCAGACCGGCATGGGCTGGGCGCCGGCCGAAAACTCCTTTTCAAGCCGGCGCACGCATTCGCGCACGCGCAGGTCGTAGAACTCGATGCGCTCGCGCTGCGCGCGCTGCTGGCCCAGCCAGTCGGCCGTCTCGAAGCGGTGCTTGGCGCGGGCCGATTCGGCGCGGAACAGGCGGTAATGGCGGTTGAAGCCATCCATCATCGCCCGCGCGATGTCATGGGCAAGCAGGGTGTCCTGGGCAGGCATCGGCATGAAGTCTCCCGGGGTCCCGCCTGCCATGGCCGCTCAGTCGCGCTGGCGGCTGGCGACCAGCTCGACAGCCTCGGCATGGATGTTGGCGATGCCGCCGACACCGGGCACGGTCATCTGCAGATTGGTGATCAGGCCGTCCTTCAGGCCATAGCACCAGCCGTGCAGCGTGACCTTCTGGCCGCGCGCCCAGGCATCCTGCATCACCGTGCTCTGCGCCACATTGATCACCTGCTCGATGGCATTGAGCTCGCACAGCGCGTCATGGCGCCATTGCGGCGACAGGCTGGCCAGCAGCGCCTGGTGCTTGTCGCGCACGTCCTTCACGTGGCGGATCCAGTTGTCGGCCAGGCCCACGCGCACATCCTCCAGTGCCGCCAGCACGCCGCCGCAGCCATAGTGGCCGACGACCATCAGGTGCTCGACCTTGAGCTGGTCCACCGCGTACTGGATGGTGGACAGGCAGTTCAGGTCGCTGGGCACGACCACGTTGGCCACGTTGCGGTGCACGAACACCTCGCCGGGCTCCAGGCCCGTGATCTGGTTCGCGGGCACGCGGCTGTCGGAACAGCCGATCCACATGTAGCGGGGTTTTTGCTGCGCCATCAGCCCAGTGAAGAACCCGGGCCGGTCACGCTCCACCTGCTGGGCCCATTCGCGGTTGTGGACAAACAGCTCTTCGATGGAGGTTGTGCTCATAAACAATCCTTTTGTTGGGGTCAAACTCAAGAACGGCGCAGCAGGCAGGCGAAAGATCAGCAGGTCTCTGCGAACAGCTCGCGGCCGATCAGCATGCGACGGATCTCGCTGGTGCCGGCGCCGATCTCATAGAGTTTCGCATCCCGCCAGAGGCGACCCAGTGGGTATTCGTTGATATACCCATTACCCCCATAGATTTGAACGCCTTCGCCGGCCATCCATGTCGCCTTCTCGGCGCACCACAGGATGACGCTGGCGCAATCCTTGCGAACTTGGCGAACATGCTCGGTTCCCAGCAGATCGAGGTTTTTGGCGACCGTATAGGCAAAGGAGCGGCCCGCTTGCAGCACGGTGTACATGTCCGCCACCTTGCCCTGGATGAGCTGGAACTCGCCGATGCTCTGGCCGAACTGCTTGCGGTCATGGATGTAGGGCACGACGTTGTCCATCACCGACTGCATGATGCCCAGCGGCCCGCCGGTCAGCACGGCGCGCTCATAGTCCAGGCCGCTCATCAGCACCTTGGCGCCGTTGTTCACGCCGCCCAGCACGTTCTCGGCCGGCACCTCGACGTTCTCGAACACCAGCTCGCCCGTGTGGCTGCCACGCATGCCCAGCTTGTCCAGCTTCTGGGCAATGGAAAAGCCCTTCATGCCCTTCTCGATCAGGAAGGCAGTCACGCCGCGGGCGTTCAGCTCGGGCTCGGTCTTGGCGTAGACCACCAGGGTATCGGCATCGGGACCGTTGGTGATCCACATCTTGGTGCCGTTGAGCAGGTAGTAGCCGCCCTTGTCCTCGGCCCTGAGCTTCATGCTGATCACGTCCGAGCCGGCGCCGGGCTCGCTCATGGCCAGCGCGCCCACATGCTCGCCGCTGATCAGCTTGGGCAGGTACTTGGCCTTTTGCGCTTCATTGCCGTTGCGGTTGATCTGGTTCACGCAGAGATTGCTGTGCGCGCCGTAGGACAGGCCCACCGATGCGCTGGCACGCGAGATTTCCTCCATCGCCACCATGTGGGCCAGGTAGCCCATGTCGGCACCGCCGTACTGCTCGGACACGGTGATGCCCAGCACGCCCAGGTCGCCGAACTTGCGCCACAGGTCCATGGGGAACTGGTCGTCGCGGTCGATCTCGCCGGCGCGCGGTGCAATCTCGGCCTGTGCGAACTCGCGCACGGCATCGCGCAGCGCATCGATGTCCTCGCCCAGTTGGAAGTTCAGGCCCGGCAGGTTGGAAAGGCTCATCTCATGTCTCCTGTGGAAATTGGGGGAAAGAACGCCGCCCGGCTCAATCGGCCAGATCGCGGCCCTGCACGCACATCAGCGTGCAGCCCATGGTGGCAATCAGTTTCTCGCGGCCTTCGTCGATGGCGTAGGCGCGCCCTTCGGTCACGGTGATGGTGCGGCCCGGCTTGAGCACACGGCCTTCCATGCGAAAGCGCTGGCCCTTGGCAGGGGCCAGCAAGTTGATCTTGAATTCAATGGTGAGCACGGCAGCATCGGCCGGCATCAGGGTCAGCCCTGCGTAGCCGCAGGCGGAATCCAGCGCCGTGGAAACCATGCCGGCATGCAAAAAGCCATGCTGCTGCGTCAGCCCGGGCGCCCAGTCCAGGCAGACATCGACGGCACCGGGCTCCAGCAAGGACAGCTCGGCGCCCAGGGTGTGCATCGCGCCCTGGCGTGCAAAACTGTCTCGCACACGGCGGGCAAAGTCGCTGTTGGCAGGTTCCAGGCGGAGCACGGTCAAGGCAAGCCTCACAAATTACGTTTACGTAAACGTCAATTATGAAGCATTTTTCCCATCCAGGTGTTTCAACAAAGTGCGGGCCTCGGATTCCTGCTCTCGCACCTCGGCCAGGTTGGCCTGCAGATCGGCCAGGCGGTCTTCGAGCTGGCGGCGGTGCACAGCCAGCACCTCCAGGAATTTGCGCAGTTGCACGCCCGTGTCACGGGGGCTGTCGTAGAGATCGATGATCTCCTTGGCTTCGTTCAGAGACAGTCCCAGCCGCTTGGCCCGCAAGGTCAGGCGAAGACGTGTGCGATCACGCGCGCTGTAGACGCGATTGCGTCCGCCAGGCCCGGCACGCTCGGGCTCAAGCAGGCCCATGTCCTCATAGAAGCGGATGGCCCGGGTCGTGAGATCGAACTCCTTGGCAAGATCGCTGATGGTGTAGGTGGTCGACATGGCTGGAGAGTCCGCCGGCATCCACAGCCGGCGGCCATGGGAATGCGACGTTGACGTTAACGTCAATGCTAGCGGAATTGTCCGCAGGAAACTGCGCCGGATGTTGCATCCGGGTGCGACGAAGAAGCCTGGCAGGAATAAAAAGAGAGCGCGTCAGCGCTCTCTTTTTTGGGTTGTCCATTTTCGGATGTTCCGTTGAGCCGTCCGTTTTGGCGGTTCAGCCTGTTTCCCCGTTTCCTGCAGCCCAATGCAA